>JAZQUM010000053.1:0-19208 GCA_045631305.1 Oscillospiraceae bacterium | reverse complement strand
GTGACAAGGGAGGTATTTTTTATGCGCAGAAAGGGTGTAAACGGCAAAGGTGCAGCGTTGACGGTTGTGGGTGCAGTTGGTGCATATGCTCTTTTTTTGTTTCTCGGTGCGCTGCTGTGTCTTTGGGGAAAGATAGGTGGGGAAGAGGCAGGCAGTTTGTATTTTGCAATAGGGGCTTTCGGTGTGTTTTGCAGCGGTCTCTTAGCAAGGGCTTTTTTGAAAACGAAAAAAATCTGGGCGGTGTTGGCGGCGCTTTTGGTCTATGCAGCTACAGCGTTCCTTTGCTGTGAGAGCAAAGGGGCGACAGCGCAGGTGTGGATTTATTCCGGGTGTGTTGCGGGTGCGGTGGCAGCACTTATGGCTGGGGTGGGGGAGAGAGGTGCGGCACTGCATCGAGGGAAGAAACGGCGAAAAAAGTGAAGTGGTAAAAATCACCAAAATTTTAAAAAGTGTGGATTTGTTGCTTGACAAACCGCACTTTTTCTATTTGTGGGCAGCAAGCAATATTTTGTGTGGTGCAGGAATTTCGCTGCACAAAATATGCTGAGTGAGGTGGGGAAGGGACGGGAATCCGATAAAGGTTTTTCTTGTTTACATAATTATGTTTACATAAAATTTTGTCATAAATTACGAAAAAGAAAAAGTTTCTTATTTTGCCTTGCGCAAGTGCGGTTTTTGCAATATATTATTTAAGCGCCCGGTTTACATTTTTATTTGCGCGTCTTTTCCTGCTTTTTGCTGCATAAAATGCGGCGAGGTGAGATGATGGAAAATCGGCCGCGGAAAGCTCCGGCTTTTTTCTCCTGTGGAGTGGAATTTGGTTACGGAGCACTTCTGCTTATTTTTTTCGCGTTTGGCGTTTTAAGCGGAAGGTTTCTTTGTGATCGTATGAATGCAGCAGAGGAGTTAGCGCTTTATCTAAGCGCTTTTTTAACGCATAGCAGTTCAATCGATGCTGTTTCGCCATGGGTAGCTGCAAGCCTTTATTTCCGCTATCCGCTTTTGGTGCTGGGTTTGACCCTGATCCCGTTAGGGGCAGGATTGCTGCCGCTTTTCATGTTGTTTATTGGTGCGGAACTTTCGTTTTCCGTGGCGGCGTTTCTGGCGGCTTTCGGAAAAAGCGGTGTGTGGGTGGCGCTTTGTGTTTTAGGCATTCGATCGGTACTGGTTTTACCGTGCTGTTTTGTTTTGGCGTTTCGTGCGCTGCCGTCCCGCCGGCAGGGAAAACCGCGGCAGGTGAAAAAAACACCGCAGTTTTTGTGCCTGGCAGGTGTTCTGGGGGCAGGTATTTTATTTGAGATATTTCTTGTGCCTCAGCTTTTGTCCCGCGTTCTTGCGGGAATGAATTTTTGATGAAAGGAGGAATGCGCCGTGGGTGTTACATACCTTGAAAGTTACCGTTTATATCTGATGGAAGAAAAGCATTCCTCTGAAAATACCGTTGCCTCTTATGTAAGAGACGTGACACAGTTTAAAGCTTATCTCAAAGAGAGCGGCATGGATCTCAAACGTGCCAAAACCGAACACGTGCAGGACTATGTTCTCATGATGAAGCGTAAAGGGAAATCTGCTGCGTCTGTGACCCGCTGCCTTGCTTCTTTGAAGTCTTTCTACGCGTACATGATTACTGTTGGCAATGTGAAGACGAACCCCGCAAAGGGAGTGGCTGCTGCCAAGGTGGAGCGGAAGTATCCCCAGATCCTTACCAACAAGGAAGTGGAACTTTTCCTGGAACAGCCCCAGTGCACCGATGCCAAAGGTTACCGTGACCACGCCATGCTGGAGCTTCTCTATGCGACCGGCATCCGCGTCAGTGAATTGATCAGCCTTGATATTTCCGATTTGAACCTTGTAGCAGGTTTTATCCGCTGCGAGAGCAAGGGTAAAGAGCGCATCATCCCGCTTTATTCCACCGCTATCCGTGCTCTGCAGGATTATGTGAAAGAGATCCGTCCCCAGCTGATCGCAGGGGAAGAGGAGGAAGCTCTCTTCGTAAACATGAGCGGCGAGCGCATGAGCCGTCAGGGCTTCTGGAAGATCATCAAATACTACAAGGAAAAGGCTCAGATCGAAAAGGAGATCACCCCTCATACGCTGCGCCACTCCTTCGCTGTGCATCTGCTGGAAAACGGTGCCGATATCCATGCCATTCAGGAAATGATGGGGCATGCCGATATTTCTTCCACCCAGATCTACACCCATGTGGTGAAAAAGCAGCTCAAAGATATTTACCATAAAGCACACCCCAGAGCATAAAAACCACTCTTTTCAAGGGAAAGGGTGGTTTTTTTGCGGAAATTGTAAAAAAACATCTGTTCGATTTTTGTAAATTTATTGCTATTGAAAAAGGAATTTGTTATAATGTTATCATAAATGCTAATTTGGGGGGGAGGGGCTCCAATGCGGATACTGGGTATCGACCCCGGGTATGCTACCATCGGTTTCGGCATGATCGAAGCAAACCGTGGGCAGAATCTTCATATGCTGCATTACGGTGCCATCACCACTCCCGCAGGGCTGCCTCTCAGCCGCCGTCTTTATCAGATCGGGCAGGATGTGGAGGAGCTGATCACCAAGCTCAAACCTGATGTTATTGCCGTGGAAGAGCTTTTCTTCAACACCAACATCACAACGGGCATCGCCGTTGCTCACGGTCGTGGCGTGATCCTTTTCGCGGCGGAAAAGTGCGGTATCCCGCTTTATGAATACACGCCCTCTCAGGTAAAGCTGGCCATCACAGGCTACGGCAAAGCTGAAAAACGGCAGATGATGGATATGACCCGCCGCCTTTTAAAGCTCAATGCGCTTCCTCGACCCGATGACGCGGCCGACGCGCTGGCCATTGCCATTTGTCATTCCCGCAGCATGACCTCCCGCCTTCCCCAGATGACGGAAGTGACGGAAACGGTCTGATCATAAGGAGAAAAACATGTTTTACTATGTGGAAGGAACGGTAGCGGAGATCCTGCCGTATCTCGCCGTCATCGATTGCGGCGGTGTGGGCTATGCCTGCAAAACCACCAATAATACCCTTGCCGCTTTGAAAAAAGGGCAGAAGGGCAAGCTCTATACTTACCTCAATGTGGGGGAAGATATTTTCGATCTTTACGGCTTTGCCACTCAGAATGAACTTAACAGCTTCAAAATGCTGCTGAGCGTCAGCGGTGTGGGTCCCAAAGCGGCTCTTGCCATTTTGTCCGTGGGTACCCCCGAGAGCCTTGCTATGGCTATTGTCACAGGGGATGAAAAGACCCTGACCATGGCACCCGGCATCGGCAAGCGTATCGCCCAACGTATTATTCTGGAGCTCAAGGATAAGATCGCCAAAGAGCAGCCTGCCTTCACTGTGCCTACGGGGTCTGCGTCTGTCAGCGCCGTCTATACCGATAAGGCGGGCGAAGCCGCTGCGGCTCTTGCGGTACTGGGTTACAGCGCGCAGGAAGCTGCTGCCGCCATAAAGGGTCTGGATGTTGCTAATCTCTCTTTGGAAGAGATCATTCGCCAGAGTCTCAAGCGCATGGTAAAGTAATGGACCTTAGAATATGAGGACGATTTATGAGTATTGATTTCGGCACGGATATTTACGAAGAGCCTATTGTGGCCAAGACTTTCCTCTCCGAAGATGTGCAGGAAGGTTCCCTTCGCCCCAAGGCCCTTTCGGAATATATTGGGCAGGAAAAGGCCAAGGGGAATCTTTCGGTCTTTATTCAGGCTGCCCGCAAAAGGGAAGAGGCGCTGGATCATGTGCTGTTCCACGGGCCTCCCGGTCTGGGTAAGACTACCCTTGCAGGCATCATCGCGCAGGAGATGGGCGTTAACATCCGCATCACCAGCGGCCCTGCCATTGAAAAACCCGGCGACCTTGCAGCCCTTCTCACCAACCTCAACGAAGGCGACATCCTCTTTGTGGATGAGATCCACCGCCTGAACCGCGCGGTGGAAGAGATCCTCTATCCCGCTATGGAGGACTATGTCATCGACATCATCGTGGGCAAAGGCCCCAGCGCCAACTCCATCCGTCTGGATCTGCCGCGATTCACGCTTATCGGTGCTACCACCCGCGCAGGCCAGCTTTCTGCGCCCTTGCGTGACCGCTTCGGTGTGACGCTGCGTCTGGAGCTTTATACGCCCGAAGAGCTTGCCAAGATCGTAAGCCGCAGCGCAGGGATCCTGGGCGTTCCCATTGAGGACGCAGGCGCCATTGAAATCGCCAAGCGCAGCCGCGGCACGCCCCGTATCGCAAACCGCATGCTGCGCCGTGTCCGTGACTTTGCGGAGGTAAAGGCCAACGGCATCATCACCCGCGAGGTGGCAGATGAGGCTCTTTCCGCATTGGAGATCGACTTTTTGGGTCTCGATCCCGTTGACCGCCGCATGCTCACCGCCATCATCGATAACTATGGCGGCGGACCTGTGGGGCTTGAAACTCTTGCGGCAACCATTGGGGAAGAATCCGTTACGCTGGAAGACGTGTATGAACCCTATCTCATGCAGCTGGGTTTCTTGAACCGCACGCCCCGTGGCCGCTGCGTTACGCAGAAGGCTTACGAGCATCTGCACAAAGACTATTTTAACGAACAACATCAGCTTCAGATTTAACTTGGAGGTATAAAATTATGGGTAAACTTTTTGGTACTGACGGTATCCGCGGCATCGTGGGCGACACTCTGGATGCTTCTCTCGCTTATCGTGTGGGTCAGGCAGTGGTTGCAGTTCTGGAAGAGAAGAACGGCCGTCGCCCTGTGATCACCATCGGTAAGGACACCCGCATTTCTTCCGATATGCTGGAATGCGCTCTTATCGCAGGCATTTGCTCCATGGGCGGCGATGTAATGCCTCTTGGCACTGTGCCCACCCCTGCAGTTGCTTATATCACCATCAAAGAAAAGGCTGATGCAGGTATCGTGATCTCCGCATCCCACAATCCCTTTGATAACAACGGCATCAAGATCTTCAACGAATGCGGCTACAAGCTGCCCGACGAAGTGGAACTGGCTGTGGAAGAAAAGATCCTCAGCGGTGAAGAGATGGCAGTAAAGACTGGGGATGCCATCGGCCGCCGTCTTCGCGGCACCCACAAGCTGAAGGCTGATTATGTGGACTACGTGGCCTCCGGCGTGGAAAGCGACCTGGCAGGTCTCCGCGTGGCAGTAGACTGCGCAAACGGCGCCGCTTCCGCTACCGCTCCTGATCTTTTTGCCAAGTTCAAGCTGGAAGCTGATATTATCCACGCTTCTCCCGACGGCATCAACATCAATAACGGCTGCGGCTCCACTCACATGGATAAGCTGCGCGAAAAGGTGCTCTCCGGCGGCTACGATCTGGGTATTGCCTTTGACGGCGACGCTGACCGCTGCCTGTTCCTGGACGAAAAGGGCGAACTTATCGACGGTGACCAGGTGCTGGCTGTCTGCGCTACCGATATGAAGGCTAAGGGCAAGCTCAATGGTAACACCATGGTTGCTACCGTTATGAGCAATCTGGGTCTGCATGAATTCTGCCGCAACAACGGCATCGACCTCATCTGCACCAGCGTTGGTGACAGAAACGTGCTGGAAGCTATGCTGGAAGGTGGTTTCCGCATCGGCGGCGAACAGTCCGGCCACACCATCTTCACCGAATTTGCAACCACCGGTGACGGCGAAGTTACCGCGATGCAGTTCCTGCAGGTGCTGAAGAACTCCGGCAAGAAGGCCAGCGAGCTGGCAAGCTGCTGCGCACGTTATCCTCAGGTGCTGATCAATGTGAAGGTTTCTCCCTACAACAACACCAAGGAACGCGTGATGGAATCTGCTGAACTTCTCGCTGCTGTGAAGGAAGAGGAAGCTAAGCTTGCAGGCAGCGGCCGCGTGCTGGTTCGTGCCAGCGGCACTGAGGCTCTCATCCGTGTAATGGTAGAAGCTAAGACGGAAGAAATTGCATCTGAAGTGGCCGAGAGATTGGCAGAACTGGTGAAAAATATCTAAATATTTAACAAAATATGAACAAAAAACCTATAATGACTTGACAATTTCGTTATAGAATAGGTATAATATCGATGTATAGAGATTTCAATGATAGCGATATCCTTTTGGATTCTCTCGCTGATGAGGACCTTTGCCGTGAGGCGGCAAACGGCAGCCGCAGGGCAGAGGAGATTCTTGTGACAAGATACCACCGTTTGGTGCGTGTCTGTGCGCGGCCTTACTTTTTGGCAGGCGGCGACAGTGAGGATCTGATCCAGGAGGGTATGGTCGGTCTCATTTACGCAGTCCGCGAGTACGATGCTTCCAAAAACGCATCGTTCCGCACCTTTGCAGAAGTCTGTATTCGCAATAAGCTTATCAGTGTGCTTCGCGCAGCCAACTGCGATAAGCATACGCCCCTTAACCAATCGATCCCTTTGGATACTCCTTTCTTTGAGCATGATCCCGCTTCCCAGATGGCACCTGAGCTGGTGGCTTCCAGCCCCGAAGAGCAGGTGATCAGCAGGGAACACGCGGAACACATTCTCTCCGGTGTGCGGAGGCAGTTGTCCGAGTTTGAAGCAAAGATCTTAGGGTATTATCTCGATGGTTACTCCTGTCAGGAGATCGCAGAGTTTGTTGGCAGGAGCCTGAAATCGGTGGACAACGCCGTGCAGCGCGTGAGACGGAAGGTATCCGCGCAGTAAATTCCTTTTGGCGAGATCAGCGGAAAGCTGAGCGCAATATATCATTTTATCTTTCAAAGAGAGGGTAACAACATGTACGAAGACAAGACTTTAGTATGCAAAGAATGCGGTAACGAATTCGTTTTCACCGCTGGTGAACAGGAATTCTACGCTGAACGCGGCTTCCAGAATGAGCCCCAGCGCTGCAAGGCTTGCCGTGATGCTCGCAAGAACGCTGCTCGTGGTCCCCGTGAATTCTTCACCGCAGTTTGCGCAGCTTGCGGCGGCGAAGCTAAGGTTCCTTTCGAACCCAAGTCTGACCGTCCCGTTTACTGCAGCGATTGCTTCGCTAAGATGCGTGAAAACGGCTAATTTCGGCTGATTGTTTTTGCTATATAAAGAGGCGCTTGCTTTGGCAAGCGCCTCTTTTTTCGCATTTAACAGGGAATTGTGCTGCATATATTGAAAAAAAGAGAATTTTGCGGTATACTATATCCATCTATTGAACCGGAGGAACTCATCATGGTTGAAATTACCAAAGATACCATTATTGGCGATATTCTCGATCTGGCTCCCCAGACCGCGCCCATTTTCCTTTCCATCGGCATGCATTGCCTGGGTTGCCCTGCTTCCCGCGGCGAAACCGTAGAAGAAGCTTGCATGGTACACGGTGTTGATTGCGAAAAGCTGCTGGCCCTCATCAACGAAGAGGCTAACAAGTAAAAAAACAAGAACGCATACGGAATTTTCCGTATGCGTTCGTTCTTGAAACCTATAATTTTTTCGTTTCCACAGGGCGGTAAAGCAGTTTTCCGTCCACACGGAGAGATTCCATCAAAATGACCCGTTCTGCACGGCAATTTGCTTTGCCAAGGGCTTGTTCCACCGCGGCGAGGTCTCGCTTGCCGTAAGGCGCGAAACGGCGGCAGAGAGTGATATGGGGGCGGAAAGCACGCTTTTCTAAAGAAAAGCCGTGGTCTTTCAGCCGCTGCGCCACCTCACGCTGCAAGACGGCCAAAGATGGCGAGAGTTCAGCTCCTACCCAGATGAGATCATCAAAGGCACCCGCTTTGGAAAATTGCAGCGCGGCAGGGGAGGATGTGATCTCCTGCACTGCGGCGCGAGCTTCTTCCACGCGGTCCGTTTCGCCGATGAAGGCCAAAGTGAGATGGAGATTTTCTTCCCGTGTGAAATTGCCGCGGCCTTGTTTTCTCAAAGCGTTCTGCGCGCGAAGCAGCGCGGAATGAACGGCGGGTGGAAATGTTAATGCAACAAAAAGACGCATGGTATCACGCTCCTTTCTCCCAGTTTAACCAACGGGGAAGGGCGTGTCAACGGAGGGATGATATGGAAGAGAAAAAACTGATACTGCAGCCGCGCTTACAGGCGCTGGCTGATCTGGTGGCAGACGGCGCACGTATTGCCGATGTGGGCACCGACCACGGCTATCTTCCTGTGTATCTCCTGCAGGAGAAGAAAATCAGCTCCGCCATCGCTTCCGACATTAATGTGGAACCGCTGGAACACGCGCGGCGCACGGCAAAGGAATTTGGCATTACGGAAAATATCGGATTCCGCCTTTGCGGCGGCCTTGATCTGATCCGTGCTGAAGAAGTGGATTCCGTGGTCATCGCAGGCATGGGCGGCGAGACTATTGCTACCATCTTAACTGCTGCGCCCTGGCTGCTGCAAAGTGATATCACTTTACTGTTACAGCCTATGAGTAAGCAGGAATTTCTTCGCAAATGGCTGACGGAAAATGGCTATTTCTTCGTTTCCGAGCATCTTGTGTGGGATAAGGAAGTGCTCTATCCCATTTTCATCGTAAAAGCAGGGGAGAGCAAACCCCTTTCCGCGGGCGAGATCCACGGTGGTGTGAAACTGCAGCATGACCCTTTGTGGAGTGACTATCTTGCCATTCAGCGCGCGCGGCTGGAGAGAGCCTATGAAGGGCTCAAGCGTGGTCGTGATGCGGCAGCAGAGCGCAAAGCGCAGGAGGTTTTCGCTGCGCTGGAAGAACTCAAAAGCATGATGGAGGGAAAGGCATGAGTCGGGTAAAAGACATTGAAAATGCCCTTTATGCATGGGCGCCCAAAGAACTGGCTGCCGATTGGGACAATGTGGGCCACTTGGTGGGTGACAGCGAAGCCGAGGTAAAAAAGATCCTGGTGTCGCTGGATATCACCGAAGAGGTGGTAAACGAAGCTGTGGAGCTGGGAGCAGACCTCATCGTTGCCCACCATCCTGTGATGAACTGCCGCTGGCACGCGGTGCAGTCGGTGCGGGAAGATAATGCACAGGGCCGCATTTTAATGAAGCTGATCCAGAAGGGCATCGCGGCTATCTGCATGCACACCAATCTGGACGCGGCAGAGGGCGGCGTTAACGATATTTTGGCACAAAAACTGGGCCTTTCTGACACAGAACCCCTGGGAGAGGATAAAATCGGCAGAATTGGTACCTTAAAATATGAAATTCCTCTTGCCGAATTCCTGCCTTTTGTGGTAAAATCTTTAAGTTCTAACGGCCTTCGTTACCGTGATGGCGGCAAAAAGGTGCTGCGGGTTGCGGTTGGCGGCGGCGCGTGCGACGATTATATTGGCGTGGCAATGGAAAAGGGCTGTGATACGTTTGTCACCAGCGACCTTTCTTACCACACGTTCCTCGATACCCACGGTCTCAATCTCATCGATGCGGGCCATTTCCCCACGGAAGATGTGATTTGCCCTGTGGTGTGTGAGTATCTGAAGGAAAACTTCCCCGAAATTGAAACCGTAAAATCGACCGTCCACAAAGAGGTCATTCAATATTACATGTAAGTAAGGAGATTTGAATTATGTCCGGTCATTCCAAGTGGCACAATATTCAGAAAACCAAGGGTGCAGCAGACGCTAAGCGCAGCGCAGCTTTCACCAAGATCGCAAAGGAAATCATTGTTGCTGTTAAGCAGGGCGGCAGCGGCGACCCCGCCAACAACTCCCGTCTGGCAACTGTTATCTCCAAGGCAAAGGCTGTAAACATGCCCAACGATAACATCAAGCGCACCATCGACAAGGCTCTGGGTGCAGGCAACACCGATAACTACGAATCCGTTACTTACGAAGGCTACGGCCCCTGCGGCGTTGCTGTTATCGTAGAAGCTCTTACCGACAACCGCAGCCGTACCGCTCCCGAAGTTCGCCACTATTTCGATAAGTTCGGCGGCAACCTGGGCGCACAGGGCTGTGTATCCTGGTCCTTCGACCGCAAGGGCGTGATCGTTATCAACAATGAAGACGAAGACCTGGATGAAGAAGTTGTTATGATGGATGCTCTGGATTCCGGTGCCAGCGATTTCGAAGCTGACGGTCCTGTATTCGAAGTAACCACCGAACCCGACGATTTCCCCGCTGTTCTCTCTGCTCTGGAAGCTAAGGGCTATACCTTCATGAGCGCTGAAGTGGAAATGGTTCCCCAGAACTATCAGAAGCTGGAAGGCGAAGACAACATCAAGATGATGGAAAAGCTCCTGAGCCACCTGGAAGACAACGACGACGTTCAGAACGTTTGGCACAACTGGGATCAGGACTAATTTAAAAGCAATAGAAAAGACGCCATCGATGATGGCGTCTTTTTTTGTTGCCGCGGGGGCGGGAAAGTGCTATACTGGCATTATCAAGATGATGAATTCCGCTTATTTCAACACGGCCAGAGGAGGGGAAAAACATGCTGACATATGATCTCAGCGCTCACGGAAAAGTGCCCATGTATGAATATCTCTATCAGCTGATTCGGGAAGATATTCTTGCAGGGCGGCTGAAAAAGGACGAAAAGCTGCCCTCCAAGCGCACCCTTGCTGAGCATCTCTCCGTCAGTAAAATCACAGTGGAAAATGCCTATGCTCAGCTTCTGGCAGAAGGTTACATTTATTCCAAAGAGAAAAAAGGTTACTTTGCCGAAGACGTGGGAAGCTTCGAAGCCAACGAGAAGAAACCCAGGGGCGAGCGCGAGGAAAAAGATGGCGTTCTGGCGGCGGAAACCATGGCAGATCTTACTCAGAACCACATCAGCGAGCGCTGCTTTCCCTATGCGGTATGGGCACGGACGGTGCGCCGTGTGATTATGGATGAGCCGTTTGTGCGCCCTGCACCTTACGCAGGTCTTTTATCTCTGCGGCAAGCCATCAGCGATTATCTTTATCGCTTCCGCGGCATGGAGGTTTCTCCCGAAGAGATCGTCATCGGCGCAGGGACAGAGTATCTCTATCACTTGATTATTCAGCTTTTGGGTCGCGATCTTTGCTATGGCGTGGAAGAACCCGGCTACCGCAAAGTAGAGCGAGTATTCCAGGCAAACGGCGTTTCTACAGTGAATATTCCGCTGGACAGCCTTGGCGTCAGCATGGAGGCACTGGCAGAAAAAAAGCCCCAGGTGCTGCACATTTCGCCCTCCCATCATTTCCCCACGGGTATTGTGACGGCAGCTAAGCGGCGCATGGAGCTTTTGCAGTGGGCCGCGGCAGGGGAGGACCGCTATATTCTGGAAGATGACTATGACTGTGAGTTCCGCTTTTCAGGCCGACCTATTCCTACGCTGCAGAGCCTTGATACCCGGGGGCGGGTGATTTATATGAATACCTTTTCCAAGAGTTTGTCTCCCTCCATGCGTGTGAGCTATATGATCCTGCCGCGGGAGTTGATGGAGCGTTTTGCAGAAAAACTCTCTTTTTATGCCTGCACCGTACCTGTGCTGGATCAGAGCGCGCTGGCGTCTTTCATTGCTGAGGGGTACTTTGAAAAGCACCTGAACCGCGCAAGAAAATATTACCGCGGTCTTTGCGAATCTCTCAGTGACGCCATTGAGAATTCCGGACTGAAGGATAAAGTTACTATTCTGGAAGCAGACGCGGGGCTGCACTTCCTTTTGCAGGTAAAAAGCAAGCTTACCGATGCCCAACTTACTGCCCGCCTTGAAAAAGAAGGGTTGCGGGTGCGCCTTTTGCGGGATTATTTTGCCGCATGGGAAGCAAAGCAGGAGAGCCGCTGTCTTGTGATCAACTATGCTTCCATTGAACCTGAGAAGATCGGAAGTATCATTTGCGCCATGGAGCAGGCGCTGGCATGAGAAAAAGAAAAGGACACCGTTTCTACGGTGTCCTTTTCATATCACGCGAGCATGTCTGTAAGCCGGGTTCTGTCTTAGACAGTCATCTATCTAGCCGTACCGTTGCCGGCACGATCAAGCCACCCCGGGAGCGGTCGGGCCAACCTATATGCTCCCATACCGGTGTTGCTCCGGATAGAGTTTACAGCATCGTGATGTCTCCATACGATGGGTGAGCTCTTACCTCGCCTTTCCACCCTTACCGACCCGAAGATCGGCGGTATATCTCTGTTGCACTTTTCCTGAAGTCGCCTTCGGCGGGCGTTACCCGTTATCCTTGCCCTGTGGAGCCCGGACTTTCCTCATCAGCAGCCTTTCGGCTCGCTTCCGCGACTGTCTGGCATACTCGCAGAAATATTGTAACGAAAGAGGGCGGGAAAGTCAACAAACGATTGAATTTTGACAGCATCAGGAGTATAATTTATAAGTTAAAATATGACCCATAGGGAGGGTTTTTCTATATGAATCTGCAGGATTATCTTCATTCCATTCAGGGTAAGAGTGTAGCTGTTATCGGCATTGGTGTCAGCAACACGCCTCTCATTGAACTGCTGCTTTCCGCAGGTATCGCTGTTACCGCCTGCGACAAGAAAGAGCGCGGTGAATTCGACGGTCTTGCCGACGCGCTGGAAGCGAAAGGCGCCAAGCTGAAGCTGGGTAATGACTATCTGAAAGATCTTACCGAGGATATTATTTTCCGTACTCCCGGCATGCGTCCCGATGTGCCTGAATTCCTTGCCGCCAAAGAACGCGGCAGCGAGATCACCAGCGAAATGGAAGTCTTTTTCAAGGTTTGCCCCTGTCCCATTCTGGCGGTGACGGGCAGCGACGGTAAGACTACCACCACCAGCATCATTGCAGGCCTTATGAAGAAGGCAGGCTACCATGTGTATGTGGGCGGCAACATCGGCAACCCCTTGCTGGCAGAAGCGGGCGGCATGAAGGAAAGCGATTTCGTGGTGCTGGAACTTTCTTCTTTCCAGCTTCTCACCATGGATGATATTGCACCCATGCGTGCTGTACTTACCAACCTTGCCCCCAACCATCTCAATGTTCATAAGGACATGGAAGAATATGTAGAGGCCAAGGCAAACATCTTCCTGCATCAGGGCGAAAACTGCCGCGTAACGCTGAATTACGATAACGACATCACCCGTTCCTTTGCGCCCCGCGCAGGCGGCAGAGAAGTCTTTTTCTCCCGCGTGAACCCTATTGAAGAAGGTATCACCTTCGAAGATGGTTGCATCGTGCGTAAGCACGGTGGCAAGACCGAAAAGGTGCTGGAAGCCAAGAATATCAAGATACCCGGCATCCACAACGTAGAAAACTACATGGCAGCTATCTCTGCTGTGGAAGGTCTTGTCAGCGACGATGTGATCCGTGAATTTGCCGCAGAATTCGGCGGGGTAGAGCACCGCATCGAACTGGTGCGCGAGCTCCACGGCGTGCGCTACTATAACGACTCCATCGCATCCAGCCCCAGCCGCACCATTGCAGGCCTTCGCTCTTTCCCTGAAAAGGTGATCATGCTGGCCGGCGGCAAGGATAAGGACATTCCTTACGACGAACTGGGCCCCGACATGGTGGAACACGTAAAACTTTTGATCCTCACCGGCGGGGATGCACCCGGGTCTTCCGTTTTCAAGATCCGCGATGCGGCAGTCAACGCACCCGGCTACGAAGAGGGCAAGCCTGAGATCATTTTTGTAGACGATTTTGCAGAATCTATCCGCGTGGCGCAGAGCCGCGCCAAGGAAGGCGACGTGGTGCTTATGAGCCCCGCCAGCACTTCTTTTGATAAGTTCAAAAACTTTATGGAGCGCGGTAAGCTCTTCAAAAAAGTGGTCAATGAATTGAAATAAGCCTTACGCGCATACACTCTTATGAGGTGGTGCGTTTGAGAGGAATATGGCGGTACGGAAGACGGAGAGCCTTTCGGAAATGGTGTGTCTTTTTGCTGGTGGCGCTGCTGGCGGCGCTGGGGCTGATCGGTGTTTCCCATTTCCGACCGCTGCTTTCCAACCTTGCAGCCACGCAGGCGGTGAACCGTGTCAACAAGGCGGTTTCCACTGCTGTGAAAGAGGTGCTCCAAAGCGGCGAGTTTGATTATGCACGCATGGTGACGCTTCATACCGATGGTGACGGAAACATTACCGCACTGCAGACAAACATGGCGGAGATCAACCGCCTGCAGGCATTGGTATCGGGGAAGGTAACGGAGGATCTCTCCCTTATTGCAGATACCGACCTTGCCATTTCTCTCGGTACCCTTACTGGCTCACCATTGCTTGCAGGACGCGGGCCCAACTTAAAGGTACGGATGCAGACAGTAGGACTGGCATCTTCCACATTGGAAAATGATTTTACCTCAACCGGCATCAACCAGACCAAGCACCGCATTATCCTCACGGTGGAAGTGAAGGTGAGCATACTGCTCCCGGGATATACTACCTACACTACAGCTTCCGGCTCTTACGATGTGGCGGAAACGGTGATCGTGGGCAAAGTGCCTGAGACTTACACCTATTTCCACGCCAACGATACAGAGGATGCAGAAGAATATATCATGAACAACGGATAAGGGGATATGACCATGGATCATAAAACCGAAATGAAACAGCTGCGGGATGAACTCAACCAGCATGGCTACCGCTATTATGTGCTGGATGATCCCATCATCTCCGACTTTGAATATGACAGAATGCTCCGCCGACTGGAGGATCTGGAAAAGGAACACCCTGAAGAGATCACTCCCGATTCTCCCACCCAGCGTGTGGGCGGCGCGGCGCTTTCCGCATTTTCTCAGGTGACTCATGCGGCACCTCTGGAAAGCCTGCAGGATGTGTTCAGCCCCGATGAGGTGGAGGAGTTTATCACCCGTATGCAGCGCGAGCTGGATGGGGCATCGGAATTCAGCGTGGAGCCCAAGATCGATGGACTCAGCGTGGCCATTGAATACCGTAACGGCGAGTTTTATCAGGCTGCTACCCGCGGTGACGGCCGCGTGGGCGAGGATGTGACGGAAAACATACGCACCATTATGTCTGTTCCCATGACGCTTCCTGAAAAACTGCCGCGCCTTATTGTCCGCGGCGAGGTTTTCATGCCCAAGAGTGTCTTTGAAGAGATCAATGCCCAGCGCGAACTCAATGGGGAAACCCTTATGGCAAATCCCCGCAACGCAGCGGCAGGCTCTCTGCGCCAGCTGGATCCCAAGATCGCAGCCAAGCGTAAGCTGGATATTTCCATCTTCAATCTGCAGCTGGCAGAAGGCAAGACCTTTGCAAGCCATGCTGAAACCCTGGATTACCTGAAAGAACAGCATTTTAAGGTGATCCCTTACCGCGTGTTTTCTGATTTTGCATCGGTGCAGGATGAAATTTTCCGCCTTAACGAAAGCCGCGGCGACTTTGCTTACGATTTTGACGGCGCCGTGGTAAAGGTGAACCGCCTTTCCCAGCGCGCTACTGTGGGCAGCACAGCCAAGTGCCCAAAGTGGGCTGTTGCCTATAAATATCCCCCTGAAAAGAAGCCATCCAAGCTGGTGGACATCGTGGTGCAGGTGGGAAGAACGGGTGTTTTGACCCCCAAGGCTGTGCTGGAGCCTGTGCGCCTTGCAGGCACAACCGTTACTAATGCCACCCTTCACAATCAGGACTATATCACCGAAAAGGATATCCGCATCGGCGATACCGTCATCGTGCAGAAAGCAGGGGAGATCATTCCCGAGATTGTGGAAGTGGACTTTTCCAAGCGTCCTGAAGGTACGGAACCTTATTTCCTGCCTCAGAACTGCCCTGTGTGCGGCGCTGCCGTATACCGCGACGAGGACGGCGCTGCCGTTCGCTGCAGCGGCGCGGAATGCCCCGCCCAGCTGCTGCGGAACATTACCCATTTTGCATCCCGCGATGCCATGGATATTGACGGTATGGGCCCTGCGGTGATGCAGCAGCTCATTGATGCAGGCCTTGTAAAAAGCGCGGCGGACCTCTATTTCCTCAAAGAACAGGATATCGCCCAGCTGGACCGCATGGGTGCCAAGTCCGCTGCCAACGCGGTAGCCGCCATTGAAAAGAGCAAGGAAAACGATCTTTCTCGCTTGATCTATGCCTTGGGCATCCGTCAGGTGGGCGCGAAGGCGGGTAAGGTGTAAGCGCAGCATTTCGGCACTTTTGAAGCGCTGGAAGCTGCTACCGCCGAAGATCTCACCGCCATTGATGATATTGGTGAGATCACCGCAAGATTTATCCTCAACTGGCTCTCTGATCCCCAGTCCCGCCATCTGGTGGCGCGGCTGAAAGAAGCGGGGGTAAATATGACGGCGGAAAAGAACGAGATCGACCAGCGCTTTGCTGGCAAGACCTTCGTTCTCACAGGCGCGCTGGAGCGCTTCACCCGAGATGAAGCAGGTGAAATGATCGAGCGCTGCGGCGGCAAGGTCAGCGGCTCTGTTTCCAAGAAAACATCTTTCGTGGTGGCAGGTGAAGCGGCCGGCAGTAAGCTGAAAAAAGCAAATGAACTGGGCATTCCTGTCCTTACGGAAGAGGAATTTCTGGAGATGCTAAAATAAGGAGAAAGAACCATGGCAGTTGAAGTTGTAGCTGCTTTGATCTGGGACGGGCAGGGCCGCTTTATGGCTTGCCAGCGCCCCGCCCACAAAGCCCGCGGGCTGCTGTGGGAATTTGTAGGCGGCAAAGTGGAAGCAGGCGAAAGCAAGGAAGATGCTCTGATCCGCGAGTGCCGCGAAGAGCTGGGCGTTACCGTAGCGGTGAAGGATATTTTCATGGAAGTGGACCATGTCTATCCCGACCTCACGGTGCATCTTACGTTGTTTAATGCATCCATCGCCCAGGGTGAACCCCGGAAACTGGAACACAATGACATCCGCTGGCTGACTATTGCTGAGATCGACGGTTATGCATTCTGTCCCGCGGATGAAGAGATCCTCAAGAGGTTAAAAGAACAATGATCAGACCTGTGATGAAAGACCCCATTTTCCTGGGGAGAAAATCTGAAAAGGCAACGAAGGACGATCTCTCTGTGGCTGAAGATCTGGTGGATACCATCCGCGCCAATGCCGCAGGCTGCGTGGGTATGGCAGCCAACATGATCGGTGTTTTAAAGCGGATCATCGTTTTTGATGACGGCGGGAAATACACCGTGATGTTCAACCCCGAAATTGTGAAAAGCAGCGGGATGTATACCGCGCAGGAAGGCTGTTTGTCCCTTCCCGGTATCCGAGAGACCAAGCGTTTTCGCTCCATCAAGGTGTGCTATGAAAACGAGGATTTTCAGGTGCGCTTCAAGACCTACACCGATTGGACGGCGCAGATCATTCAGCACGAGATTGATCATTGCAACGGGATTTTGATCTGAGGAGAGAGCGATGGAAGAATGCCTGATTTGTAAAGCACGGTTGGAATATTTGCAAAAAGCAGAGGAGATGCAGTGCGCCCTCTGCGGCAAAAAGGAAATGAGCAAGACACGCTGCGTGGAAGGGCATTTCGTCTGCAGCGATTGCCACACCGCGGGGATGGATTCCATCTTTGCCGTGTGCCTTGCAGAAACTTCCCGCGACCCTATTGAGATCATGGAAAAGCTCATGAGCCTGCCCTTTTGCCATATGCATGGCCCTGAACACCATGTGATGGTGGCAGCAGCCTTGCTGACGGCTTATCATAACGCAGGCGGTGAAACGGACCTTGAAGCAGATCTCAAAGAGATCCAGAGCCGCGGCAGGGAAGTGCCCGGCGGCTCCTGCGGCTTCTGGGGCGCATGCGGTGCAGGCGTCAGCACGGGGATCTTTTTCTCTGTGGCAACGGCTGCAACACCTCTGACGCAGGAAACCTGGGGTCTTGCCAACACTATGACCGCAAAGTCTTTGGGCGCTATCGGCGAGGTGGGCGGGCCTCGCTGCTGCAAGCGGGATTCTTATCTTGCTATTCTTACCGCCATTGATTTTGTGAAAGAAAAGCTGGGTGTGGAAATGGAAAAGAGCAGCCCTGTCTGCTCCCGCTGCCACATGAATAACCAGTGCATCGGCATCCGCTGCCCCTTTTTCCCGAAGAAGGAGAGATGAAAATGAAGCGTTTTGCATGGCTTATAGCAGCTCTTTTTCTGCTGCTTACAGCTTGCGGAGGAGAGACCATGGAATTGACATATAAACAGATTTCTCAGGAAGAAGCCAAAAATATGATGGATCAGTACGCTGATGCCATCATTCTCGATGTCCGTGAGCAGGAAGAATTTGACACAGGCCATATCAAAGGCGCGGTGCTGCTTCCTGTGGGGACGATCACGGAAGGATCTGCCGCCGAAGTGCTTGGCGCAAAGGATGCAATGGTCCTTGTTTATTGCCGCAGCGGTAACCGCAGCAAAACCGCATCCGAGAAGCTGGTGGCGCTGGGTTACAGCAATGTGTACGAATTCGGCGGCATCAACACCTGGCCTTACGAGATCGAACAGTAATGAGGATCATCCTTTCGCCCGCTAAAAAAATGAATGTGGATACGGACAGCTTCCTTCCCAAGGCGCTGCCCGTTTTTCTCATGGAAGCGGAGGAAATCAAAGGTGCGCTGCAGGCTATGTCGCCCGAAGTGCTGCAAAAGCTTTGGAAATGCAACGACGCCATCGCTAAAGTAAATGTTACACGGCTGGAAAATATGGACCTTACCCGCCATCTGACGCCTGCTGTTTTCTCTTACGAGGGCATTGCTTACCGCTATATGTCGCCCGCTGTGTTTTCTCAAGGGGAACTGGACTATGTTCAGCAGCATCTTCGCATCCTTTCCGCGTTTTACGGGGTGCTGCGACCCTTTGACGGGATAACACCTTACCGTCTGGAGATGCAGGCAAAGCTGAAACTATGTGAAGCGAAAGACCTTTACGAATATTGGGGTAAAAAGATTGCAGAAAACATCTTTGCCGAAACAGACACAGTTTTGAATCTCGCCAGCAAGGAATACAGCATCTGCGTTTCCCGCTATGTGCCTGAAGGCTCCCGCTTTATTACTTGTGTTTTCGGCGAGGAAAAAGAGGGGAAAATCCTTGAAAAAGGCACCTTGTGCAAAATGGCGCGAGGGGATGCTGTGCGGTTTATGGCGGAAAACAGCATGGAGAATGCGGAAGATATACGCTGTTATCACGGGTTGAATTTCCGTTTTGATGAAGCGCGCAGCAATGACGATACCTTTGTTTTTGTGCGGGAGGAACGCAAATGAAAAAAGTTGCTTTTGTCTGCGTTCATAATTCCTGCCGCAGCCAGATGGCGGAGGCGCTGGGAAGAAAACTTGCGGGAGACGTTTTTATCTCCTGCAGTGCAGGAACGGAAACGGTACCGCAAATCAATCCGGATGCAGTGCGCTTGGTGAAGGCCGTTTACGGTATCGATATGGAAAAAGAGCAGTACAGCAAGCATATTTCAACAAGTCGGATC
>JAZQUM010000052.1:0-29982 GCA_045631305.1 Oscillospiraceae bacterium | reverse complement strand
CAGGTGCGCCGCCAGACCCCCATGGGCGTTTTCGCCACCAGCCAGCAGTGCCCCAAGTGCGGTGGCCGAGGCAAGATCATTCACCAGCCCTGCAAGAACTGCAACGGCAAGGGTATGGAACGCCGCCGCAGAACCATCACTGTGAACATTCCCGCAGGTATCGATGCCGGTCAGACGGTATCCCTCCGCGGCCAGGGCCACGCAGGTTTCAACGGTGGCCCCGCAGGCGACCTGCTGGTCACTGTGAATGTCCGCCCCCACGAGTTTTTCCGCAGAGACGGCACCGCCGTTCTTCTGGAAAAGAAGATCTCCTTTGTGCAGGCTGTTATGGGCGGCGAACTGCAGATTCCCACCATCGACGGTAAGGTTAGCTACAACCTGCCCGAAGGCACCCAGACCGACACCACTTTCCGCCTCAAAGGCAAGGGTATTCCCTCTATCAATGGTCGTGGACGTGGCGACCAGTATGTGACCGTGGTGGTGGAGACCCCCAGAAATCTTACCCGCGAACAGAAGGACGCACTGCTGAAGTTTGCTGAAGCTATGGGCGAAGATACGGAAGAAAAAAGCAAAGGCTTTTTTGGAAAAAAGAAAAAGAACTAAAAATTAAGGAGAGGAAAATTATGAAAATTTCTATCGGCTGTGATCACGGCGGTTACGCCCTGAAGGAAACCGTAAAGGCAATGCTTATTGAGCAGGGCCACGAAGTAATGGACGTTGGCTGCCATTCTACCGAGAGCGTAGACTATCCTCTCTTTGGTGAAGCTGCTGCTCGCGCTGTAGCTTCCGGCGAATGCGAAAAGGGCATCGTCATCTGCACCACCGGCATTGGCATCTCCATTGCTGCCAACAAGGTAAAGGGCATCCGCTGCGCTCATTGCTGCGACACTCTCACAGCTGAAATGACCCGCCGCCATAATGACGCTAACATGCTGGCTATGGGCGCAGGTATCACCGGTGTGAATCTTGCCAAGAAGATGGTGGAAGTATTCCTTTCCACCGAGTTTGAAGGTGGCCGTCATCAGCGCCGTGTGGACCAGCTGAACGCTATCGAAGGCTGATAAAAATCTGCAGGGGAGGGAACTGCCGTGAGGAAAAGCGGATATCGCAGCTATCACGGGCGCATGTCCGGAGGTAAGCGGGTAGCCATCATCGTGATGGCAGCAATTCTGCTGCTTGCGGCAGGGTATCTGGTAAGCCAGCATTTTGTGGTTTACGATGATGCCGGCGGCATGCAGATCCGATGGCCCTTTGCCGAGGATAAGGAAACCTCCTCGAATGAACTGACCGATGACGATCTGGAGATCATCATCGGCGAAAAAGAAGATCTTCCTGTAAAACCCCAGCGGGGTGAGCTCGCTGCGCTTGCGGGGGTATATCTGAATGGCGATATTGCTGCTGCTGCAAATGAGGGCAAGGCTTTTGCCCTTGAGGTGAAAGACGGTGAAGGCCGCATCCTGTACCCCTCTGCTCTTGCACAGGCGCAGGAAGCAGATGCCGTTAAGGGCGATGAAGCGGATGCGGCAGCTCTTGAAACCATGCTGGCTGCTTACGGTGTTGCCCGCATCAGCGCCGTGCGGGATAATTATTATCCCCTGTATCGCACGGTGGAAGCAGGTCTTTGCCGTGAGGGGAACTACCCCTGGCGTGCTTTCGATGCCTGCTATTATCTGGATCCTGCCAAGAGTGGAGCTCGCAGCTATGTTTCTGCCGTCACCGAAGAGTGCATTTCTTTGGGTTTTGATGAAGTGCTTTTAAGTGACATCGGTTATCCGGCAGAAGAAGAGGGGCGACTGTACCGCATCCTTTATCCGGCCCTTCCTCGTGTATCTGTTGCCGGCATGCTTCATAGTGTGGGCGGCGCAGTGCGCGGAAGCGGCGCTGTTTTCAGCGTGGAACTTCCGGCGCAGCTTGTGCTTTCTGGCGCAGATGAAGTGCGAGGCGTGTATCTGGAAGATGTGCTGGCTGTTGCTGATCGTGTGTATGTCAAAACTACGGTGGAAGAGGCGGCTGTGCTGGCAGGCATCATTGCTGAAGAGGCAGATTTCGTTGCTGTTCTGCCTGCGGAACCTTCTGAAAGCTATGCAGGAAACTATATGGTAGAAAAATAATCAAATCATCCCTGCTCTATGGCGGGGATGATTTTTTTGGTCAAAAGAATTGACGCGCCCTTTCTTTGCGATATAATGAAGAGGATAAAAATGGGCGCGGCCCGAAGACAAAGAAAGAGGCGATGGTATGGATCTTACCGCTGAAATCAAGGCGATTTTCCCTGAGCTGGAAGAACTGGCAGACAAGCTGCACGCTATGCCGGAAGTCAGCTTTGAAGAATATAAAACAACAGAAGTTATTAAAGAATATTGCCGCACTTGCGGTGTGGAAATTCTGGATATCGGTCTGAAGACGGGTGTGATTGCATGGTTGGACTGCGGTGCGGAAGACACCGTTGCCCTGCGTGCCGATATCGATGCTGTTTTGTCGGATGTGGGAGATTGCACCCATATCTGCGGCCACGATTATCACACTGTGAGCCTTATGGGTGCGATGAAGATCCTTTGCAAGGCAAAGGGTGAGTTGTGCCACAATGTGCTCTTCATTTTCCAGCCTGCAGAAGAATTTACCAAGGGCGCGGAATACGTGCTCTCCTGTGGCCTTATGGAAAAAATTCCTCAAAAGCCCATGGTGCTTTTCGGCACGCATAACCGTCCTGAGTTGTCTCTTGGTACCATCGGTGTGAAAAGCGGCGGACTCATGGCAGAAAACACCACCTTTGAGATCGACATTCACGGCCGCACCGGTCACCCCGGTGCCCCCAACCAGTGTATCGACCCCATTGTAACAGCTGCTGCTATTATCAACGGCGCCCAGACCATCATCAGCCGCAACTGCGATCCCTTTGATCCCTGTGTCTGTTCCGTGTGCAGCGTCAATAGCGGCAACAAGGAAAACTTCGCCCCTGAGATTGCAGAGCTTTCCGGTTCTATTCGCACCCTGAGTCATGAAGCACACCTGCGAATTATTGAGCGGCTGAAGGAACTGACGGAAGAATCTGCCAAGGCATATAACTGCACCTCGGAAATCCGCCTGCGCCGTGAAGTGCCTGCAGTTTTCAACGGCCCTCGTGAAACTGCTATGGCCCGCGCTGCGGCAGAAGCCACCGTGGGTCGGGACAATGTGGTAGACCCCAGAGCATGCCTTGCCAGTGAAGATTTTGCTGTGTTTGGCGAAGTAATGCCTGCCTTCCTCTACTGGATCGGCTCCGGTGTGGAAGGGGAGGAAAACCACCCCTGGCACCATGCGGCTTTCCGTGTGCCCAAGGAGTATCTTGCCATTTCCGTGAAGCTTTTTGTCAACTCTGTGCTTTTGAGCTGAGGAGGGAAAATGATGGATCCTTATCAGAACTATCAACCCGGTGAAAACGGCCCATATCAGCAGTATCAGCGGCCGCCCCATTCCACCCAACCCCAGCGGCAGTACCAGCCGCCCTGTGAGCAGCCGGGAAAAGAGAAGGCAAAAAATGCCATGATTTTCGGCATCACTGCTGTGGTGACCATGGTTCTTGGCTATGTGGCGATCATCGCCGTTGTGCTGGGAATTGTGGGCCTTGTAATGGCATCCAAGGCAAAGGCCCTGGGGTATACCGGAGGGGAATATACTGCGGCAAAGGTGCTTTCCATTGTGGCTGTTGTGGGCGGCTCGGCTTCTTTTCTTGTGACGCTGGCCATTTTGGTGCTTGGCGCCGTGAGCTGGTTCCATATGTTCTCGTTTTTGGGTTAAAAAGTGTTTTTTCACGCATAAAATTCAAGCGCAGGCCACCAGGCCTGCGCTGTTTTTGTGGGAAAAAAGAGGGGAAATGTGTCAGACAAAGGGGAGGGGCACAAAATGTGGTGTTAATAAAACTTTAAGTCCTTTTGACAAAATTTGAATAGGGGATAAATGCCGCAAATCATTGACAAGCAGGGAGAAAGACAGTATACTAAACTCATTATAATGTGATAAGTGTGGTAGTGCGTCAGCGGGGAATAGCCCCCGGATGCCAACCGCTTTTGGGCACCTTTTGAAAAAGGCCTCCGTTCCGCTTGTTCCGCAAGTCGGGAAGCGGCAGGAACTTTTGTAAAAAGAGAAAGGGAAATCATGAACGCTATCGTTGTAAAAGGTTCTTTTTTGATGACCGAAAACGGCCTCGAAGAAAATTGGGGTCTGCGTGTGGAAGGCAACCGCATCGTGCAGGTTGGCCCCAACGAAACCCTCACCGTAAATGAAGGCGATCAGGTAGTAGAAGCGAAGGATCAGATGATCCTGCCCGGCTTCGTCAACGGCCACAACCATATGTACAATGTGGTTGCCCGCGGTATCACCACCGATGCTGTGGTTACCGAGTTCTCCAGCTTCCTGGAAGACTTCTGGTGGCCCTATGTTGAAAACCGCATCAACCATGAAATGGCTGAGATCACCACCAAGCGCTCCTGCGTGGAAATGATCGAAAGCGGTATTACCTCCTTCGTTGATATTCTGGAAGCTCCCAACGCTATCCCCGGCGGTCTGGAAGTGGAACGCAAGGTCATCGAAGAAGCAGGTCTGCGCGCCAAGCTCTCCTTCGAAGCATGCCAGCGCATGAGCGAAGAAAACGGCCAGACCGGTCTCAAGGAAAATGCAGACTTTATCCGCAACCACAAGGGTGAAATGGTAGACGCTATCCTTTCCACCCACACCCTCTTCAGCTGCTCCGAAGAATTCGTCAAGCAGGCCAAGGCCATGGCAGACGAAGTGGGTGGCCTCATGCACATGCACCTTTCCGAAAGCGTGTTCGAACCCACCTGGTGCAAGGAACACGGCTATAAGACCCCTGTCGAAACCTATGAAGATTGGGGCGTTCTTGATGAAAACACCGTTGCTTCTCAGGTAGTTCAGGCTTCCGACATGGAACTGGATATCCTGGCAAAGCATGGCGTTAAGGTAGTACATATGCCTCTTTCCAACTGCGAAGTTGGCGGCGGCGTTGCTCCTGTTAGAAAGATGCTGGAACGCGGCATCACCGTAGGCCTCGGTACCGACGGTTTCAACAACAGCTTCTTTGAAGTTATGCGCGGCGCGTGGATGATCCACAAGGCTTATGAGCAGGATCCTCAGGTCATGCCCGCAGATGTAGTCTTCAAGATGGCAACCTCCATGGGCGCCAAGGCCGTCGGTTTCGACGAAGTCGGCTCTCTGGAAGTTGGCAAGCTGGCTGACGTGATCGTTGTGGATGCTGATACCTCCACTCCCATCAACAAGCACAATGTTTACGACCAGATCGTTCTTTACCGCAATCCCTGCGACGTAAAGCACGTTATGTGCGACGGCAAGTGGCTGAAGTGGGAAGGCAAGCTTACCACCCTGGATAAGGACGCTGTCCGCAAGGAATGCAGCGAAAAGACCGGTAAGTTCTGGAAGGTCAACGGTTAATTTAACATCAAGATCAAATAGGTAAAAACTATTAAAATAAAGAAAGGAAGCGCAAACTTTGATCGGTTTGCCAGTGAATGAACATGTTTGAAAAGGAAAAACTGACCGGCGCTGCCATTGACATTGATTTTTGCGGTTACAACCTGCAGAGCCCCTTCATCCTCTCCTCCGGCCCTCTGTGCTACGGTAGCGAAGGTATGATCAAGGGTCACAAGGCCGGCTGCGGCGCAGTTGTTACCAAGACCATCCGTCTGGGCGCTGCTATCAACCCCGTACATCACATGGGCGCTGTTAACGGTGACTCCCTCATCAACTGCGAAAAGTGGGCTGACTCTGACCGCCTGCAGTGGTACGAAAAGGAAATTCCCGAAACCGTAGCCGCTGGTGCTATCGTTATCGGTTCCGTAGGCCACACTCTGGCTGAAGCAAAGGCTATCGTTGAAGACGTTGAAAAGGCTGGCGCTCACATCATCGAAGTAGTATCCTACACCGAAGATACTCTGCTTCCCATGCTGGACTATGCTAAGTCCCACGTAAACATTCCCGTTATCTGCAAGCTCTCCGGCAACTGGCCTGACACCGTTGCTACCGCTCGCAAGTGCCTGGAACACGGCGCTGACGGTCTGTGCGCTATCGACTCCATCGGCCCCACCCTGAAGATCGACATCAACCACGCTCGTCCCGAAATGATGAGCGCTGACGGTTACGGCTGGATGACCGGCGGCGTTATGCGTCCCATCGCTATGCGCATCAACTATGAAATCGCTCGCAACCATCCCGAACTCATGAACCTGTATGCTTCCGGCGGCGTTATCAAGGCTGAAGACGCTATCGAATACTTCATGGCCGGTGCTATGGGCGCTGGTATCTGCACCGCAGGTATCCTCAAGGGCGTTGAATACGTTGAAAAGCTCTGCTATGACCTGTCCAAGAAGCTGAAGGAACTGGGCTACAACTCCATCCGTGAAGTTAACCGCGCAGCTCACCCCAACTTCCCCAAGAAGGAATTCGTTGCTGATCTGGACTTCAAGTTCCAGGCATACAAGGAAGACGGTTCCAAGAAGTGCATCAACTGCAAGAAGTGCGAAACCGTTTGCTGCTATGACGCACGCAAGGTAGAATTCCCCGAAATGAAGCTGGATACCAGCAAGTGCCGTAACTGCGGTCTGTGCCTGAACGTTTGCCCCACCGGCGCTCTCACTGCTGAATGCGCTCCCCAGACCGAAAAGCACCTGGCTCTGGAAAAGGCAAGCAAGGACTTCATCACCGAAATCGCAGAACTCAACAAGTAATCTGTCAGCAATTAAAAATTTATTATAAAGCAAACAACTTTTAGGAGGACAAAAATCATGGGCAAAATTGATCTTAGCATCAACAAGGTCGGTCTGGAACACAATATCCAGAAGGCCAAGGAAAACAACATCATCATCCCCACCATCGCTCAGATGCAGAACCCCGATCTGATCCCCGGCGCTATCAAGGATAAGCTCACCAGCGTTGGCCTGTGGGACGTTAACCCCCTGAACCTGTTCCGTATTTCTTGGAAGAACGAAGCCAAGGAAGAGGGCGGCCTGTATCAGGCAGTTCCCAACTACGTTGAAATCCCCAGCGTTCTGTCTGGCGTTCCCGCTCGCATCATCGCTATGAGCGGTAAGTTCTTCCCCACCGGCTGCCACAAGGTAGGCGCTTCCTTCGGCTGCCTGGCTCCCCGTCTGGTAACCGGTCAGTTCGACGCTACTTATCATCACGCTGTTTGGCCCTCCACCGGTAACTACTGCCGCGGCGGCGCTTTCAACTCCAAGCTCCTGGCTTGCGAATCCGTAGCTATCCTTCCCCAGGACATGTCCGCTGAACGTTTCAACTGGCTCAAGAGCATTGCTGGCCAGATCATCGCAACCCCCGGCTGCGAATCCAACGTTAAGGAAATCTTCGACAAGACTTGGGAACTGAAGCAGGATCCCACCATGATGATCTTCAACCAGTTCGCTGAAATGGGCAACCCCCTGTGGCACTACAACGTAACCGGTTATGCTCTGGCTGACCTGTTCGAAGCTGTTAAGAAGCCCGGCCAGAAGCTGGCAGGCGCTTGCTTCACTTCCGGTTCCGCTGGTACCATGAGCTCCGGCGACCTGCTGAAGGAACGTTATCCCCAGATGAAGCTCGCCGTTGGCGAAGCTCTGCAGTGCCCCACCATCGTTAACAACGGTTTCGGCGGCCACCGCATCGAAGGTATCGGCGACAAGCACATTCCTTGGGTTCACAACGTTAAGAACACCGACATGGGCATCGCTATCGACGACGAAGACTCCCAGCGCCTGCTCCGCCTCTTCAATACTGCTGATGGCCAGAAGTATCTGAAGGAAGAACTCAAGCTGGATGACGCTCTCATCGAAAAGCTGACCTGGATGGGCATTTCCGGTATCGCAAACGTTCTGTGCTGCATCAAGATGGCTAAGTACTATGAACTGACTGAAAACGATATCGTTCTCACCGTTCTGACCGACTCCGCTGTTATGTACGGCAGCCGCGTTGAAGAACTCAACGAAATGCACGGTGAATACAGCGTTATCGAAGCAGCTAAGGATCACGCTATCCACATGCTGGGCATGAAGACCGATAACATGATCGAACTGACCTACGAAGGCCGCAAGCGCGTTCACAACCTGAAGTACTACACTTGGGTTGAACAGCAGCAGATGGACGTTGAAGACCTCAACGCTCAGTGGTACGACGTTGAAAACACCTGGGATGCAGTTCACGCTCAGGCTGCAGAACTGGATGCACTGATCAACGAATTCAACGAAGCTACCGGCCTGCTGAAGAACCTGTAAGATACAGTTCTTAAGTTTCGGTTTTAAGCTTTAAACCAACGCTTTAAAGGGCGGGGCACCACGCCCCGCCCTTTTTCGCCGCCTTTGGCGGCAGATCAAAACAAGGAGAAAAAACATGAAAAACGTAAAGTGCGGCAAGTGCGTTAGATGCGGCAAGGAATACGCTGCAACTCCCGACCTGACCAACTGCGAATGCGGTGGTATCATTGATATCATTTACGATTATGACTACATCAAGTCTGTTCTTACCAAGGAAATGATGGCAGAACGCAAGAACCCCACTATGTGGCGTTATCGTGAACTGCTTCCCGTGGAAGAAACCACTCCCGATACTCCCCTGCGCGTAGGTATGAGCCCCCTGTACGAAGAACCCCGTCTGGCTGAAATGCTGGGTCTGGGCAAGCTGTGGATCAAGGACGACGGCCAGAACCCCACCGCCAGCATGAAGGACCGCGCCAGCGCTATGGCAGTTGCAAAGGCTATGGAAGCCGGCGCAAAGACCATCGCTTGCTCCTCCACCGGTAACGCTGCTTCCTCCCTGGCAGGCAACGCTGCTGCTGCAGGCATCAAGACCTTCATCTTCGTTCCCGAACGTGCACCCAAGGGCAAGGTTTCCCAGCTGATGATCTTCGGCGCAAATGTTGTTTCCGTTAAGGGCAACTATGAAGAAACCTTCAAGATGAGTGCTGCTGCTATCGAAAAGTACGGCTGGTACAACCGCAACGCAGCTATCAACCCCTACCTCTCCGAAGGTAAGAAGACCGTAGCTCTGGAAATCGCTGAACAGCTGAACTGGGAAATGCCCGACTATCTGGCAATGTCCGTTGGTGACGGCTGCTCCATCGCCGGCGTTTGGAAGGGTCTGAAGGACCTGTATGCTATCGGCTTTATCGATAAGCTGCCTCGCCTGCTCTCCGCTCAGTCCTATGGCTGCTATCCCATCAACCGTGCTATCCAGGAAGATGCTGAATGGTATCCCATGGAAGAAAACACCATCGCTGACTCCATCTCCGTAGGTGTTCCCCGCAATGCTGATAAGGCTCTGGCTGCTATCCGTGAAAGCAACGGTATTGCAGTTTGCGTTACCGACGAAGAAATCCTGGCTGCTCAGAAGTTCCTGGGCATGAACGCAGGCGTATTCGGCGAACCCGCAGGCGTTACCGGCACCGCTGCTCTGAAGAAGGCTTGCGAAGAAGGCCTCATTCCCAAGGGCGCAACCGTGGTTTCCATCATCACCGGCAACGGTCTGAAGGATACCGTTAACGCTATCAAGGCTGCCGGCGAACCCCTGAACATCAAGCCCGATCTTGATCTCATGGTAGAAGAATTCGGCAAGCGCGGCGTTGTTGTTGAATAAGAATTTCTTGAAAAAGTAAGAAAGCGGTCGAAAGACCGCTTTCTTTTTTCGAAAAAGATAACAAAAGATGCAAAAAAGTGCAAAAAACACTTGCGCAGCACGTGCTTTTATGATATTCTTCTATTGTTAAGATGTGTAAGTTTAAGAGTGGACCTCCGGTCCGCTCTTTTTCTTGCAAAATTTCCGCTCCTTACGGGGCAGAAAACGAGGTAACGAAATGAAAAAAGTGACTGAAATCGTTGCAGAACTCGCTCTGGCAGCAGTGGAAGAAGCAGGCTGCACCCTGTGGGATACCGAATATGTTCGCGAAGCAGGTCAGTGGTATCTGCGTTTGTACCTGGATAAAGAGGGCGGCGTAAACATCACCGACTGCGAAGCTGTGAGCCGCAAGGTCAGCGACCTTTTGGACGAGGCAGACCCCATTCCTTCCAGCTATATTTTCGAAGTTTGCTCTGCCGGTGCTGAGCGTCCTTTGAAGCGTCCCGGTGATTTTGAAAAATTCATGGGCGCAAATGTACTGGTGAAGACCTATCAGGCCAAGAACGGCACCAAGGAATTTCCCGGTGTACTGAAGGGTTATGATAACGGTGCAGTTACCATTGATTCTCTGGGCGGCGAAGAAATTCGTTTTGAAAAGGCAGAGGTTGCTCTGTGCCGCCTGCGCGTGGAATTTTAAGGAAAGAAAAAACAGATACTGTTATAAATAGGAGATTAAAAACATGAAGTGTGATGAGATCTTTACCGCGTTGGCCATGCTGGAAAAAGAACGCGGCATCCCCCAGAGCTTTATGCTGGATAAGATCATCCAGGCTCTGACCACCGCTTACAAGCGCGATCACGAAGGCGTGGAAAACGTAATCGTGGATGTGGACGAATCCAAGCACGATCTGAAGATGTATGTGCAGAAGGTCGTTGTGGAAGAAGTGGAAAATCCCGGCACCGAAATGTCTTTGGAAGAAGCAAAGAAGCTCTCTGCCAAGCATGAACTGGGCGGCATCGTGAATATCCCCGTAAAGAACGTGGAATTTGGCCGCATTGCTGCCGGCAACGGCAAGCAGGTTATCATCCAGGGTCTGCGCGAAGCAGAACGCGGCATGGTATATGATGAATATAACTCCAAGCAGCATGAGATCCTCACCGGTGTGGTGAGCCGCATCGATCCCCGTACCGGCGGTGTGAGCCTGAAGATCGGTACCGGCAGCGAAGCTACCGAAGCTATGCTCTCTGCTAATGAACAGGTTGTAGGCGAAACTCTGGTAGAAGGCCAGCACGTAAAGGTATACGTGGTAGAAGTTCGCCGCTCTACCCGTGGCCCTCAGGTTATGATTTCCCGTACTCATCCCGGTCTGGTGAAGCGTCTCTTCGAACTGGAAGTTCCCGAAATTTATGATGGCGTTGTTGAGATTCGTTCCATCGCGCGTGAAGCCGGCAGCCGCACCAAGCTGGCTGTTTGGAGCAACGATGAAAATGTAGATCCCATCGGTGCTTGCGTAGGCCCCAAGGGTCAGCGCGTTGCCAACATCGTGGAAGAACTCCGTGGTGAAAAGATCGACATCATCAAGTACAGCGAAAATGCTGCTGAATTCATTGCTGCTGCTTTGGCTCCCGCTACCGTCAGCGATGTTTGGATGGCAGATGAAGGCAAGGCTTGCCGCGTTATCGTTCCCGATGATCAGCTGAGTCTGGCTATCGGCAAGGAAGGTCAGAATGCCCGTCTGGCTGCTCGTCTCACCAGCTATAAGATCGATATCAAGCCCGAAAGCTACCGCGACGAGGATTGATCCGAAAGGAGGCAGCCATGAAGGTGAAGAAAATTCCCCAGCGCCAGTGCCTTGGCTGCCGGGAAATGAAAAACAAAAAGGACCTGATCCGCGTGGTCCGCTCTCCGGAAGGAGAAGTAAGCCTTGACTGGGTGGGTAAAAAGCCCGGTCGCGGCGCCTATGTCTGCCCGGATGAAGCGTGCCTTGCCAAGGCCCGCAAGAGCCGCGCTATTGAGCGTGCCTTTGAGATGGCAGTGGATGCTGCTGTGTACGAAGGTATGGAGCGCGAGATTCGGGAGAGAGCGTGACAATGGAATCGATTTTGAATTTGTTGGGCCTTGCCAGAAAGGCCGGCCGTGTAGTTTGCGGTGAAGAAGCCGTCAGCGAAGCGGCAGAAGGCAAGAAGATCCGCCTGCTGCTTTATGCCGGCGATGCCGCAGCCAACAGCTGCCGTCGCGCATTGACTTTTGCGGCAAAGGGCACTTGTCTGGCGCTGCAGATCCCCTGCAGCAAAGCAGACATGGGCCGTGCCGTAGGTTACGCTGAGTGTGCCATGCTGGGGGTTACCGATATCGGCTTTGCAGGAGCCATCGGCAAAAAGCTTTCCCAGATGGATCCCGCCAAGTTTGGTGGTGCCAGTGAACGCCTTGAAATCAAGGCCAAGCGTGCAGCTGAGCGCAAGCGTGAGCAGGCTAAGCGCGATAAAGCACAGAAAGTTCCCGCCAAGGTAGTGGAGAAGGAAGAAACGCCTGCTCCCAAACAGGAAAAGAAAGAATATCGGGAACATAAAGAATATACTGACCGCAAGAAACCCGTGAAAAGCGGTGTTCCGCGGAAGAACGCCCGTAATTTTGGCAAAAAGACGTCCAATGATCGTTTTGCCAACAGCCGCCCCGTAAAACTGGGCAAGGGCAGCAAGAAGAAGTAACAACAACATCGGATCCCGCGCTGCGGCATCTGACAGGCGAATGGTTTGCCGTTACGGCGAAGTCGCTTGGACGCAGCGGCAAGTCATTGGCGTTTGCCGCAAGTGGGTATCCCGACTATTATGGAGGTGACTCTATTGGGTATGAACGATAAATACAGAGTGCATGAGGTGGCCAAGGATTTCGGCCTTCCTACCAAGGACGTGGTGAACATTCTCACTACTTACGCAACTACGCCCAAGAATCATATGCAGGCACTTACCGACAGTGAGCTGTCTCTGGTTTTTGAATATCTGACTCAGCACAATCAGGTGGCAAATATTGCTGCTATCTATGCAGATGCAGCCCCCACGGCTCCTGCTGCCAAGAAGGAAGAAGCACCCAAGGCAGCTTCTCCCAAGGCAGAAAACAAGCCCGCAGAAAAGAATGCTCCTGCTGCCGCTCCTGCTGCCGCTCCCGCTGCCAAGAAGGAAGCTGCACCTGCAGAAGCACCCAAGGCTGCTGAAAACGCATCCCGCGTGCCCAAGACCAAGGTGGTAGATACCCGCAAGGCTACCAATGTTAATCTTGAAAAGTATGACGAACGTCTGGAAGTCATGGCTGACTCCCGCGGCGGCCGCAAGATCGACCAGGGCCCCAACAAGGAAAAGTTCCGCAACAAGAACAAGCAGAACATGACCTTCTCCAACAAGCGCAAGCAGGAAGAGCAGGAAAAGCTCCGTCGCCTGCAGCTGGAGATCGCCAAGAAGGCTCCCATTAAGGTGCAGATTCCTGATGAAATTTCCGTCGGCGAACTGGCAAGCCGCATGAAGAAGACCGGTGCTGAAGTTGTCAAGTGCCTGATGAAGAACGGCATCATGGCATCCCTTTCCCAGATCATCGACTTTGATACCGCAGCCATCATCGCTGAAGAAATGGGCTGCAAGGTAGAAAAGGAAGTTGTTGTCACCATCGAAGATAAGCTCATCGGCGATCAGAAGGATGATGACGCAGATCTGGTTCCCCGCGCACCCGTTGTTGTGGTTATGGGTCACGTTGACCACGGTAAGACCTCTCTCTTGGATACCATCCGTAATGCATCCGTTGCTTCCGGCGAAGCAGGCGGCATTACCCAGCACATCGGTGCTTATCAGGCACAGGTCAATGGCAAGCCCATTACCTTCCTGGACACCCCCGGTCATGAGGCATTCACTTCCATGCGTGCCCGCGGCGCTATGATCACCGACATCGCTATCCTCATGGTAGCAGCAGACGACGGTATCATGCCCCAGACCATCGAATCCATCAACCATGCAAAGGCAGCTGAGATTCCCATCATCGTAGCTGTCAACAAGATCGATAAGCAGAACGCTAACCCCGACCGTGTTATGCAGCAGCTTACCGAGCATGGCCTTATCCCCGAAGATTGGGGCGGCGAAACCATCTGCTGCAAGATCTCTGCAAAGCAGAACATCGGTATCGACAATCTGCTGGAAATGGTTACCCTCACCGCTGAAATGGCAGAACTGAAGGCTAACCCCAACCGCGCAGCACAGGGTACTGTTATCGAAGCCCGCCTGGATAAGGGCCGTGGCCCCGTTGCAACCCTTCTGGTGCAGAACGGTACCCTCAAGCAGGGGGATATCATCATCGCAGGCACTTCCGTCGGCCGCGTCCGCGCAATGGTAGACTATCGCGGTCAGAAGCTGAAGGAAGCTGGTCCTTCCGTTCCCGTAGAAATCACGGGTCTCAGTGAAGCTCCCACCGCAGGCGCTACCTTCAATGCTGTTGCTGATGAAAAGCTGGCACGCGAACTGGTTGAACAGCGCAAGGCCGAAGAAAAGGCAAAGGCAAATGCTGCCGTTTCTAAGGTTTCTCTGGAAAACCTCTTCAGCCAGATCCAGGCAGGCGAAATGAAGAACCTGAACCTCATCGTCAAGGCAGACGTTCAGGGCAGCGTGGAAGCAGTGAAGGCTTCCCTGGAAAAGATCACCAACGAAGAAGTCCGCGTCCGCGTGATCCACGGTGCAGTCGGTGCTATCAACGAATCCGACGTTATGCTGGCTGCTACCTCCAATGCAATCATCGTTGGCTTCAACGTTCGTCCCGACGCTGTGGCTTCTGCAGCAGCAGTTCGCTCCAACGTAGATATGCGTATGTACCGCGTTATCTATGATGCCATCGATGAAATCGAAGTGGCTATGAAGGGTATGCTGGCTCCCAAGTTCCGCGAAGTGGTTATCGGTCACGCCGAGATCCGCCAGACCTACAAGGTCTCCGGCGTCGGCACCGTTGCAGGCTGCTATGTACAGGACGGTAAGATTGTCCGTAAGGAATGCTCCGTGCGTATCGTTCGCGACGGTATCGTTGTTCACGAAGGCGCTCTCGCATCCCTGCAGCGCTTCAAGGACACCGTTAAGGAAGTTAACGAAGGCTACGAATGCGGCCTGAGCTTCGAAAGATACAACGACATCAAGGTAGGCGACATTGTTGAAGCCTATGTGATGGAACAGATCCAGGTCTGATGTAATTTCAGCAGGAGGGCGAGAGTTGCATTTCGCCCTCCTGTTCATACTAAGAGTATTAGCTCCCGAAAGGAGATTCTGTTATGGCAAGTAACCGTATGGGCCGAATCAACGAAGAGATCCAGCGCGAGATGGCAAATCTGCTGCGCACCGTAAAGGATCCCCGTGTCAGCGACAGTATGGTCAGCGTGATCCGCGTGGATACCGCCAGCGACCTCAGCGTTGCCAAAATCTTCGTCAGCGCTCTGAACAAAGATACCGAAAAGGAAATGATGAAGGGCCTCAAGTCTGCCGCAGGCTACCTGCGCCGCGAACTGGGCCACAATCTGCGTCTGCGGGCCACTCCCGAACTCCACTTTGTGGCAGACGATTCCATTGCTTACGGCGCCCACATTCTGGAAGTGCTGAGCAATGTGAAGCCCGCAAACCCCGCCAATGCCGACATCATCCTGGATGATGATCTGTAAGGAGCGCGTATGACATATCGTGAAGCTGCCGCGTGCCTTCTGGAGATGGACCGCGTGCTGATTTTGACCCATGTGCGCCCTGACGGTGATACCGTTGGCTGCGCCGCAGCTCTTTGTGCTGCGCTGCGCAAGCTGGGCAAGACCGCATATCTCTATCCCAACCCCGGCATTACCAAAACTTATGAATCCTATGCTGCGCCTTACTGGGCAGAAGAGGATTTCGCTTATAACTATGTGGTGGCAGTGGATATTGCCACCCTGGGCATGCTGCCTGAAAATGCGCAGCATTTTGATGGGAAGATCGACCTTTCCATTGACCACCACCCCTCCAATTCCTTCTATGCCAAGGAAAATCTGGTGGTGCCCACTGCGGCTGCCGCAGGTGAGATCATGTATGAAGTGCTGCGTGAGATGACGGAGATCACCGTGGAGATCGCGCTGCCGTTGTATGTGGCCATTTCTACCGATACGGGCTGCTTTATCTATTCCAACACTACTGCCAACACTCACCGTGTGGCGGCAGAGCTGATGGATACGGGTTTCAACGCAACCGCTGTGAATAAAGCTCTTTTCCGTACCAAGAGCAAGAATCGCCTTGCTATGGAAGCGCAGATGGCAGCCAATATGCGCCTTTACGATAACGACCGCATCGTGGTGATGGAAATTCCTCTTTCCATGGTGGAATCTCTGCAGGCTACCCAGGCGGATGTGGAAGAGCTTTCTTCCCTTGCCGCTCTTGTGGAAGGCACCGACTGCGGCGTTACCATCCGCGAACTGGCGCCCGGCAAGAGCAAGATCTCTCTCCGCACCGGCGGCCGCATCAATGCAAGCGATGCCTGTGCCATGCTGGGCGGCGGCGGCCACGCAAGAGCCGCAGGCTGCACGGTGGAGTGCGATATGGAAGAGGCACGGGCAAAGATCCTCGGCGCCATTGCTGCCCTGGGCGGTGAATTTGCGCGCTGAAAGAACAGGAGCGCCGTTATGGCAAACGGTATTATTATCATTGATAAGCCTGCAGACTGGACCAGCATGGACGTCTGCGCCAAGCTGCGGGGTATTTTGAAAACAAAAAAGATCGGCCATGCAGGTACCCTAGACCCCATGGCAACAGGCGTGCTGCCTGTTTTTGTGGGTCAGGCCACCAAGGCGGTGGAATTTGCCGAAAAGGGCGATAAGGAATATATTGCAGGATTGCGTCTGGGTATCACCACCAACACGGAGGATACCTCCGGCGAAGTGCTGACGCGCAGCGAGGTAAAAGTGAGCCGCGCGGATCTGGAAGCCATGCTGCCCCGCTTTATGGGAGAGATCTCCCAGGTTCCGCCCATGTATTCCGCCATTAAGATCGGCGGCAAAAAGCTCTATGAGCTGGCCCGCAAGGGCGTGGAAGTGGAGCGCAAGGCCCGTGTGATCACCATCCGTGAGTTGGAAATTCTCTCCGAGATCTCTCCTGAAGAGTATCTCATCCGTGTGGTCTGCTCCAAGGGCACTTACATCCGCACCCTGTGCCACGATATTGGCGCAGCTCTTGGCTGCGGTGCGGCCATGAGTTCTCTTCGCCGCACCATGGCAGCGGGTTTTACTGCCTCCCAGGCGGTAACACTGGAGGACGTGCAGGAAAAAGGCGAGGCACTTTTACTGAGTGTAGACAGCTATTTTGCCCCCTATCCTGCTTATACCGTGGCAAACGCCGAGGCAGAGCGTCGCGTGCGCAACGGTAATTTTATTGAAACCGATCTTACCGAAGGTCTCTATCGCGTGTATAGCTGCGCAGGTGAGTTCCTTTGCCTTTCCCGCCAGGAAAAGGGGATTTTGGTTTCCGTGAAAAACTTTTTTGGAGCATAATCTATGCAGAAACGAGTAATCGCGCTGGGCTTTTTTGATGGTGTTCATCTGGGCCACGGCGCATTGATGAAGCAGGCGGTGCTGCGGGCGAAAGAACTGGGCGTTGGCTCAGCTGCCTTTACCTTTGACCGCCTGCCCCGCGGGGCTGTGACAGGGGCGCAGGTGCCCTTGATCAACTCCACCGACGACCGCTGCAAACTGATTTGCAGCCTTTACGGAGTGGACGAGGTCATTACCGCGCATTTTGACGATGCTATGCGCACCATGCCCTGGGAAAAATTTGTGGAAGACCTGCTGGTAGAACACCTGGGTGCGTGCCATCTGGTGGTGGGTGATGACCATCGCTTTGGCTATCGCGGCGAGGGAACGCCTGAAAAGCTGCAGCAGAAGTGCGGCGACATGGGCCTTGGCTGCGATGTAATCGAGCAGGTGGAAGTGCAGGGTGAGCGCGTTAGTTCCACCCGTATCCGCGCTTTGATTGCCGCGGGGGAAATGGAAAAGGCCGCAGCCTTCTTGGGTCACCCCCACATGCTGACGGGCGTGGTAACTCACGGCCAGGGTCTTGGGCACACTATCGGTGTTCCCACTATAAATCTTTCTGTGCCCGAAGGTGTGTCCATTCCGGCTTTCGGTGTGTATGCCACAAAGGTCAGGGTAAATGGGGAAGAATACATTGGTGTTACCAATGTGGGTGTTCGCCCCACGGTGAGCGAAAGTGACCGTGTGACGGTGGAACCCTTCCTGTTGGATTTTTCCGGCGATCTTTACGGTGCTGAAGCAGAAGTTTTCTTTTATGCCCGCGTGCGGGAAGAGAAGAAATTTGCCTCTCTTGAAGAGCTTCGAAATCAGATCCGTGAGGACGAAGAAACTGTCCGAAAATATTTTGCATAAAAAAGAGGATGCGTGGATTCACGCATCCTCTTTTTGTTTTCCACTGTCTTTTCGTGGGATTTCGCGGCGGCGAAGAGATAGAATACGGGCAGAAAAGGGGGGAACGCCGTGAAACGATGGACAAATGAAAAAGGCAGGAAAATCCTGGCAGCTTTGACACACTACGGTGTGCGATTTATGGGTGGTGCGATTCTATCCTGCGCTGCGGTTTTTGGTGGGCGCGCACCTTTTGCACTGGGTTTTGCAGCTGCCGCAGGGGCAAGATTTGACGGGCTTTTTGCTGCATGCGGTGCGATTGCCGGCAGTTTGCTTTTTATGGATTTTCCGCAGCGCATCCGTTTTGTGGCGTCGGTAATTTTGATTTTTTCTGCTTCCATGGCCTTTTATGATGTGTCTTTTTATAAAAAGCGTCTCAGTCGCGGCCTTCTTGCTGCAGGTCTTATGGCGGCGGTGGAGTTTGTCTATCTTTTTGCGGGAGATCCTACAGGAAAAGATGTGCTGCTTTGCTTATCTGCGGTGGTGCTTGCGGGGATCAGCTGTGGGCTGTATGCAGAGTTTTTGCAAGGCGGCAACTGCAGTCTGGCACAGATTGGGCGATTTTTTACAGCGACAAGCATGATCCTTTGTGTTGCAGATATTACCGTGCTGGGTACATTTTCGCTTGCCCGATTGGCATTGGGGGTACTGGTATTGTATTGCGCGCTGGGGCGCGAACCGGGCTTTGGTGCGGCAACAGGTTTTGCTGCAGGAGCGCTGATGGATGCAGCTTCAGGAGGCACAAATCTTGTGGCAACGGCGCTCTTTACTCTTTTTGGGCTTGAAGCATCTTTCCTGGCAAGGCAAACCCGCGGGGTCATATCCGCTGTGGCCTTTGTTTTTGCCGCATGTTTGGTTTTGCCTTATGGCGGTGAAGCGTCAGGAGGGCTTTTGGTAGAAGTGCTGCTGACGTTAGGAATCTTTTTATGCCTGCCCCGAAAAGAAGCAAAAGGAAAGCGGATGCAAGCCCAGGAAACTGCAGGCGATAAGCTTCGCCAGCAGCTTACAGATCTTTCTGCTGCCTTTCGGGAAGTGTACGATATGCTTTCAGACAGAAGCGGCGAGGAGGAAGACCCTGCTGTGATTTTTGACCGCTCGGCAGAATCGGTTTGCCGTGGGTGCACCCTTTGCTCACTTTGTTGGAAAGAAGACTACATATCCACCTTTAATGCTTTTAACGATGCAACGCCTGTGCTTTTGGAGCGCGGACGCGCGCAAGGGAGGGATTTCCCCATCCATTTTTCCAGCAGATGTATTCATTTTGGGGACCTGCTTGCATCTATCAACACAGAACTCTCGGCATATCTTGTGCGCACGGGATACCGCCGCCGACTGGCAGAATCGCAGAAGCATTTGCGCCGCCAATACGCCCAGATCTCCGAACTTTTCCGCACCACGGCAGTGAGCGTGGGGCGCAGCGCTGTGGCGGCAAGTGCTATGGAAGAGAAGTGCATGCTTTCTGCAGTAGCTCTTGCACCCAAAAAGGGGGAGAGTGTCAGCGGGGATACAGCAGAAGTTTTTTCTTTGGAAAATGGGACAACCTATCTTCTGCTTAGTGACGGTGCCGGAACGGGAGAGTCAGCACGGCGGGAATCGGCGCTGGCGGTAAGACTGCTGCGGCACTTCCTGCGTTCAGGCATTGATGTTTCCACGGCGCTTCGCACATTAAATGAAGCATTTGCGCTAAAAGGGAATCAAGGGGGTGCCTTTGCCACAGTGGATTTGGTGGAGACTAATCCGCGAACGGGGGAGATGGCCTTTTACAAATTTGGCGCAGCGCCGTCTTATATCAAGCGGGGCATCGATATCCGCCGCATAACGGGAACATGTCTTCCTGCGGGATTGCAAAACGGAGATTGTCCGCCTGATGTGCTGCGCACCTCTTTGGAAGAGGGAGACTATGTGGTTGTGATTTCTGACGGGGTGGCAGATATGTTCTGCGATGAATGGCTGCAGAACTTACTGGCAGGTTGGCAAGGGGAAGACCCGGAAGATTTAGCTGAGTGCATTTTGCGGGAGGCTACACAGCGTGCCAAAGGCGAAGATGACCGAACTGTGATTGCAGCAAGGCTGAAAGCTGATAAAAAGGACGTGAAAGCGGTGTAAAAAGGTATATTCCTTTTCTTTCCGGAAATACTCTTTATCAGTGAACGAAAGGAGCGGATCAAAGTGGTCAAAGGTATGTCGCGGCGCGTGGTAGTGATCGATTCCCCGGAGCCGAATTTTTTTGAACAGGCAATTTTTATTGTAAAAAATGACGCGTTTTCTCCCGGTGTCAGTGAGCGTGAGATCGTGGATGAGGCCCGCTCTGTGGTAAAGAGTTATTTGGGTGGTACAAAGCCAAGTCCCAAAAGGGCGGGGAAGAAAATTTCCCTGCTATCCCTTCTTCTGGGGGCGGGAGGCATCAGCCTGGTTTGGGCACTATCGCTTCTTTTTTAAAAGCATTCCCTCTCTGAAAGAGTTTGACCCTGCGCGGTTTTGCTGCGCAGGGTCGATTTTTTTAGGAAGATGTGATATACTTATAAGTTAGAAATGTAATTTCCCGTAAAGGAGATCGCTGTTATGGTTATGATCGGAAATGTGAAAATTGAAGGGCTGCTGGCACTGGCTCCCATGGCCGGGGTGACGGATTTGGCTTTTCGCACTGTGTGCCGTGAGCAGGGTGCAGCCTTGACCTATACGGAAATGGTCAGCGCCAAGGCTCTTTGCTATCAGGATAAAAAGAGTCGCCAGCTTTTGAAGATTGCCCATGATGAGCATCCCGTGGCAGCGCAGATCTTCGGCAGCGACGAAAGCTGTATGGCGGAAGCTGCCGTTATGGCGGCAGAGATTTCGGGTGCTGATCTGCTGGATATTAATATGGGCTGCCCCGTGGGTAAAGTGGTGAATAACGGGGACGGCAGCGCCTTGATGAAAGATCTGGACAAGGCGGGGCGTATTATTGAAGCAGTGGTAAAGGCCTCTCCCATTCCCGTGATGGTGAAAATGCGCCGTGGCTGGGATAAAGGCAATATCAATGCGGTGGAGCTTGCCAAAATTGCAGAGCAGGCAGGCGCTGCAGCGGTAGCCGTGCACGGCCGCACCCGCGCGCAGATGTATGAAGGCACTGCAGATCACATCACCTGCCGTGAGGTAAAAGAAGCGGTGAAGATCCCTGTCATCGCCAATGGCGATGTTTTTGAACCCGAAGATGCCGCGCGTCTTCTGCATTTTACAGGGGCTGACCTTGTGATGATTGGCCGCGGTTCTTTCGGCAACCCCTGGCTGTTTGCCCGTGCCAATGCCCATCTTGCGGGGGAAGCGGTACCTCCTATGCCCGACCTTGAAACGCGCTGCGACATGGCGGTGCGGCAGATCCGCCTTGCAGCGAAGGACAAGGGCGAACACATCGCCATTCTGGAGGCTCGCAAGCATTACGCGTGGTACTTAAAGGGAGTGAGTCATGCCTCTTACTATAAGCGTGAAATCGTGGCCATGAACACCATGGAAGATCTGGAGCGCATAACCCGGGGAATCAAACGCGATTTGAGGTGAGAACCTTGGATGATAAAAAATTGCTGCGCCGCGCCCAAAAGGGCGATGAAGCGGCTTTTGAAGAGCTGGTAAAACTGCATCAAAAAGCGGTGTATGCCGTGTGCTGGCGTATTTGCCGTAACGAAGAGGACGCTATGGATGCAGCACAGGAAGCGTTCCTTTCGGCATGGCGCGGCCTTTCCAAGTTCCGCGGGGACGCGTCCTTTTCCACATGGCTTATCCGCCTTGCTACCAACGCAAGTCTTGACCTTTTAAGGAAGAAAAAGCATAGTGCACAGGAAATTTCCGTGGAAAGCGCGGAAGAAGGCGGCTGCCAGATAGAGTCGGAAGAAGAACTGCCGCAGGAAAAACTGGAGCGGCAGGAGCGGATCGAAGCGGTGCAGCAAGCATTGCTGACCCTTTCGGATGAGCACCGCGAAGTGCTGGTGCTGCGGGAAATGCGGGAGATGAGTTACGAAGAGATTGCGCAAACTCTGGGCATTTCTGTGGGAACAGTGCGCTCGCGCATCAGCCGCGGGCGGGAAAAATTGCGGGAGATCTTGCTACAAGGGAACTTTTTTCAACACCAAACGTCTAACTATACAGGAAGGGAGGGCTGACAATGAAACACTGTGAAGAATATGCCGCCCTCCTCAGCACCTTTGCCGACGGTGAAGTAACAGAGCAGGAACGCCAAGAAGTGCTCCGTCATCTGGATTGTTGTGAAGGCTGCCGTGCCTATTTGGCGGATTTAATGGCGATGGCGCGTGAACTTTCCGCGCCTGCACCCCAGTTGCCTGAAACCTTTGCAGAGCAGGTCATGTGGCGCGTGAGACGCGAAAGGAACAAAAAGGCAAAAAAATCCCGCCGTGTGATGACGGTGGTGGCCAGCGCGGCAGCCTGCCTTGTACTGGTGATGGCGCTGCCCTATGTGCTTGGTGGGGTTGGTATGGATGATACGGCAACGGAAAGCGCCGTGATAATGGATTCCGTAGCTGATGGAATGGCAGAAGAGGATATTCTCCTGGAGGACGCTGCCGAATCCGTGGCTGACAGCAGCACAAATGCCGTTGCAGACGATTGCGAAACACCCGCCGCAGGCAAAACCGAAAGCAGCGCTTTCGCTGTGTCCCGTGAGCAGATGGACGCATGGCTGGCAGAAAATGCAAACATGACCTTCCGCGCAGAAGAAACAGAGGAAGAAACCGTTTACTATCTGGATCTTCAGCAGTATGCATCCTTCCGCGCCTTCATGCAGGAACAGGGCGTGTTCATGGACGAAATCGGCGAAAACGAGGTCGCAACTGTCTACGTGCGATAACAAAAAACAATTTTCGTGGCACAGAATACAAAATGGAATCAAAAAAAGAGGTCATCCTACCCGATGACCTCTTTTTTATTTACTTTTCAAAGGGGAAGGTGTAGGGCAGGTTCAGCTCATCGCGGATGGCGATGAATTCCTTCTGCACCGATTCGCCTATAGGAAGACCCAAATCTTTACGTTCCTGCCAGGCGAGATATTCCTTTTCGCCTGCGGTATAGATCCGCTCAGCATCGGGAGCCTTCTCGCTATTGCGCAAACCGCGGCAAATGCCGCCTGCCGTTTCCTTGAAGGTATCAAGACCCATGAAAAATTCGGGGTTGATGACAAAGAAGAAATGGCCCAGATGATACATGCAGTTGTTGCCGCTTTCATCCTTGCCGCTGAGGGCCTTCATGTAAGGGCCGCCTGTCAGTGCGGCGGAGAGAATCTCCACAATGGTGGTAAAACCGTAACCCTTGAAGCCGCCCGTCTCTTCGCCGAGACCGCCCAGAGAAACCAACGCGCAGTTGCCTGCTCGCATTTCCTTGAGAATATTGGCAGAATCCGTCATGGTGCCGCCGTCTTTGGTGACTACCAATCCTGCGGGGGTGGGCTGTTCGCTTCTGGCATAGTATTCGATCTTGCCGTTCTGGATGGTGGAGGTGGCGCAGTCGAAATTGAAGGGGAACTCCTCGTCGGTGGGCATGGTGAAGGTGAGAGGATTGGTGCCCATCATGGGTTCCACACCGAAAGTGGGGGCAACAGAAGGGCGGGCGTTGGTGCCCGAGATACCGATCATGCCGGCTTTTTCTGCCATGCCGGTCCAGTAACCTGCAATGCCGTAATGAGTGGAGTTGCAGATGGAGCCGCCTGCCATGCCGTATTTTTTGGCCTTTTCAATGAGCATGGTCATCATTTTGTGGCTTGCCACCATGCCCATACCGTCGTGAGCATCCATCACCACGGTGGTAGGAGTTTCTTTGAGAATTTCAATGTTGGTAACGGGAAGAAGGGTGCCGTTTTTGATGCGGTCAAGATAAATGGGTTTGAAGCGGTTGCAGCCGTGGCTTTCAATACCGCGGCGGTCGCTTTCCAGAAGAACATCTGCGCAGATGGCGGCATCTTCCTTAGGTACACCGTAGCCAACAAAGGCATCCACCATAAAATCATGGACTAAGTTCCAGGCAACATAAGGTCTTGTTTCCATATGGACATTCCTTTCTTATTCTTCCCAGCTGCGGCTGCGCTCTACGGCGCGAAGCCACTTTTTATAGCGATTTTCGCGGGCATCTGCATCCAGTTGCGGAGTGAAGGTGCGCTGAATAGCCATATTTTCTGCAATTTCATCACGGTTTTTGAAGAAACCTACGGCAAGGCCTGCCATGTAAGCAGCGCCCAGTGCGGTGGTTTCCACATTTTCGGGGCGGTCGATCTCAGCGCCCAAAATATCGCTCTGGAACTGCATCAGAATATCGCTGACAGATGCGCCGCCGTCCACACGGAGCTTTTTCAGCTTGTCGCCGATGTCAGCCTCCATAGCGTGGATCAGGTCTGCCACCTGATAGGCGATGCTCTCCAGTACCATGCGGGCAAAGTGACAGTTATTGAAGCCGCGGGTAAGGCCTACGATTGTGCCCCGGGCATACATGTCCCAGTAAGGGGTTCCAAGGCCGGTAAAAGCGGGTACAAGGTAGGCGCCTGCAGTGTCTTCCACCTGCGCGGCAAGGATGTTGATCTCGTTAGTCGAGGAGATCATCTTCATTTCCTCCCGCATCCATTTGATGACGCTGCCGGCATTGAATACACTGCCTTCCAGCGCATATTCCACCTTGCCGTCCAAACCCCAGGCAATGGTGGTAAGAAGGCGGTTGCGGCTGCGCAGGCATTTATCACCGGTGTTCATCACAAGGAAGCAGCCGGTGCCATATGTATTTTTGGCTTGGCCCATCTCAAAGCAAGCCTGCCCGAAAAGGGCACTCTGCTGATCGCCGATAGCGCCGCCAATAGGAACGCCTGCAAGGTTTTCCAAACCGGCAAGACCTTCTGCCACCGTGCCGTATACCATGCTGCTGGGGCAGACTTCGGGCAAAATGGGTGCAGGAATGCGAAAGATCTCCATAAGCTTTTCGTCCCACTTGAGAGAATGGATATCAAAAAGCATGGTGCGGGCGGCATTGGAATAGTCGGTCACATGTGCTGCACCGCCGGTGAGGTTCCAAATGAGCCAGGTATCAATGGTGCCAAAGAGGATCTCGCCTCGTTCTGCCTTTTCCCGCGCGCCGGGCACATGGTCCAGTAGCCACTCGATCTTGGTGGCAGAGAAGTAGGCATCGGGGATCAGCCCTGTGGCTTCGGTGATGTACTCGGTAAGATCGCAGTCTTTTGTCAGCTCTGCCACTCGCTCTGCAGTGCGGCGGCACTGCCAAACGATGGCGTTATGAATAGGCTTGCCTGTGGCTCTATCCCAAAGAATGGTGGTTTCGCGCTGATTGGTAATGCCGATGGCGGCAATGTCGGCCGCGGTGGCGCCGATTTTTGCCATGGCGTCCCGGGCAGAGCGAAACTGTGTTTCCAGAATTTCCATGGGATCATGTTCTACCCAACCGGCCCGAGGGAAATGCTGGGCAAATTCATATTGGGCGGAGGCGCAGGGCTTGCCTTTTGCGTCAAACAAAATAGCGCGGGAACTGGTAGTGCCCTGATCAAGGGCAATTACATATTTTGCCATGGCAGATCTCCTAATAAGTGATGGTGAGAACGCGGCGTGCAGGGTCAAGATCCGCATTCTCTACAGGAGTGAAATAGCGGATATGGTAGAGCGAAAGAAGATCGGGATTTTCAGCGAGGATAGCAGTAAAACTTTCCTGCAAGGCACGGATAAATGCGTCGGAAGCAACTGTTTCATTCTGCAGGGTGACGGCCACTACAGAGGAATAGAGCGGCTCAGTTTCAAAAAGAAGGGGGAGAGTTTCGCTGCTTTCCGGCACGGCGATGTCGACTTTTCCGTCCTTTGCAGCGGCGCTCAGGGCAGCGGAGGTTTCAAATTCGGAAATGCGGGGGAGATCGGAAAGGGAAGCACCCTCATAATGATCGGCAAGATAAAGAGAAAGGTAAGTGCGGCAGCTCTCGTCATTGGCTAAAATGCCCCAGTGGGCTTTTTCCAGATCTTCCAAAGAGAGGGAACTTTTTTTGGAAAGTTTAGCGCCGTAAGTGCTGTCTGCAGCAAAAGCGCCAAAAGTAAAACTTTCCCGCGCAGTGCCACCCAACACAGGGCGGGCATCGTCATAGCAAAGCTCGGCAAAGCTTTCCCCGGGCAAAATGGCAATATCCACGCCGCCTTCATTAAGAGCCTGGGCGGTCATCAGGTTGGCGGTGCCGATGGTGCAGGTAATTTCCTGCACTTCATAGCCCCGCAGAGCCAGTTCCTTTTGAAGGAGCGGCGCTGTTTCCCGGGCCAGAGTCAAAAGCGCTGTGGGATCATGGAGATCACGGGCAAATTCAAGACCCAAATGGTCAATAGAAACCGTAAGGCCTTCTTCAGTGGGGAGAGGGCTGGTGTCTGTATCATCGGGAGGGAGAGGATCGCCGGTATTAGCATTGGCCCCACAGGAGCAAAGCAATACTGCGCAGAAAAGAAAAAGCAAAAATAGTCTTTTCACAAGAAATCCCCTCCTTATAAAATAGCAGTTTCTTTAAAATTATTTTAGCACATCGCGGCAAGGCGCATCAAGGAATATATTGTAAACAAAAATGCCGGGCGACTCCCTTGAAGAGAGTCTCCCGGTGAAAAATCAGGGGCGAAGACCGGTGCCGCCCTGAAGCGTCAGTGTTTCGCCCGTGAGATATTTGAAATCGGGGGAGGCAAGCTGCAGGCACACACGGCCAATATCCAGTTCGGGATCTGCGAAGCGATTCATAGGCGGAGTAAATACATTTTTTTCAAAAGCATCGGGGGAAACTTTTTGGAACTCCTCCAGCTTGGCAGTCCAAGCCAAAGGACAGATGACGTTTACATTGATGTTATCTGCACCCCACTCCTTGGCGGCCACACGGCTCAAAGCACGGATGCCTTCCTTGGCGGCGGCATAGGAGCATTGGCCGGGATTTCCGAAAAGACCTGCTCCAGAAGCAAAGTTGATGACGCTGCCCTGTGCCGTGGCAAGGTAAGGGTATGCTGCCTGCATATAATGAAATGTGGAATAGAGCCCGGAGTAGATGGCAAGATCAAACTGCTCGGTGGTGTGCTGGATGAGGGAAATGCCTGAGGCGGAGGCCTGGGCATTATTAATCAGAACATCCAGCCCGCCAAATTTTTCTGCAATTTGTGCCACCGTGTTTTTAGCGCAGCCTGCATTGTCGCTTCCGAGGGAAATATCTGCCTGAATGGGGAGCACCTGCACGCCGAAAAGCTGCTGCAGTTCTTCTTTGGCGTCCGTAAGCTTTTGGAAATTGCGGCCGGTAATAGCAATGTTGGCGCCCTCTTTGGCGAAGGCGATGGCAATGCCATAGCCGATGGAGCCTGCCATGCCGTTGGAGAGAACACAGCGCCCGCCGCCGGTAATTAAAACGGTTTTATTGGAAAATCTGCCCATACATATACCTCCTGAACCGCAGAGATCTGCGCTCAGTCAGCATTCCCCCGCAGTGAGGGAAATATTCGCAAAAAAAGTCTCCGACTTTTGTCGGAGACTTTTGGAAATATGGTATCAGTTGCGGGAGAACTCTTCCAGCACCAGATCCTTGTTCTTGTCCAGTGCCCACTTGATGCTCCACTGGTTGGAGAAGATCAAAAGGTTATTGCCCTTGAAGTCCTGCACCCAGCGGGTGTCGGAAGCAAGGTTCAGCGTCTTGGGATCCAGATCCTTGTTGCCGATCCAGCGGATGAACTGGTAGGAGAGGTTGCGGCGGCGGATATCCACATTGTATTCGCTCTTGAGGCGGTGTTCCAGCACTTCAAACTGCAGCACGCCTACTACGCCCACGATCACGCGTTCCATACCGGTATCGGGTTCGTGGAAGATCTGAATGGCACCTTCCTGTGCGATCTGGGTCACGCCCTTGGCAAACTGCTTGCGTTTCATGGTGTCCACCTGTTCGATCTCGGCAAAATGCTCGGGAGCGAAGGTGGGGATGCCTTCGAATTCTACTTTCATGGCATTGTCGCAAATGGTGTCACCGATGGAGAAGATGCCGGGGTCGAACACGCCGATGATGTCGCCTGCGTAGGCTTCGTCGATGATTTCGCGTTCCTGCGCCATCATCTGCTGGGGCTGAGAGAGCTTGGCCAGCTTCTTGCCCTGCACGTGCCAGTATTCCTTGTTGCGGTTGAACTGACCGGAGCAGATGCGCATGAAAGCGATACGGTCGCGGTGCGCCTTATTCATGTTTGCCTGAATTTTGAAAACAAAGGCGGAGAAATGCTCGTCAAAGGGGTCAACGATATCGTCTGCAGTGGCGCGGGCCAGAGGTGCAGAGGTCATCTTCAGGAAGTTTTCCAGGAAGGGTTCCACACCGAAGTTAGTAAGAGCGGAGCCGAAGAATACGGGGCTCAGCTTACCGCGGCGCACTTCGTCCAGATCGAATTCATAGCCTGCGCCGTCCAGCAGCTCGGTGTCTTCCAGGAGCTTTGCGGCAAGGCGCTTGCCGATGAGACTTTCCATAAACTCGGTGTCGCTGATGTCGCACTCGATGCCGCTGAGCTTGTTCTGGCCGCGATGAGAGTCGCTGAAAGCCAGAACCTGACGCTTGTCGCGGTCATACACGCCCTTGAAATCCACGCCGCAGCCGATGGGCCAGTTGACGGGATAGGTGCCGATGCCGAATTCGTTTTCCAGTTCTTCCATCAGCTCGAAGGGATCGCGGCTTTCACGGTCCATCTTGTTGATGAAGGTGAAGATAGGAATGTGGCGCATGGCGCAGACCTTAAAGAGCTTGCGGGTCTGGGGCTCAATACCCTTTGCGCCGTCGATTACCATGACAGCGCTGTCAGCTGCCATCAGGGTGCGGTAGGTATCTTCCGAGAAGTCCTGGTGGCCGGGGGTATCCAGAATGTTGATGCAGTAGCCTTCATATTCAAACTGCATCACGGAGGAAGTGATGGAAATACCGCGCTGCTTTTCGATTTCCATCCAGTCGGAAACGGCGTGGCGGGCGGTGGCCTTGCCCTTTACAGAGCCGGCCTGCTGAATGGCACCGCCGTAAAGCAGGAATTTTTCAGTAAGAGTGGTTTTACCGGCGTCGGGGTGGGAGATAATAGCAAATGTGCGACGGCGGTTAATTTCTTTTTCAAGATTCGGATTAGCCACGGTGGTCTCTCCTTCTTTAGTAAATTTCTTTCTCAACTGTTTATAATATCATGAAAGTGGCCCAAATACAACGAAAAGCAGGCCGATATACAGAGTTTTTTTGCTGTAGCAGGAAGAAATATCAAGATTTTGTAAAGTTTGGCCCATTTCGTTTGACAAGGCATCCTATTTTCGATAATGTTAAATGTGTAAATTTTGGCGCTGCTCGCTTGGCAAAGGCGCCTGCGGGGAGCAGACGGTAAAGTCTGCTCTTTTTAACATATTGGATATACTATGGAAAATGAATTAGGAGGCAAATCAATTGATATTCCATCATCAGAATTCTGAAGAAGTGATCCGCAGCCTGGAAACGAATCCCTCTGCAGGTCTTATCTCGGCAGAAGTTGAGGCGAGAAGAGCTAAATACGGTGAAAACCGTCTGCGGGAAAAAGCAAAGAAAACCATGGTTCAGCGTTTCTTTGACCAGTTCAAAGATGCTATGATTTTGATCCTGCTGGCCGCAGCTGCAGTATCTTTTGCCATTGCCTGCGTAGAAGGGGAAGCTAAGGAGTTTTTTGAACCTTTGCTGATTCTTGTGATCGTGGTGCTTAACGCCGTTATGGGCGTGATGCAGGAAAGCAAAGCAGAAAAGGCGCTGGACGCCCTGAAAAATCTCTCTGCGCCCCATGCCCGCGTGATTCGTGACGGCGTGGAAAAAGTAGTGGACGCAGCTGAGCTGGTGCCCGGTGATGTGATCCATCTGGAAGCAGGTGACTTTGTGCCTGCCGATGCCCGCCTGATCCGCTCCGCCAGTTTGAAG
>JAZQUM010000051.1:0-8781 GCA_045631305.1 Oscillospiraceae bacterium | reverse complement strand
AGACCGCTTGGCCTTCCGACTTCCGCGTGGACGCTGTGGCACAGTCCTACGCAAACGGCGTGACCGACGAATTCGTGGAACCCGTTGTCTGCTGCGCTGACGGCTGCATCTCCGACAACGACTCCATCATCTTCTTCAACTTCCGCCCCGACCGCGCCCGTGAAATCACCCGCGCTTTCGTTGACCCCGAATTCGACGGCTTCAAGCACGAATACTTCCCCACCACTTACGTTTGCAACACCGAATACGACGCTTCCATGCCCAACGTTCAGGTTGCATTCCCCCGCATCAAGGTGGTTAACGGTCTGGGCGAATACCTCTCCAAGATGGGCATGACCCAGCTGCGTATTGCTGAAACCGAAAAGTACGCTCATGTAACCTTCTTCTTCAACGGCGGCGTTGAACTGCAGTATCCCGGTGAAGACCGCGTGCTGGTTGCTTCCCCCAAAGTTGCTACCTATGACCTGCAGCCCGAAATGAGCGCATACGAAGTTTGCGACAAGTGTGTGGAACGCATTGAATCCGGCGCTTATGATGCTATCATCCTCAACTTCGCTAACTGCGACATGGTTGGTCACACCGGCGTGTTTGACGCTGCTGTGAAGGCTGTGGAAGCTGTTGACGAATGCGTAGGCAAGGTTGTGGAAGCTACCCAGAAGATGGGTGGCATCGCCATGATTACCGCTGACCACGGCAACGCAGAAGAAATGCTCCAGGCAGACGGCAAGAGCCCCATGACCGCTCACTCCACCAACCTGGTTCCCTTCATCGTTGTTGGCGCTGCTTCCGAACTGCGCCCCGGCAAGCTGGCTGATATCGCTCCCACCATTCTGGATGTAATGGGCCTGCAGTGCCCCCCCGAAATGGACGGTCAGACTCTTATCGTAAAATAAGTTCAAAAAGAAAAGCGTTCCGTTTAAAACGGAACGCCTTTTTATTTTTGTATAAAACCTTTCCTTTTTGTCCATACTTTCCCATAGAGATCCCATTTCAAACCGCCGCGACAGCGGCAGAAAGGAACACTATGGAAAAGAAAACAAAGGGCATTTTCTCTGCCCTCTTCGGTGCAGGAGGCTTATACATAGCCTCGGCCCTTGCCGTTGTGGCAGTGTGCGCCGCAGGCTATGCCCTCCTCCGGCAGGAAGCGGAAGCCCTTCCTCCCCAAGAGGTAACTCTTCCCGTTTCCGACACAGTGGTCAGCGAAGATATTCCCCAGGATATTTCTGAAGATCCCCCTGTCGAAAAAGAGATTGTTGCTCTACCCACTATGAAACCTGAAAGCGCGAAACTCCCTCAAACTTATGTAGAACCTGTGGCTCCCACTCTTGCGGTAAATCCTCTGCACGGGGATGTGGTCGCCGCTTTCAGCATGGATGCTCTGGTTTATAATTCCACCACTGATGATTGGCGCGCCCATAACGGTATTGATATTGCCTCCGCCGTAGGAAGCGAAGTCTGCGCAGCTTACGACGGCACTGTCCTTTCCGTCACGGAAGACGCCCTCATGGGGATCACCGTCACCGTAGAAGGGACCGACGGCTACGTCACAACCTATGCTAACCTTGCCTCCGACCCTCCCGTTGCAGAAAATGACACAGTTTCTGCCGGAGATGTCATCGGCCTTGTGGGTACCACTTCAAAAATTGAAGCCGATGCGCCTCCTCACCTGCATTTTTCCGTGTTTAAAAACGGGGAGACTGTGGACCCCACAGAATATCTGAACAACTGATACCTCTCAACTTTTTCATTTTTCTCCTCAACGTGAAAAGGACGGGCCGTGGCCCGTCCTTTTCACGTTATTTTTTACTGATTGGCTTTGAGGATTTCGCCGCTGCCGGGCTTTGCCAGCACAACGCCGTCCTTCATGACAATTTCGCCGCCCTTTACGGTGCAAACGCACTTGCCGGTAAGCTTCTTGCCTTCAAAAATGGTGTAGTTGGTGCTGCCTGCGATCTTATCCTTGCCGTAGGTCCATTCCACGGTGGGATCGATGATGGCAAGGTCAGCGTCGCTGCCAACGGCGATCACACCCTTGCGGGGATAGAGATTGTAGAACTTGGCTGCGTTGGTTGCGGTGACGCGGGCATAATCGTTGAGGGAGATGTCGCCGCTTGCTACCATTTCGGAATAAACATATTCCATGCGGCTCTGTGCGCCGTCTACACCGCAGGGGATGGTGCAGTAAGTCTGGCCGCGCTTATACTGCTCCAGATAAGAGCAGTGGTCGGTGGAGATCATATCCATATAGCCCTTCTTCACAGCTTCGCGGATGCCTTCGCGATGGCTCTTTTCATGGAGAGGAGGATTCATGGTGTAGAGGCAGCCGTTTTCTCCGGCCATGTTCTCCACGGTGAATTCCATGTAGTGGGGGCAGGTTTCGATAAAGAAATTGGGGTTGCCATTTTCGCGGGCACGGATATCGCACACATCCTTGGTGCTGACATGGGCGATGCAGACCTTAGCGCCGGTCTCATTGGCGATGGCAAGCACATTTTCGGAAGCAATGCGCTCGCAGATGGCGGGGCGGGTCTTATCAAAAGCGGTCATATCCGTTTCATCGCCGTCAAAATGGGCACGGAGATAGTCGATGATACTCTTTTCTTCGGCATGGATGAGGATGCCGCCGCGGCCTGCGATCTTGGCCATAATGGCACGGAAGTCACCGGGCAGCAGCGTGGTGCCGTCATAAGTGGTGTAAGCCTTGAAGCCAGCGATGCCCTCTGCCATGATATCATCCAGAGCAGCCAGCTCTTCTTCGTAATTTTCGGTGAAAGAATAGTGCAGTGCCACGTCCACCATGGTGTTCTTTGCTTCTTCGCGCACCGCGTGGATCACATCCACAGGGCTCTGGCCTTCGCCGCGCTCGCAGAAGTCGATAACGGTGGTGGTGCCGCCGGCCAGCGCCGCACGGGAACCCGTTTCAAAACCGTCTGCTGCGTGGATGGTGCCGAAAGCTGCAAAATGCACATGGGGATCGATGCCGCCGGGGACTACGATCTTGCCTGCAGCGTCGATGATTTCGCATTCACCGTACAGCGCGGAAACATCTGCGTTTTTATCAAGAATGGCGCTGATCTTTCCGTTTTCCATTACGAGGGTGGCTTCCACTACGGAAGCTTCCAGAACCAGCTTGCCGCCTTTAATTACTTTAACCATAAGTTGACCTCCTTTTTTACTTCAAAAGAGCCTTGCACACGGCATAATAGCCTTCGTTGACCTTATAGAGTTCTTCCAGTTCCACATACTCATCGTCAGTATGGGCCAGATTTTCACGGGAGGGTCCAAGACCGAAAGTCTTGATACCGGCTTCGCCTGCATAGTGGCTACCGTTGGTGCAGAAACTGTACTGCGTGATGGCGGGATCCTGACCCAAAGCGCGGAGCTCAGCCAAAACCGCCTGCACGAAATCGTCGCTTTCTCCATAGAGCCAGCCGGGGAAGAAACGCTCGCCGCTGATCTTGTTGCCGTTATAACAAACTTCTTCACCCACCGCATAGGAAACCTTTGCCTTGATGGAAGGATCCTTTGCCATGAGTTCATCCAGCAGAGCCTGAATGGGAGCGAGAACGCTTTCCTTGGTGTCGCCTACCAGCAAGCGACGGTCATAGGTAGCGCGGCAGTAGGAAGGCACTACGGATGCCCCTGGATAGGGAGCGGACTTAATGTCGGTCAGTTCCAGAATGCCCTTGCCCAGAACGGGATGTTCGGAAGGCTGCAACGTGCGGATGGCTTCCACCACCTTGCACATAGCATACACTGCGTTAACACCCTTGTCGGGGTTTGCGGAGTGAGCAGGAACGCCAAAGGTTTCCACCACGATCTCCGCACGGCCGCGCTGACCGATTTTCAGGTTGCACTCGGAAGCCTCAGCAATCACTACATAGTCAGGCTTTACGATCTCGCTGATGCTGCGGGCAGCGACGCCTTCAAAGCACTCTTCATGCACCACGCCTGCACAGTAGATCTCGCCTGCAAAATCTTTATCGGTGTCCTTGGCAAAGTTGGCAGCAGCCGTCATATATGCGGCAACAGCGCCCTTCATATCGGAAGTGCCGCGGCCATACATCTTGCCGTCTTCCACTTCAGCACCGAAGGGGTCGCGGGTCCAGGCAGCGGGATTGGCAACAGGCACGGTATCTACATGGCCGTCAAAGAGCACTTTGGGGCCGGGGCGCTTGCCCACGATCTTGCCGATCACATTGCCGTACTGATCGCCCATGACCATGTCAAAACCGTTGGAGAGCATATAGTTTTCCAGTTCTCTCACAACACCCTTTTCCTCGCCGGAATAGCTTTTCTGACGGATGAGTTTTGCTGTGAGGTCAAGGAGTTCATTCTTTCTTGCTTCGTTGAGCATATCGCTTTCCTCCACACATAAGCTAAGCCGCAATTGCGGTAAATTTCACCTTTCAGTTTATCACAATGCACCCCTTCCGTCAACGAAGGCAAAAAAAGAAGAAGTCCCAAGGACTCCTTCTTTTTCTTCTTTTTTAGCGGCCCTTCAGCTCGCCGGTAGCAGCGGCGGTAAGGTAGGAATTGATGAAACCGTTGATGTCGCCGTCCATAACGGCCTGAATGTTGCTGGCTTCATAGCCGGTGCGGGTATCCTTTACCAGCTGGTAGGGCATGAACACGTAGGAGCGGATCTGGCTGCCCCATTCGATCTTCATCTGCACGCCCTTGATGTCGCTGATCTTTTCTGCGTTCTGCTGCAGCTTGAGTTCCAGCAGCTTTGCCTTGAGCATCTGCATAGCATAGTCGCGGTTCTGGAACTGAGAGCGCTGGGTCTGGCAAGCGGTAACAATACCGGTGGGAAGATGGATCAGGCGCACTGCAGAGGAGGTCTTATTAACGTGCTGGCCGCCTGCGCCGGAGGAACGGTACACCTGCATTTCGATGTCTTCGGGACGGATCTCAATGGTGTTGTCGTCTTCCATTTCGGGCATAACTTCCAGTGCGGAGAAGGAAGTCTGGCGGCGAGCCTGGGAGTCAAAAGGAGAAACGCGGACCAGACGGTGCACGCCGTTTTCACCCTTAAGGTAACCATAGGCATTTTCGCCCTTGATCATAACGGTGGCGGACTTGATGCCGGCTTCTTCACCGTCCAGATAGTCCATCATTTCAAACTGGAAGCCGTTCTTATTGGCCCACTGCATGTACATGCGGTAGAGCATACCGGTCCAGTCCTGTGCTTCGGTGCCGCCTGCACCTGCATGGAAGGTGAGGATGGCGTTGCGGCTGTCATATTCGCCGGAAAGCAGGGTGGAAAGACGGGTTTCTTCCACGCTCTTTTCCAGAGCGGCATAGCCTTCTTCCACTTCGCTCAGCAGAGAATCATCATCTTCTTCTGCTGCCATTTCAATAAGGGTCAGCAAATCTTCGCGCTGGCTTACAAGACCTTCGAACTTGTCTACCTTTGCCTGCAGGCGCTTAGTTCTGGTCTGGTTCTTCTGCGCGTTTTCCACGTCGTTCCAAAAACCGTCAGCTTCGGCTTCAGCCTGCAGCTTCATCAGCTCTTCCTTGGCACCGTTGAGATCCAGCGCTGCTTCCAGATCGTTCAGCGTGGGTTCAAGGGCAATGAGCTTCTGCTTATATTCATCATACTGGATGACTGCCATAGAGATATTCCTCCATCAATAAATCTGCATTAGCTGTTTGATTATATCCAATTTCCTTCGCCTTGTAAAGGGCGAAAAGCGGAAAAATCTTCCTTTTACAGCACAAAAAGAGCGGATACCGAAGTATCCGCTCTTTTCTTCGCATAAATCAGCCGCCCAGATATGCCTTCTTGATGGCGGGGCTGGAAAGAAGTTCTGCACCGCTGCCGGTGGTGACTACCTTGCCGGTTTCCAGAACATAGCCGCGGTCTGCCACGGAAAGGGCAGCCTGTGCGTTCTGCTCAACCAGAAGAATGGTCTTGCCTGCGGCATGCAGGTTCTTGATGATTTCGAAAATCTGCTCAACCAGAATGGGAGCAAGACCCATGGAGGGCTCATCCAGCATCAAAAGCTTGGGATGGCTCATAAGAGCGCGGCCCATAGCCAGCATCTGCTGTTCACCACCGGAGAGGGTGCCGCCGATCTGCTTGCGGCGTTCCTTCAGGCGGGGGAAGTATTCAAAGACCATTTCCAGATCTTCGGCAATACCGCCCTTGCCCTGGGTATAAGCGCCCATTTCCAGGTTTTCCTGAACGGTCATCTGCAGGAAAATGCGGCGGCCTTCGGGAACCAGCGCCAGGCCCTTTTCCACGATCTTGTGAGCGGGAACCTTAGCCAGGTTTTCATCCATAAAGGAAACAGAACCGGTGCGGGAATGAAGCAGGCCGGAGATGGTATTCAGGGTGGTGGACTTACCTGCGCCGTTGGCGCCGATCAAAGTCACGATCTCGCCTTCGTTTACTTCAAAGGAAACACCCTTGATGGCATGGATGCTGCCGTAGTAAACATTGATATTGTCAACTTTCAGAATAGAACCCATTGTTACGCCTCCTTCTTCTTGCCCAGGTAAGCCTCGATAACGGCGGGGTTAGCCTGAATGTCAGCTGCGGTACCCTTTGCGATGACCTGACCGAAGTTCAGAACGCAGATACCTTCGCAGATGTTCATAACCAGGTTCATATCGTGCTCGATGAGGAGAACGGCGATGTGGAACATATCGCGGATCTTGCAGATATTTTCCATCAGTTCCGCGGTTTCGGAGGGGTTCATGCCTGCAGCGGGTTCGTCCAGCAGCAGCAGCTTGGGGTTGGTAGCCAGCGCGCGGACGATTTCCAGACGACGCTGCGCACCGTAAGGCAGGCTGCCTGCGGGCACATCTGCCATATCCTGCATGTCGAAGATGGAGAGCAGTTCCATAGCACTTTCGTGAGCCATCTTTTCGTCTTTCCAGTAAGAGGGCAGGCGGAAGATGCCGCTCCACATGTTGTACTTCATGAGATTGGTCATGCCGATCTTCACGTTGTCTTCCACGCTGAGCTTGGAGAACAGGCGGATGTTCTGGAAGGTACGGGCGATACCTGCGCGGTTCACCTGTTCGGTGTTCATGTCGTGGGTGTTCTTACCATCCAGCAGAACAGCGCCGTCGGTGGGCTGATAAACCTTGGTCAGCAGGTTGAATACGGTGGTCTTACCTGCACCGTTGGGGCCAATGAGACCTGCGATCTCGGTGCGGCCGATGGTGAGGTTGAAGTTATCTACTGCCTTCAGACCGCCGAAGTTGATGCCAAGGTTAACGCACTCCAGAATAGGAGACTTATCTGCATCGCGTTCAGGGACCATTGCCTTGGAGGGAACGGGGACCAGTTTGGTGTTTGCATTATGCTGTTTGAACTTCATCTTACTTGTCCTCCTTTCCTTCGTTTGCAGCTTTCTTCTTGCTGATGCGCTTGCGGATGCTGAAGCGCTCTACGAAAGCCTTGATCTGGGGATTATTGGTGCCCAGCATGACGAGGATCAGCACGATGGCATAAACCAGCATGCGGTAGGTTGCGAATTCACGCAGTGCTTCGGGCAGAATGGTAAGAGCTGCAGCAGCGATGATGGAACCCAGCATATTGCCCTGACCGCCCAGTACCACGAACACCAGCACCAGAATGGAGGTGTTGAAGTCGAACTTGTTGGCGATAACGGTGGAGTAGTTCATGCCGAAGAGCACGCCTGCTGCACCTGCAAGAGCTGCAGAGGTAACGAAAGCCATCATCTTGTACTTAACTACGTTTACGCCAACGCTTTCAGCTGCGATGCGGTTATCGCGGATAGCCATGATAGCGCGGCCTGCGCGGGAGTTCACCAGGTTGAAGATGATGAAGAGGGTCACGATCACGAGGATCACGCCCAGAGTGAAGCTGGAATAAGTCTTCACACCGCTGATGCCCAGAGGACCTGCGATGAGGAGAGATCCGCCGGCTTCAATGATGCCGGTGGTGTCTTCCAGAAGGCTCATGCGGAAACCTTCGGGGCCGATACCAACGAAGAGGTTATTGAAAATGCTCTTGATGATTTCGCCGAAGGCCAGAGTTACGATAGCCAGATAGTCACCCTTCAAACGCAGAACGGGGATACCGATGAGGAAGCCCGCAACAGCTGCGAAGATGGAACCTACCACGATGCCGATAAGCATGCGAACCAGAGGAGAGGGGATCACTTCAAGAAGGGCCATAGAGGTAGCAACACCGGTAAAGGCGCCAACACTCATGAAGCCTGCGTGACCCAGGCTCAGCTCGCCCAGAATACCAACGGTCAGGTTCAGGGAAACTGCCATGATAACATACGCGCAGATGGGGATCAGCATACCTTCCATGGAGGAAGACAGATTGCCGGTGCCGTTGAGCAGCTGTACCAGCGCGTAAACCACGATAACGATACCGTAAGTGAGGAAGTTGTTGCGGGAGGTCTTGCTCATTTTCTTCAGATTCAATGCACTCATCTTTCAGACCCTCCTTATACTTTCTCACGGATCTCACGGCCAAGGAGGCCGGAGGGCTTCACCAGCAGAACCACGATCAGCACAGCGAACACGATAGCGTCGGAAAGCTGGGTGGAGATATATGCCTTGGCAAGGATCTCAATGACGCCCAGAAGCAAACCGCCCAGAAGCGCGCCGGGAATGGAGCCGATGCCGCCGAATACTGCTGCGGTAAAGGCCTTGATACCGGGCATGGAGCCGGTGGTGGGAACCAGAGAGGGATAAGCGGAGCAGAGCAGAACGCCTGCCACTGCTGCAAGACCGGAGCCGATGGCAAAGGTCAGGGAGATGGTAGCGTTGACATTGATGCCCATGAGC
>JAZQUM010000050.1:0-2672 GCA_045631305.1 Oscillospiraceae bacterium | reverse complement strand
CCCAGCTTCTTGGCTTCCAGATGCACGGCGATATAAATGCCGGTAAAGTAAAGAACAGCGGGAAGGATAGCCATGAGGGCAATGGTAGGATAAGGAGTGCCGGTGTATTCTGCCATAAGGAAGGCAGCTGCACCCATAATGGGGGGCATGATCTGGCCGCCGGTAGAAGCTGCAGCTTCAACCGCGCCCGCGAATTCACCTCTGTAGCCAAGGCGCTTCATCATGGGGATGGTGATAGAACCGGAACCTACGGTGTTACCTACGGAAGAACCGGAAACCATGCCTTCCAGAGCGCTGGCGATAACGGCAACCTTAGCGGGGCCGCCGGTGGAAGCGCCTGCAATGGAGTTAGCAAACTGGATGAAGAAGTTTGCAACGCCCGTGCGTTCCAAAAAGGCACCAAAGATAATGAACACCACAATGAACTTCTGGCAGGCACCGATGGGAGTACCCATCACGCCGTTAGTGCTATAGAACAGGTCAGCAATAACCTTGCCGAAGCGAACATTGGAAAGAGCATAAACCATCAGCGCGCCCACTACAAAAAGAATGGGCAGACCTACACTGCGGCGGCAGAGTTCTGCCAGCACCAGCATAGCGATCACCGCAAAGCTCAGAAGCATGGGGTTGGTGGAAACCTTGTCAAAGCCGGTGTTGAGGATGGTCTTTGCAGTAGCTGCAAAATAGAAGAAAGGTGCTGCACCTGCAATCATGATAACGATATCGTACCAGGGCAGGCTGTTAGGCTTCACCTTATCCTTGCGAATGGGGAAAGTCAGGAAACCGATGATCACGATCATGCCAAGGAAAACAGAAAGGCGCACTTCGGGGAGGCCTCTGTCAAACAGTGTCACACAAATGCTGTAAACAGAGAAGAAGGCCATCAGCAGACGCACGATCCACTTGGGAGTGCCCTGCCACACGCGGACATTGGACTCACGGTCATACTTCTTCATGACCGCTTCCACATCGGCGGCAGTACCTGCTTCTTCGTCGAGAAGTTCGTTTTCCACGATCTTGGCTTCGATTTCTTCAGTTTTTTTCTTAAACAAAGCCATTGATATTCTCTCCTACGGGGTAGTCTAAAAAATGCGGCAAGGGATTACGGCGGATAACCGCCGTAGTCCCTTGTCGGTTAAATTCAGCAACAATTACTTAACGGGAACTTCGAAGCCCTGTTCAGCCAGATACTTAGCTGCACCGGGATGATAGGGAACGTCGGTAACGGAAGCAGCGAATTCCAGGCTCAGTTCGCTCTTCTTATCGTGGCCGAGGCCGTCAACATCGTTGAAGATACCGGAGATTACATTGTAGATGTCTTCTTCGGAAACGTCATCGCGAGCGATGATCACTGCACCAACTGCAACGGTGGTAGCGTCAGCATCCAGACCGTAAGCATCAGCAGCGATCACGTTCTTGGTGTAGTAGGGAGATGCAGCGATGAGCTTTTCGATATGAGCGTCATCCAGTTCTACCAGATATACATCGCGGGTAGCAGCCAGAGAAGTAACAGCTGCGGTGGGAGCGCCGGAAACTACGAAAGCTGCGTCGATCTTACCATCCTGCAGAGCTTCGGTGCTGTCGCCGAAGGACTGGTAGGTGGGGTTGATGTCATCGAGAGTCAGGTCGTAAGCTGCCAGAATGTCGATAGCGTTGAAGTAAACGCCGGAGCCGGTTTCACCAACGGAAACGGTCTTGCCAGCCAGGTCAGCAACGGACTTGATGGAAGAATCCAGAGTAACGATCTGAACCTGTTCCATGTACAGAGCTGCAACGGTGGAGAAGGAAGAGATGGCGCCTTCTTCAGCGAAGAGGTTGGTGCCGCCGTAAGCATAAGCCATAACGTCGGACTGAACGAAGCCCAGCTGAGCATCGCCGATGTTCATAGCTTCAATGTTAGCCTTGGAGCCCTTACCAACGATAGCGGTAACGTTGGTTTCGGTATCGTCACTGATCTGGCCAGCCAGAACGGTGCCGAAGCCGTAGTAAGTACCCTGATCACCACCGGTGGTGAAGGTCAGTTCGGAGCTACCGCCGCCGCAAGCAACCAGGCTCAGCAGCATAACGAGTGCAAGTGCGAGAACAACAAATCTTTTCATAATATATTCACCTTTCTGAAAATAAAGTGTACGAATACGAAATTCATTATACTACTATACAAAAGAAAATGCAACCACCAAAAAGCAGCTATGCAAATCCTTCTGCCCTTTTAACATAAAAAGAGCCGATTTTCTTTAGAAAATCAGCTCTTTTCTACACTTATCCGGAACTACGCTTTAGGCAAGCCGCACATTTTTGCAAGTTCTTGCAACGCCTCTTGCAAGAAATGATAGCAAACTTGCAGATAACCCTTATTTCTTATTTGTATCGTCGTACTGCTTTACTTCCACAGATTCCTTTTCGAAATCGATGAAGATCTGATAGGCATAATTTTCCTCGCTGGTGTCCCACACTTCCACAAACTTGGGGCTCACTTCAATGAGGATCTCGGTATCTTCGTGGGAATACTTGTTGTAGCTGCCCCAAAGATACTTTTCGTAGAGCTTTTCAAAGCGGCGGTCGGGTTCATCCACCACAAGGCCGCAGTTGCGGGCAATGCCTTCGATCTGCACGCCGCTCCAGCAAAGAGCCACCTGAGGGTTGGCATAGAGCTGCTGGGTCTTGCGGAAGTT
>JAZQUM010000049.1:0-4287 GCA_045631305.1 Oscillospiraceae bacterium | reverse complement strand
ATCCCCGTTGCTACGCCCGCTCATGGCAACGGCATCGCCGCTGCGATAAAGCACGAAGCTGGCATCCACACCACGAAGGCTCAAAAGCTCATCCGCAGCCTGGGCAGCCACCACACGGTCCACCTCTTCTTCCACGGCGGCAACCGCAATGGAATCACGGTACATTTCCGCATGGCGGATAATACCGTAACGGGTAACCATTTCTTCCAGATCGTTCTGGAACATGCGAACCACTTCCACAGGGTCAGCACCCACACGGCGCAGAAAAGCTGCTGCCTCAAAGGTACGGGAACCCGTGCGCATGGTAAATCGCTTGGTATCCAGCATGATGCCGGCAAGGAGAGCTTCAGCTTCGGCACGGAGGATATCCCCGGTTTCCACCAGATACTGCAGAAGTTCACTGACCAGTTCGCTGGCAGAGGAAGCATAGGGTTCATGGAAATTAAGAGCGGGGTCTTCAATGTAGGTGGCAGCACGTCTGTGATGATCAATAACAGCCACCTGATTGCAGGCATCCAGCAGCGGGCGGCATTCCACCGTTTCGGGACGGTTGCAGTCCACCACTACCAGAAGTGTGCCTGCCTGGGCCTTCAAAAAGGCTTCGTCAGGGGTAATGAACACATCTTCATACTCTTCCTGCTCTTTGAGAAGGTTGATGATATCCATCGCGGAGTTCTTTTCGGGATCTACCACAATGTGGACAGGCTTACCCTTGCGGCGGGCAATGCAGCAGATACCTGCCGCTGCACCCACAGCGTCCATATCCGCATAGGAATGGCCCATAACATAGACTTCCTTGGCATCGTTCACCAATTCGCCCAGAGCATTGGCCATAACGCGAGACTTAACCTTGGTGCGCTTTTCCGTGCTCTTGGACTTACCGCCGTAGAACTCAAAGGTCAGCGCATTTTTCACAACAGCCTGGTCACCGCCACGGGAAAGAGCCATTTCAAGTGCCAAAGAGGCATACTTGAAGAGGCTATCATAGCCGTCTGCATCCTTGCCGATACCGATGGAAAGGGTCACCGCCACACCTTCGCCCACAGTAATGGAGCGAACAGCTTCCAGCACGGAGAACTTATCTTCGATAATGCGGCCTGCATGGCAGGCTTCAAATACCAGCACATAACGGTCACGGTCGCACTTGAGGAAAAGACCTCCCAAAGGTTCTACCCACGCATTGAGCTTTTCGTCGATGGCTGCCACCACCGCAGAGCGGCCGGATTCGGGGCAGGCTTTCATGACTTCATCGTAGTTGTCGATGGTGAGGATCGCCACCACGGGGCGGGAAGCACCGTAGCGCTGAACACTCATATCTGCATCAGTGGTGTCGATCCAATAGGTAGTGGCAAGATAGCTGGCAGCGGCATTTTTTGCCTGCGTGCGGACTACGCTGCCATACACACGGTAGCGGCGCTGACCCACCACCACACGCACAGGGCATTCCTGACGGCCTTCCAACAGCCAGCGGACAGAGAAATCAGGCAGGATATCACCCACGCGCATTTCAAAAATCTGCTCCTTGGAGTCCACCACGGAGCGGAAAGACTCGTTGCTCCAAAGGATCTCCTGAGTATCCAGACGGAAAACCATGCTGGGAAGGGGGGAGTCCACCAAGGTGGAGTGGCTGGCGGAGTCCATGCTGCCGGCCACGCTCTCAATATACTGCATCACGCTTCTTTTGCGGCGCAGATTATCCTTGCGGAGAACAACATAGGCAAAAATGGCAATGATCACCTCGACCACGCCCAGCCACGGCACGAAATACAGCGCAGCCGCTGCAAAGCCCAGAAGCAGCAGGAAATACAGTATCAGATTGGGTTCCAGAAGGCGGGAGATCTTTTTATTCATACAAGCTCCATTTCCGCCGAACTGCTTTAAAATGCAGACGGCGCAGAACACAATATCGCTAATTATACAGATATACTATATCACAAAGCTTATGCTCCTGTCTACCACACTTTGTGGTGGTGGCGCATTGACATACACACATTCCAAGCCTTAAAATAAGAGGGAAAGGAGATGGTAAAAATGTTGGATACCATCATCTTGGGCGGCACTGTGGCAGACGGCACCCTTGCCCAGCCCTACCGCGCCGATGTAGGCATCAAAAACGGAAAGATCGCATCTGTGGGCGACCTTTCCCACGAAAATGCCGAAAAGATCATTTCTGCCGAGGGAAAACTGGTAACCCCCGGCTTTATCGATATTCACCGCCACTGCGACCTTGCGTATTTCCGCCCCGATTTCGGCGAAGCGGAGCTCTCTCAGGGCCTTACCACCATTGTGGGCGGTCAGTGCGGTCTTTCCGCAGCCCCCTGCAGCGGACCTTATGCTGACGAGATCGTGCATTATATGAATGCGGTCAACGGCGACGTTCCCTGCGGCACACCCCTTGGTACTATGGCAGATTATATCGGCGCTCTGGCAGAGCGTACCTTCCCCATCCATGTGGGCACGCAGGTAGGCATGGGCACTTTGCGCGCCAATGTGGCAGGCTTTTTGACGGAAAACCTCTCCCAGGATGAGGTGCGCGCCATTCAGGCCCTGCTGCAGGACGCTCTTTCCGCAGGCGCCCTTGCCGTGTCTCTTGGCATGGGTTATGCCCCCGAATGCTTCTACACGCCTTCTCAGCTGCAGGATGTCCTCGCCCCCCTCAAGGGCACGGGAACTCTTGTCACCTGCCACATGCGCCAGGAAGGCAGCGAAGTGGAAAAATCCGTAGCGGAGATGATCGAACTTGCCCGCTATCTGGAAACCCCCGTACAGATCAGCCATCTCAAGGCTATCGGCCGCGTCAACTGGGGCAAAAAGGTGCCGCAGGTCATCTCCATGATCGAGGAGGCCCGCAAAAGTGGCATCGACATCGGCTTTGATGTCTATCCCTACACTGCAGGCTCCACACTGCTGCTGCATGTGCTGCCCCCCGAATTTTTAAAAGGCGGTGTGGCCCAGCTTCCCACCACATTGATGGACCCCTCCCTGCGGCCTCTCATCCGAAAGCGCATGGAAACGGGCAACGACTTTGAAAATATCTCCCTGCTGGTTGGTTGGGAGAATATCATCATGGCTTCTCTCAACTGCCCTCATAACGCGCCCTTTGCCGGCATGACCATTGCCGACATTGCCGCCGCACAGAATAAAGACCCCTTCGACACCCTCTTCGATATGCTCTCCGAAGAAAAGGGTGAGATCACCATGATCGACCACGTGGCCTCCGAAGAGGATATTGCCTTGCTTCTCAAGCACGAGGCAGGTCTCATTATTTCCGACAGCATCTATCCCACGTCCGGCCTTCGCCACCCCAGACTTTACGGCACCTTTGTCCGCGTTCTGGAGCGATATGTGAAGGAAAAGCAGGTGCTGACACTGACGGAAGCCATCCACAAAATAACTCTTGCCCCCGCCCGCCGCTTCAATCTTGCCGGCAAGGGCTGCATCCGTGAAGGCTACGATGCCGATATCTGCATCTTCGACCCCGAAGCTCTTCACGAAGAGGGTACCTACCGCACCCCTGACCGCTATGCCAGCGGCATGGACGCGGTGCTGGTGATGGGCGAAGTTGCCCTGGAAAAGGGCACTTTCACCCGCAAACACGCAGGCCGCCTGATCAGGAGGTAATTATGGATCACTTTGACCGCATCCGCCAAAACCTTGCCCGCTTCGGGCTGGATGCCATTCTTCTCACTGAAGAAGCCAACCGCTTTTACGCCACCGGCTTTCATTCTACCGGCTCTGACGGCGCCGCACTGATTACCAAAAACAGCACCTGGTATTTTACCGACTCCCGCTATATGGAAGCGGCAGAAAAAACCGTGACGGGGGCAAAATGCCTTCTCACCACCGCCGCCGAGCCCTACAGTGCCCGCATCAACGCCGTTATTGCAGAAGAAAACATCCGCCGGTTGGGCTTTGATGATGCCTATATGACCGTGGCGCAGTTCCGCCGCTATGAAAAGCTTCTCAAAGCAGAACTTGTGGGCGCAAGCTCTATAATGGCAGAGCTTCGCTCCGCAAAAACCAACGATGAAAAAGCGTGCCTTATTGCTGCTCAGCGTATTGCCGAAGGCGCCCTTGCGGAGATCATGGGCGAACTGAAAGAAGGGGTCAGCGAAAAAGAGATCGCCGCCCGCCTCACCTATCTCATGCTTCGCGCAGGGGCGGAAAACATGTCCTTTGACCCCATCGTGCTTTTTGGCCCCAACACCAGTATGCCCCACGGAGTGCCCGGTGAGCGCAAGCTGCAAAAGGGCGATTTTATCACCATGGACTTTGGCTGCATCTGCC
>JAZQUM010000048.1:0-2867 GCA_045631305.1 Oscillospiraceae bacterium | reverse complement strand
AGGAATGCGAACATGATGATGAAGAAGTCGAAGCTCTTCATGATGGAGAAGTCGACCTTGAAGAAGGTGGGAGCCATGCTGGGGATAGCCAGGCCGTTGGAGAAATCGGGGAACAGGCTGTAGAAACCAGCCTCGGGGTTGGGAACATAAATGCCAACCAGCTGGCAGATCATGCCCAGAGCCCAAGTGGCGATAACGCCCCACAGAATGCCGCCCTTGATCTTCTTAACCATGAAGACAGCGGTGATCAGAGTGCCGACCAGAGCCAGAACAACGCTGATACCGACGGAGGAGAAGGAGCCATCCTGAATGGAAGCAACGAAGGAGAACATATCGACCAGAGTGGAGTCGTTGTTGACAACGATCTTAGCGTTCTGCAGGCCGATGAAAGTGATGAAGAAACCGATGCCAACAGAAACGCCGTGCTTCAGGTTGGTGGGGATTGCGTTGAAAATGGCTTCACGAACATTGGTCACGGACAGGATGATGAAGATGATGCCTTCAACGAAGATGGCGGCCAGAGCCTGCTGCCAGCTGTAGCCCATGCCCAGAACGACGGTATAGGCAAAGTAAGCATTCAGACCCATAGCGGGAGCCAGCGCAAAGGGATGGTTTGCAAAGACAGCGATCAGGATGGTGCCGATGCAGGATGCGACGGCGGTTGCAGTAAAGACTGCGCCGCTGTCCATGCCGGAAGCGGACAGGATGCTGGGGTTAACGGCCAGGATGTAAGCCATGGTCATGAACATGGTAATGCCGGCCACGATCTCGGTCTTCACGGTGGTGTTTCTTTCTTTTAAGTGAAAGATCTTATCGAGATTCATTCGATTTTCCTACTTTCTCTAAAATTCTGGGAAATATTTATTCCCGTGGTAATTATAGAATTTTTACCTGGTTTTGTCAATATAATTTTCGGGTTAAATCAAGGATTTTACAGCATCGACCATGGCCTGATAACCGGTACATCTGCATAGATTTCCGGACAAGCCACGACGAATTTCCTCCTCGGTGGGGTTGGGATTTTCGTCCAGCAAAGCGCAGGTCGCCATGATCATACCGGGGGAGCAGAAGCCACACTGCACAGCGCCGTGATCAACAAAAGCCTTTTGAATGGCGGCAAGCTTGGGGCTTTTCTCCACGCCTTCCACCGTAAGGATTTCGCAGCCATCTGCCTGGATCGCGGGGAAGATGCAGGAGTTTACGCTTTTGCCGTCCACAAGGATCGTGCAAGCGCCGCAGTCACCTTCGCCGCAGCCTTCCTTTGTGCCGGTGAGACCCAGCTTTTCACGCAATACATGGAGCAGGGTTTCTACGGGATCGATCTGGACAGTGTGCAACTCTCCATTTACCTTCAGCTGAATACTTAACATGCTGCTTCCTCCTTCCACAGCTGCTTCACATTATGCAGCAGCACGCGCAGCGCCACACTTTGGCGGTATTCCTTGGTTGCGCGGACATCATCGATGGGGCAAATATCTTTCAGCAGTGCTTCTTTCAGCGCTGTCTTAAATTCACCGCTATCGAGAACCTTTTCTTCTGTTCCCTTCAGCATTTCCTCTGCATGGTACGCACGCACTGCGGTAGGCGCCACAGAGCCCATTGCCACACGCACTTCTTTGATCTTGCCGTTCTCTGCTTCCATATAAACAGCCTGATTACAAATGGCAATAGCAAGGGCATTCCGCTTACCGACTTTGCTGAATGTGGATTTTCCGTTTCCCTTAGGAATAATAACCTCAGTCATGAGTTCACCAGGCTGCAGATCAGTTCTGCCCGGACCTTTCATAAACTCCGCAAGAGCGACGACTCTTTCATCCACCATAGATTTCAATACCACTTTTGCATCCAGAGCCATCAATGCAGGCACAGAATCTGCTGCCGGCGATGCGGAAATGATATTGCCACCCACGGTTCCTCTGTTACGGATCTGCGGTGCACCCACTTGCGCCGCAGCTAAAGTGAAGCATTTCGCACCAGGGATCTCCATCTTCTCAGCACGAGCAAAATTTACCATGCTTCCGATATGCCAGCCGTCCGCCTTCTCCTCAACCTGCTTTAATTCCTGCAGTTTATCCAGGCTGACATAATCTCTATCTAAAAACTTCCCATGTTTTCTGTCTACATAAAGGTTCGTTCCTCCTGCACAGGCCATAGTGTTTTCTTTGGCCAAACAGGCGATCGCCTTTTCTACCGTCAACGGCTGAAAAAACATTGACATATGCTCATCCTCCCGTGTATTCTTCGCGAGATTCCAAAGACTTCAGAATCTCTTCTGCGCTCAAAGGCAGTTTTGTGAGTTCTGCGCCCGATGCCTGACGAACTGCTTCGTTGATTGCAGGTGCAATGGATACTGTAGAAACTTCCGCTGCGCCTTTTACGCCCAAAGGACCGGACTGTTCATACGCATCCACATGGTAACTTGCGATATTCGGCACATCCAACGCCGTGGGCATCAGGTAGGTAGAAAAATCTTTATGGATCAGTTCGCCGTTTCGGAAAGAGCAGTCCTCGCCAAGACAGAAACCAATCGACATACCGATACCACCCTGAATCTGACCAGCGAGGGACAGCGGATTGATTACCTTACCGCATTCCGTCGCAGCCGCAATATCCAGAAGGGAAATGCTTCCCGTAACCGGATCCACACGCAGTTTTACTGCCTGGGCTACAAAGGTATACATCGCATGGGGGAAACCGATCCGACCCAAATCTTTCGAAGACTCCGGGAACGCGGCTTCACCCTTTGCCTGCGGCAGGATGACTCCACATTCTTTTGCTTCTTTCATCTTTTTATACTGCTTTACCGCAGCAATCAGCGCATTGCCGGCGATAAACACAGAACGGGACGCTGCAGTCGGACCACAATC
>JAZQUM010000047.1:0-13936 GCA_045631305.1 Oscillospiraceae bacterium | reverse complement strand
CGCACAGAAGGATTGCGCCGTGGCCGCGATGGTCGGGATACTTGAAGTCGCTGGTACGCAGTGCGCGTACTACGCCTGCCTGGCAGGCTTCCTGACCGGTGGACAGATGTACGAAGCCGGGAATGGTACCGTTTGCTGCGTATTCCTTGATGCAATCTTCGAATTTGCGGATCAGCACCATATCACGGTACAGACCCAGCAGTCTTTCTTTGCTCAGTGCCATTGTTTTTCCTCCTCAATAAAAGAAACATTTCGTGTTTATCGGGCCCGCTTTATGGCGTTTGAGCAGGACCGGCGGGGTGGGGACCCCGAAAAATATGAAGTAAATAATAATTTATAACGACTGACCGGCCATGATAGCGCGGCAGGCATTATCGAGTTCAATGGTTTTTTCCAGAAGTGCCTTGGTATCAATGCGGGTGGAGTCGCCGTTTTCCAGAACCACTTCACCATTGATGATCACGGTGCGAACGTTTTCGGGAGATGCGCACCATACCAGAGTCTTGATGGGTTCGTGGCAGGGAGTCATGTTGACGGCGAAAGTGTCGATCAGCATCAGGTCGGCGGGACGGCCAACTTCCAGAACGCCGCTGTTGAGGCCCATGGCCTTTGCGCCGCCTTCGGTTGCCATATAGAAAGCTTCCTTAGCGGTGATAGCAGCAGCATCGTCGTTGGAGATACGAGCCAGATGGCAGGTGGCGCGCATTTCAGCAAACATATCGAGTCTGTCGTTGCTTGCAGCGCCGTCGGTGCCGAGGGTTACGGGGATGCCGTAGTCCAGCATCTTCTTGATGGGAGCGGCGCCATCTGCCAGCTTCATGTTGCTCATGGGGCAGTGAACGGTGGTGATGCCGCGTTCCTTAGCCAGCTGCATTTCCTTTTCAGTCAGGTAAACGCAGTGCACGATGGTCATGTTGTCATTGACAACGCCCAGGGAGTCCAGATATTCCAGAGGAGTCATGCCGCAGTTTTCAAGGGATTCTTTGACTTCGCCGGAAGTTTCGCTTACATGGATGTAAACACGCTTGCCCGTTTCCTTACCCAGGTCTACCAAAGCTTTCAGGAAGCTGGGAGTGCAGCAGAAGGGGGTGGAGGGGCCGAGAGAAGTAGAGGTGAGATCATAGGGAGCAGCTTCATCAAAGTACTTACGAAGGCTTTCGATCATGACTTCGTCGCTCTTGACGAATTCGGGGGGGATCCATGCGTTTGCGCTCTGTACTGCGCAATCGCCGCGGATGCCCAGATCCTGCCATGCTCTGTTCATAGCCACATGGGACATATCCAGGTCTACGAAAGCGGTGATACCGGTCTTAAGCTGTTCAAGACCGCCGATAGCTGCGAAATTGTAGAACAGTTCTTCGCGGTCAATCTGGTCGCCCAGAGCAACGCCAACGAAGGGGAAGGTAACCTCATTGCACCAGCCTACCAGAGGAAGGTCATCGCGCATGCCCTTGAGGAAGTTCTGATAGAGGTGAGTGTGGAGGTTGTGGAAACCGGGAGCCACAATGCAGCGGCGTGCGTCGATTTCCTTTGCGCCGGGGGCATCAATGTTTTCGCCGATCTCTGCGATGATACCATCTTTAATAAGGATATCTACATTGGAAAGGGTGTGTTCGGAGTCCTTGATCAGGTGAGAAGCATTACGGATTACGATCATGTCTTTTTCCTCGCTTTATTTCAGAATGATACACGCCGGGGTCGACGGATGGTTTAAAGGAATTGACTGATGCGGCTTGCGCCGCATCAGTCAATCAAGTTAAAACGGATGAATTATGCAGCGGGCTGAACGTAAACTACGTTGTAGAGGGTATATTCACCGAGGCCGGGGCAAACGCCGTCAACGCGGATAGCGCCGTCAACATCGATCCACTTGATATAGCTTTCAGCGATATCAGCAGCGGGAGCGTTGTGAACATAACCGTCAGCGCAAACGAAGTCATAGCTTTCAGCTTCTGCCATGCCAACTTCTTCGAAGACCTTAGCCAGGCTGATTTCTTCCTGGTAAGCGGTCATGATAACGTCGGAGCCGATGCGAACGTAAGCAACGTTCCAAACTGCCCAGTCGGGATCCTGTGCTTCACCAACAACGATGGGGCCGTCTTCGCCTTCCATGGTCAGGTACTTCTGAACCAGATCGTCGTAAGCTTCGTCAGCGGCATACAGGTCGGAACCGATAACCTGGCAGGGTTCGGTGCCGGCGATTTCGCACTTAGCAATAACGTCAGCGAAAGCGTATGCAACGCGGGTTTCGTCGCCGCGAACCTGTTCACTGCTTTCCAGATCCAGAACAGCGTTGTCCCAAACGATCAGACGGGTAACTGCAGCGGGATCAGCAGCGGTGTCTTCGGTGGTGGTGTCTTCGGTGGTGGTGTCTTCGGTAGCGGTGTCTTCAGCAGCGGTGTCATCGCTGGAGCTGCCGCATGCAACCAGAGACAGGACCATAACCAGGGCCAGGAGCATTGCGAGTAACTTCTTCATAAAATTTCCTCCTTAGATGTTGTTACATCTTAGTGTGATGGTTGGGGCAGTCTGCCCCCTTACGAGCCTATTTTAGCACTATACTGCATGAAAGTACAGCATAATTATCCCTTCGAAAAGATATAGGCACATTTGTGCATGTTTCCTTTCCAACACCAATATAAGGCTGTACACGGGGTGAAAATGGTGTATAATTCATGCTGAAGACAAAAAATCTGCACCGTTTAGCAGAGTTTAAATTTGAAACAAAGGACGGTATAATAGCTATGCAGAGGATCGAACAACATCCTATTTTGAGTATAGCCGAGGCAGCTGAATTCACCTTTACCTGTGACGGTAAGGAAGTTACTGCCCGCGAAGGTGAAACCGTTGCCGCTGCGCTGATCGCTAACGGCATCCGCACTTTCAGACATACTGCAAAGCACCACGAACCCAGAGGTATTTTCTGCGGTATCGGTCAGTGCACCGACTGTATCATGGAAATCGACGGCGTAATGAACGTGCGTGCCTGCATGACCATGGCCAAGCCCGGCATGGTAGTAAGAAGTCAGGACGGTCACGGCAAGATCGCAGGGGAGGGCAAAGATGCAGAGTAATTATGATGTAATCGTAGTAGGCGCAGGTCCTGCCGGTCTTGGTGCTGCTATTGAAGCTCGCCGTTGCGGCGCAAGCGTTCTTCTGCTGGATGAAAACAGCCGCCCCGGTGGCCAGCTGTTCAAGCAGATCCATAAGTTCTTTGGCTCTGAAGAGCATTATGCAGGCACCCGCGGTTTCATGATCGGCGAAAACCTGCTGAAGGAAGCTGCAGAACTGGGCGTTGAAACCAAACTCTCCACCCGCGTATGGGGTGTTTATCCCGACGGCAGCGTTGCTGCTACCGATGAAAAGCAGAGCTGGGAATTCAAGGCAAAGCGTATCGTTCTTGCCTCCGGTGCTTCCGAAAATGCACTGAGCTTCCCCGGCTGCACCCTGCCCGGTGTTATTACCGCAGGTGCTGCTCAGACCTTTATGAATGTTCAGCACGTTGTTCCCGGCAAGCGCTTCGTAGTAGTTGGCTCCGGTAACGTAGGTCTGATCGTTACTTATCAGCTGCTGCAGGCAGGCGCAGATGTTGCCTGCATCCTGGAAGCAGCTCCCGGCATCAGCGGCTATGCCGTTCATGCTGCTAAGGTTAAGCGCGCAGGCGTTCCTGTTCGTACCTCTCACACCATCCTCAGAGCTGAAGGTAACGGCAGCGTAGAACGCGTTGTTGTTGCTAAGCTGGATGAAAAGTTCAAGCCCATTCCCGGCACCGAAGAAACCATCGAGTGTGATACCGTTGCTATTGCTGTAGGTCTGACTCCCCGCGTAGAAATCGCCAACGTCAGTGGCTGCAAGCTGGTTAACAGCGGTCCTCTGGGCGTGATCCCCGCTCACACTTCCGATATGGAAACCACCGTAGACAACCTGCTGGTTGCAGGTGACGCTGCAGGCATCGAAGAAGCCAGCACCGCTCTGGACGAAGGCCGTCTCGCCGGTACCCGCGCAGCTTACAAGCTGGGCTTCCTCACCGACGAAGAATACGAAGCAGCTTACGAAACCATTATGAAGAGACTCAACACCCTGCGTGCAGGCCCCTTCGGCGAACGCAGAAGACTCTTGAAGGAGGCAGTATGGAACAGCATGAAGTAAACGTGGCAAGAGAAGTAGTCTGCCGCTGCGAAGAAGTTACCCGCGAAGAACTGCTGGAAGCTATGCGTCTTGGCGCTGACTCTCTTGATTCCATCAAGAAGCGTACCCGCGCAGGCATGGGTTTCTGCCAGGGTCGCACCTGCCGCAAGCTCATCGCCCGCATGTTGGCTGAATATTATTCTCAGCCTGCTGATTCTTACCTGCCCGGCAGCATCCGTCTGCCCGTGGCACCCGTAAAGCTGGGCCTGATCGCAGAGACGGAAGATGCTTTCTGTTCCTGCAAGAGCAAGGAGGAATAAGATATGCGCAGAATTATGACTGATTGCCCCCAGAACATCCCCTGCAATCCCTGCACTCACGCTTGCCCCACCGGTGCGATCCACATTGGTGATGACATTACCGAACGTCCTCAGCTGACTCCCGAAAAGTGCACCGGCTGCGGTCTGTGCGTAGCAGCTTGCCCCGGTCAGGCTTGCTTCCTGCTGGACGAAGAATTCGCTCCCGGCCTGGCATCTGTGGACTTCCCCTATGAATATCTTCCCATGCCCGAAGAAGGCATGATCGTGGAAGCTCGCGACAACGAAGGCCAGAAGGTCTGCGACGGCCGCGTAGAAAAGGTGATGATCCGCAAGAACGCTCACAACACCGCTGTTGTCCGCATCAGCGTTCCCGTTGAAAAGGGCCGCCTGGTTCGCGGTATGCGTCCTCTGGGCAGATAATCCAAAAACAATAAAAAAGAAGGACTGCTTTCGCAGTCCTTCTTTTTTATTGTTTTTAAAATGATCAACGCGCACAGCGCAGCACATAATCTGCGATTTCGCCTGCGATATCCGTTTCGGTGACCAGAGACAGGCCCTTCCAGCCGGGAGAACCGTTGACCTCGATGACATAGGTGCTGCCATCGTTTCCGCGGATGATATCCACACCCGCCACAACGGCATTCACGGCTTCGGCAGCCGTAACGGCCATTTGTTCTTCTTCCGCTGTGAGGCTGCAGGCTTCTACGCGGCCGCCGCGGGAGAAATTGGCCAGCCAGGTGGAGCCGATCCTTCGCATGGAGGCAATGACACGGCCGTCCAGCACGAAAGCGCGGATGTCACTGTTGGAGCAAGGGATGAAGCGCTGCAGATAGGCAATGGAACCCATGCCGCTGAGGCTCTGGGCCAAAGCATCGGCTTCCGCTTCGCTTGTCACACGGATAAGACCTTTTCCGCAGGAGCCGAAAAGGGGCTTGTAGATCATATCTCCACCCAACTCTGCCAGCGCGCTTTTCAGAGCTTGCGCTTCTGTTTCGCAGCACACGGTGGGAGGGACGGGGAGACCCGCTTCATGCAAAAGGGCGGTGGTAAAATATTTATCCACCGTTTTTTCGATGGTTTTGGGGGAATTGATGCAGGGAAGACCTGCCCGCTCCAAAGCGAAAAGGGCATCCATGCGATAGATGATCTGCTCGGCAGAGCCTGCAGGCATGCCGCGGATCATCAGCGCGTCACAATCGTCCAGAGGACAAAGGGCGCCGCTTTCAAATCCCGTGCGGGTGCGAAGAAGATCGGCGGAGGCATAGCGAACCTGTGCGTCCCGCTTCTCAAAAGCTCCGCGCAGGGACTCATAATGCCATCCGGTATGAGTCCCCAGCACGGTTATGCGTTTCATACTCATTCGGCGGGGGTGAGGATCTCGCCCTTACCCAGAGCTGCCATATCGCCGCGCCAACGGGTGAAGGGGCGACCGATCCAGCTTTCGGGAACCTTTACACCGCGGTCAGCAAGTTCACGGAAGAGAACGCGCAGGAACATGGTGTCTACATCAGCTGCCTTCTGGAAACCTTCAGGAACCAGATCGGCGGAGGGCAGGATCACAGTGCCGCGGTTCATGCCAAGGCAGAGAGCTGCATCGTCAGCCAGACCGCCCAGAAGAAGAGCGGTGCCGCCCAGCATATCCATCATCACGTTGCCGTGTGCCTTGCCGTATACCACAGCGATGCCGCGGCGCATATCAGCGCCGAAGCCGTTTGCCACGTCACCATTGAAGACGGCGAGACCACCCTGCATGTTGGCGCAGGCATATTCGCCGGCGGAACCTTCCACACGAAGGATACCGTCAGCCATGTCCTTGCCTGCGTTGGCACCCACGTCGCCGCGGAATACCATTTCGCCGCAGGCAAGAGCCTTACCTGCGTTGACGGTGGTAGCGTCACAGCCTTCTACAACGGTGATATCACCGTCGGTTTCGGAAACTTCGGCAGCGCAGACTGCCTTGCCAACGATCAGTTCATCTTTGCCGCAGGAAAGAGCGGCAGCATCTACGAGACCGGCAGCGGTCTTATTGATCTTAACGAGTTTACCCATATCAGCACTCCTCTCTTACGATGCGGTTGGCCTGCATAAAGGCTTCGTCCATACCGGCGAGATCAAAGTCCACATCGATATAGGGCTGGATCGTCTTCTTGACCCATTCGCGGTCATAGTCGCGCTTGTTGACGGCGTAAACCTTGTTTTCGCCGCGCAGCACGGCATGAGCCTTGCTGAACATAGCCTGCTTGTCAGCCTGTTCCTTGTAAAGAACCACGCCGCCGCAAGCGCCAACGCCCAGGTGACCCACATTCTTGAGACCCAGTCTTTCGGCAGCGCCGGAGCGGGTGAGGCGGGCGATCTCATCGAGAGTATATTCTCTGGTGATGGAGGGAAGATTGCTCAGTTCCAGAGCCTTGGGGTTGAGCTTCTTGAGTTCTTCATCACGGAAGGACTTATCCATCAGCATAGCGATGAGGTAGGGGTAAGCGTTGAAAGGACCGCCGTTGGGGTGGTCGGTGGTGAGGAGGATCTGTTCGGGGCGATCCACGCAGAGCATCATTTCCAGGCCCGTCAGGAACTGGGTAGCGCCCATGTGGTTATCACTGCTGTACTTCAGGGGCAGAACTGCCATGCCGCCGTCCAGTTCCCAAAGCTCGGTGCGGTTGCCCTTCTTGCCGGAAAGAGTGCCGACGAAGGAGGTGTCGCAGGAAACGGCTGCAGCGGGGCCAAAGACCACGGCGCCTACGTCTGCGGTGATGTTGGGATGAGCGTTGAGAGCAGCTGCGATCTCCTGTGCTGCGGAAACGGTCTTGCCTGCTTCGTTCTTCTTATAACCGTAGAACTGCAGGTGAGCCAGATGCAGAGGCATGTCGCCTGCAGCTTCCATAGTGGCAATAATATCTTCATATGCACCGGGCTTAGCCAGGTAGGGATGGTGCAGGTGCAGGGGATGGGGCAGACCCATACGGGCGTTTGCTTCCATCAGACGCAGCAGCAGCTTGCGCCAGCCTTCACGGCCGCCCATGGGGTTAATGAGCTTGAGGCCCCAACCGCAGGAAACGTCCAGCAGCCATGCAAGATACTGATCCAACTCGCTGTCGCTGCCGCTTTCAGCCAGCTTGGTGAGGGCGGGGTTTTCGCCGACCCAGATCAGGTTCAGAGAGTCGATACCGTCTACAGCCTGTTCTTCCAGCACGGTGCGGCGTGCAGCAAGAGCGGGAGTAGCAGCGTTGACAACGGTGGTATAGCCCATAGCGCCATACTGGTTGCCTGCATCCCAGGTGGGAGGGATCAGGGAGTTGCCTGCTTCACGCAGAACTTCCAGAGGTTCGCCTGCCAAATGGCTGTGAACGTCTACACCGCCTGCCATAACTACGCAGCCGGAAGCGTCCAGCACATCACAATCAGCGCTGCCGCCTTCTACAATGCGGCCATTTTCAAAATAGATATCTTCGATCACACCGTTTTTGCCGTTGATGGGATCGTAAATTCGTCCGTTGATGATTTTCGTCATATTTACACCTCTTCCATCAACTGTGCCAGCAGGGAAAGAATGCTGGTCTGGGCGTCTGCGGCGTCCATCTTTACGGGTACAAAGTCATAGCGCATAGCGGTGCCGCCTGCGGTGCCGGCTTCTACCAGAGCTTCGCCGTCTTTGGCTGCAGGAGCAATGGCGTAAGCGGGAACATTGCAGCAGCAGGGAGCGCAGCCTTCACCGATACGGACCAACAGGTCGCAGCTGCCCTTTGCAGCGCAGGAAAGACCATAGCCGTTACCGGAATGGAGCTGATCGCCGCCAAACCATGCGTTTTCACTGCCTGCTTCTTCCAGCATCACTTCGTAAGCACCCAGTGCATTTTCCACAGAGGGAACCTGCATGACTTCCAGCTTATGAGACTGAGTAAAGCGGTTGATGGCGCGGCGGAGCACTTCGTCAACAGAGTCAGTGACCAGAACCAGCGCAGCACGGTTTGCCTTCATTTCTTCGTACAAAGAAGCATAAGCGTCAGTGCCGGGGAGCTTGTTGCCCTTGGCGAGGGCGGAAAGGGCGCGCCATGCTTCCACGGCGAGAAGGCGGTCGTCCTTAATAACGCGGGAACCTGCAGCGGCTTCTGCGGGCAGTTCGCTGCCTGCGGTGAGGATCAGGGGAACGGTATTCAGAGCGGCCAGAGTCAAAGTGGCCAGCAGGGGACGCTGCACGGATACGGAAGCACCCATCTTGCGGGCAAGGCGAACAGCGAGGCGCTGTTCTTCCATAGAGATGCCGCCAAGACCGTAAAATACGGGAGCGTTAGCTGCCTTCAGCGCAGCAACGAGAGATTCGTAATTTTTCATTCGATGCCTGCCTCCTCTTTCAGAATTTCATAGAGGGGGAAGTGGACCTGACCCAGGTTGCCGCCGTAGTTACCTGCGGTGATGCGGACCATGCCGGGGATGGCAGCGGCCAGCATGCCTGCGGCCATAGCCTTGCGGATGGCCTTTACGCTGTGGGAGCAGACCACGATTTCATAAGCGCAGTTGGCGCCTTCGGGGAGAAGGGTTTCTTCTTCATTGCGCAGGGTGGGGCAGAAGCTGTGGTAGGTGGATGCTGCCAGCATCTTATAGCGGGAACCTACCTTACTGCCGCTGCGGACGATGCCGCCGGGGAAGGGCAGGAATACATCGCCGCTGGCGCGCATAGCGTCGCAGGCAGCCATAGCGGCCTTCAGGGTAGTGGGACGGTCCTTGCCCAAAAGGATCAGGTTGCCGTCGGAACCACCTTCGAAGGTGCCGAAGCTTTCTTCGCAAAGGAATTCACCGTCCATAACGGGGATTCTCCAGAAGCGTCTGCCGAACATAACCTTGCTCATCTGACGGCCGTCGCCGAAGAAGCGCAGGCTCTTGCCGATGTCAATGGGTTCGCCGCCATTCCAGCCGTTGAAGCAGGCAGTGGTGGGGCAAGTCATAACGCACTGGCCGACGCGGTTAAGCGTCTGCTCAGCTACTTTCTGATGATTCATGCTCAGAAGCAGGATAGAAACGCCGGGACGGCCGTCAGGGCCGGACTCGAACTGAGATTCAATATCTGCTTCGGCGCCGCAGGCAATGATACTGGTGGCAAAGCCGCAAGCGCGTCTTGCGGCTTCCAGGGCCCAGTCCATAGTGTCTGCCGTGATGATAAAGCGGGTACCGGACATCAAAAAACCTTCCGCGTAGGTATCCTCTATTTCAACACCGTTGATAAACATAGGGCATCCCTCCAATCGATTTATACCTAAATAATACCGCTCCTCATTATTCATGTCAATCGACTTGCGGGGGAGGGGGGAGGGGGAGGGTATACATGCACAAAATTGCAAAACATGCTTTTGAAACATTGACATTTGTGCATTTTTTGATATAATACACTTTGTATATTATGCTATATTTCGGCAGTTTTTGCGCACAAGAAATGCCTGTTGCTGCCTTGGAATGTACTCGGAATGTAAAAGAACGGAGAATGATTGTTATGACTAACGGACTTATTCGCAATACCGCACGCCTTTTTGACAATGGCGGCAAACTCTTTGTCCTGGCTATGGACCGCGGTCAGGCCGGCGCAGTACCCGGTCTGGAAGATGTAGTTGGCAAGATGAATGCAACCACCAAAAGTGAGCTGGACGGCTATCTCGTAAACCTGGGTCCTGCCCGCAAGATGGCAGAAGGTGACCTGGTAAACAAGAAGCTGCTGCTGCGCACTTCCTTTGGTGGTTCTGCTTTTTGCGGTGAATATCTGCCCGGCCACTACAATTTCATCACCCCTGAAAACGCTCTGGCTCTTGGTGCAGACGCAGTGGTCATGATGATGAGCATCGGCGAAGGCGACGCTGAAAACATTCAGCACGCAGCTACCGCTATCGACACCTATCACAGCTTCGGTATTCCCGTTATCGTGGAAATCCTTTCCATGGACTTCGAAAATACCGCTACTTATGACGTTCAGCTCAACGGTGCACGCATCGCTTCCGAACTGGGTGCAGATGTAGTCAAGGCATTCTTTACCGAAAACTTTGATACCGTTGTTTCCAACTGCCTCTGCCCCGTGATGCTGGCAGGCGGCCCCAAGGGCAGCGACATTTATGAAACCGCTGCTGCTGCCGTAAAGGCAGGCGTTAAGGGCTTTGCTTTCGGCAGAAACCTCTTCCAGGCTGATGACATGGCTGAACGCATCAGCAAGTTCAACGCAATCCTGCGCGGTTAATCCGTAAAGGGGGCGTTATCATGTCGAGAAAACCTGAATATGCCCTGCTCTACAGTATCGCCCGCAGCTATTACATTGAGAATCTTTCTCAAAGTCAGATCGCAGAACGGGAGAATATTTCCCGCTCTCAGATCTCCCGTCTGCTGGACAAGGCCAAGAGCCTGGGCATCGTAAACATCACCGTGACTCTGCCGGATGACCCTGACAATTATGTGTTGGTAGAATCTGCAGCCAAGGTGCTGGGTATCCGCGAAGTGGTAATTGCACCAGTTGATCCTGATGAAGATGATCCTGCTGCAATTTCCGAAGCTATTGCTCACACTGCGGCACTGTATCTTCCCAAGGCACTGAAGGGCTGCAAAACCGTCGGCCTCGGTTGGGGTAAAACCATGTATAACATGTCCCTGCACCTGAACTACAGAAATGTAGGCGAAGAGCGGATCTATGTGCCGCTTGTCGGCGTATCCGGCACTTCCAACCCCAGTTTGCAGGTCAACACCATTATCGACCGTGTGGCAGAACGCCACAGAGCCCGCAGCTACTTTGTAAACGTTCCCACTCTGCGGGATACTTCCAACCCCATCTCCAAGATCGATGAGCAGCGCATGGCAGCGCTGGAGACCTATTGGTCTCGCATGGATGCCGCTGTTTTCGGCCTTGGCGGCCCTCCCAAGGGTGATGGTATTTTCATGGAAGAGGCCAGTCCCCGGCTCAATGCCCGCGTTGCCTCCTGCAATGCGGTGGGCGATGTCCTCTCCCACTTCTTCTATGAAGACGGCACTACCTTTGAGTTTGGCCGCAATTACCGCCACAATGCTTATGACATTCAGCGCCTGCGCAAGGTGCGCAAGTCTATTTGCCTTGCAGGTGGTGCGGACAAGATCGAAGGTATTATCGTGGCAGCACGCTGCGGCTTCTTCAACACACTGATTACCGATAGCAATACGGCAAAAATATTTTATGACAGATTCAGAAACGGAGGCGCAAGCAACGAATGAAAGCTTTGATTTACATGGGCGAAAAGCAGCTTGAACTCCAGGATATTCCCGCTCCCAGCGGTGAATTCGTCCTGCGTGTGACCGGCTGTACGCTCTGCGGTACTGACGTTAAGACCTGGCTGCGCGGCCATCCCGCATTCACTCCCCCCTGCATCCTGGGCCATGAATTTATCGGCATCGTGGATCGTGCTCCCGCTGACAGCGGCTTTGCAGCAGGTGATGCTGTTGTAGTTGCTCCTTACGGTGGCTGCGGCGAATGCGAACTGTGCCTGAGAGGCGCAGGCGAATACTGCCGCAACAAGACCGGCGTATCCGGTGCTTTCTGCGAATATGTAGAAATCCCCATGGACTTCGTAAAGAAGGGTGTAATCCGGCTGCCCTCCGCTGATGAAGCCTTCACCCTGGTGGAACCCCTTGCATGCGTTCTCTCCGCTATGGACAAGATGAACATCACCGAAAAGAGCAACGTGATGATCGCAGGCGGTGGCCCCATGGGCACCCTCTTCGCTCTGGTGCTGACCGGCAAGAATATCGCCGTTACCGTCAGCGAACCCAGCGCAGAACGCCGCGAACTGCTCTCTTCTTTCGGTATCAATGCCATCGATCCCGCAACTGCAGATCCTTCCAAGTATGATAATATCGCTGTTGCTGTTGGCATTCCCGCTCTGGTGGAAGACTATGTGAAGAAGATTGCAGACAATGGTACCATCCATGTCTTTGCAGGCCTTCCCAAGGATGCTCAGTTCACCCTGGATCCCTTTGCTATCCACTATCGCGGTGTAACCGTGACCGGCAGTTCCGGTTTCACTCTGGAAACCTTCCATAAGGCATATGAAATGATCGCTGAAAAGCCCGATCACTTCCGCAAGCTCATCACCCACAAGTTCGACATTGAAGATGCAGTGTCCGCTTTTGAGACGCAGGCTTCCGGCCGCGCATTCAAGGTGCTGATCAAGCCATGAGAGCTGCGGTATTGATGAATACCCTTTCCGGCGGCGCCGATCGTATTGCTGAGATCGCTTCGGCAATCAAGGCGTTTTTGAAAGGGTATGAAGTCGTCAGTGTAGACGACTACGGCGGCAATGTGCTGCAGCCTGATATCATGCTGCAGGCTATTGAGGGGGGCTTCATTCCTCGCCTCAACGCTGCTGTGGATGCCGTCAGCGCTTACGAGCCTGAGCTTTATGTTCTGGCCGGCGGCGACGGGATCGCAGCCTATGTTGCTGACCGTCTTTTAGCCAAAGATCCCACCTGCAAGCCGAAGCTTGTGGGTGTGGCCATGGGTACGGCAAATGTCGGTCCCATTATCAGTTTCACGGCAGAAGAGATTTCCGGTCTCACCCCGGAAGACCTTCACTTTGAGTCCTGCGGTGCTGTGGAAGCACGTTCCTGCGGCAAGCATGCAGCATATGGTTTCAACGATATCGTGCTGGGCAACACGCTCCTTGCCACGGTGGATGGCAAGACCTGCACTGTCAGCGCTGCGGATATGTGCCGCGACGGCAGCAAGACGCCTGTTGATCCCCGTGAGCACCTGGGTGAAAGCCTGACGGTGATCAAGAACGGGAAGGAACTTCCTGCTGTGCGCCACGCAGTATCTCAGATCATCGTTTCTGCTGTGGAACGCGAAAGACTTTACGGCAGAGCTGTTACCGGTGTCCTGTGCCTGACGGATGGCAACGAGGAAAAGGGTGCTATGACCCTTACCGAGCGTCCTTTGGTCATTCTGGACTATGACCGGCGCGGCTATGAGGAATTTGCTTTTGAATCCCATATTCTTTTCTCCAAGAAAGATGAGATGGAAGTCAGAGGCCTTGCAGATGATGTCCTCATCATTGCCGACGGCAATCCCATTCCGCTTGAAGAAGGTCGCGCAGAAGTGCGCTACATTCCTGACATAATTTGCATAGGAAAAAAATAGGAGGTTTGCTTATGGAACCCAAAGCCACCGGAGTCGCGAAGACTTCGAACCCTCCTGCAAAGAAGATGAAGAAGCTTACTTTGCGGGGCGAGACCTATAGCTGGAAAGAAATCGGCGTTGGCTGGCTGCTGCTGATCCCCGCCATTGCATTTCTGGTATTTACCTTTGTGGTCCCTGTGATCCAGGTTATTCAGCTGAGCTTCACCAACTACAATACCATCACTGGCGCTATGAGCCCTGCGGGCTTCTCCAACTATGTGTATCTGCTTACCGGTGATACCAGCGCAGACTTCTACCAGTCTCTGGGTCACACGCTGGTTTACGCTGTGGTTCGTATCGGCTTCGACGTGGTGCT
>JAZQUM010000046.1:0-19089 GCA_045631305.1 Oscillospiraceae bacterium | reverse complement strand
CAGCATCAAGATGGACGTTATCAAGACCAAGGATTTCCGCAACTTCCTGAGCGCTGTTAAGTGCGAAGGCAAGGCAGTTGTTATCACTCCCGAAGTGAACGCTAACGTTGTGAAGTCCGCCCGCAATATCCCCGGCGTTATGACCGCACCCGCTAAGCTGATCAACGTTTACGATCTGCTTAACGCTAAGTATCTGGTGATCGATCAGAGCGCTCTGGCAGTAATCGAGGAGGTGTTCGCATAATGGCTAACGTATACGATATCATCGTTCGTCCCATCATCACCGAACGTTCCATGGCCGCAGTTAGCGAAAAGAAGTATGTCTTCGAAGTAGCTAAGGACGCTGGCAAGATCGAAATCAAGAACGCTGTTGAAGAAATCTTCGGCGTTAAGGTTGCTAAGGTCAACACCATCAATGTTAACGGCAAGGCTAAGCGCCTCGGCGCTGGCCGTCCCGGCAAGACTAAGAGCTGGAAGAAAGCTTATGTACAGCTGACTGAAGACTCTAAGACCATCGAGCTCTTCGAAGGCATGGTCTAATAACGGAAGGAGTACGCTATAATGTCTATTAAAACTTTTAAGCCGACGACGCCTTCCCGCAGACACATGACTGTGTCCGGTTTTGACGGCATCGATAAGAAGGCTAAGCCCGAAGCTAGCCTGGTAGAAGTTCTGAAGAAGAACTCCGGCCGCAACAACTACGGCCGCATCACCGTTCGCCATCGTGGCGGCGGCAACAAGCGCAAGTATCGTATCATCGACTTCAAGCGCGACAAGATGGATATGGAAGCTACCGTTCTGCGTCTGGAATATGACCCCAACCGCAGCGCCAACATCGCTCTTGTTCAGTATGAAGACGGCGAAAAGCGTTACATCATCGCTCCCGTTGGTCTGGCAGCTGGTGACAAGGTTATGTCCTCTGCTGCAGCTGACATCAAGGCCGGCAACTGCCTGCCCATCGCTAACATCCCCGTAGGTACCGTTATCCACAACATCGAGCTCTATCCCGGCAAGGGCGCTCAGCTGGTTCGTTCCGCTGGTGCTTATGCTCAGCTGATGGCTAAGGACAACGGCGACGCTCAGGTTCGTATGCCCTCTGGTGAAGTGCGCATCATCCGCACCAACTGCAAGGCTTGCATCGGCCAGGTTGGCAACATCGATCATGAAAACATTCAGATCGGTAAGGCTGGTCGTAAGCGTCACATGGGTTGGCGTCCCACCGTTCGCGGTTCCGTAATGAACCCCTGCGACCATCCTCACGGTGGTGGTGAAGGCCGTTCCCCCATCGGTCATGCTGGTCCTCTTACTCCTTGGGGCAAGCCTGCTCTGGGTTATAAGACTCGCAAGACCAAGAATCCTACCGATAAGTTCATCGTAAAGCGTCGTAACGTGAAGTAAGGGAGGCAAGTAAAAATGAGCAGATCTATTAAAAAAGGCCCCTTTGTTGCCCCTGAGCTCATCAAGCGGGTTGAAGAAATGAACAAGACCGGCGAAAAGAACGTTCTGAAGACCTGGAGCCGCAGCTCCACCATCTTCCCCTCTTTCGTAGGTCATACCATCGCTGTCCATGACGGTCGCAAGCACGTTCCCGTATACGTACAGGAAGACATGGTTGGTCACAAGCTGGGCGAATTCGCTCCCACTCGTACCTTCCGCGGCCACACCAAGACTAAGTAAGAAGGAGAATGCAGAATATGGAAGCAAAAGCTTATCTGAGATATATCCGCATCTCTCCCCGTAAGGTTCAGATCGTTGCAGACCTGATCCGCGGCAAGGATGTCGGTTCCGCTATGGCAATTCTGATGCAGACCCCCAAGGCTGCTTCCGAACCCATGATGAAGCTCCTGAAGAGCGCCTGCGCTAACGCAGAAAACAACTTTAACATGGATCCCGCAAAGCTCTATGTATCCGCTGTGTTCGCTACCCCCGGCCCCATTCTGAAGAGAATTATGCCTCGCGCACAGGGCAGAGCTTTCCGCATCAACAAGAGAACCTCTCACGTGACCCTGGCGGTTGCTGAGAAGAACTAAGGGAGGAGTCAGTTTTATGGGACAGAAAGTTAATCCCCACGGCATGCGCGTGGGCGTCATCAAAGACTGGGATTCCCGTTGGTATGCCAGTGAAGAAAAAGTCGGTGATCTGATCGTTGAAGATCAGAAGATCCGCAAGTACCTGAAGGAAACTCTCTTCGGTGCAGGCGTTCCCAAGGTTGAAATCGAACGCAGCAACGAAGTAGTTACCATCTACCTGCACTGCGCTCGTCCCGGTGTCGTAATCGGCAAGGGCGGCGAACAGATCGAACAGTATCGTCTGGCTGTGGAAAAGATGATCGGCAAGAAGGTTAAGCTGAACATCGTTGAAGTCCGCAACCCCGATATGGACGCTCAGCTGGTTGCTGAAAACATTGCAGCTCAGCTGGAAAAGCGTATCAGCCATCGTCGTGCAATGAAGAATGCTATGGCTCGCGCTATGCGCGCCGGTGCAAAGGGCATCAAGTGCTCCTGCAGCGGCCGTCTCGGTGGCCGTGAAATCGCAGGCACCGAACACTATCGCGAAGGTACCATTCCTCTGCAGACCATCCGCGCTGACATCGACTACGGTTTTGCTGAAGCAGCTACCACCTTCGGTCGTATCGGCGTTAAGGTATGGGTATACAAGGGTGAAGTTCTGAGCCAGACTCTGCGCACCACTCCCCGTACCATGGATACCAGCAAGCCCTATCAGGAACGTCGTGATCGTCGTCCTCGCCGTGACGGTGAACGTCGTGGCGGCGGCTTCAACCGCGATCGTCAGAATGGTGGCTTCAACCGTGACCGTCAGAACGGCGGTTTCCGTAAGCCCGCAAATAAGGAAGGAGGCGCTCAGTAATGCTTCTGCCTAAGAGAGTTAAGTACCGCAGAGTACAGCGTGGCCGCCTCACCGGTAAGGCCATGAGAGGCAACACCATCGCTTATGGTGAATTCGGCCTCGTAGCTACCGAACCCGCATGGATCACCAGCAACCAGATCGAGGCTGCTCGTATCGCCATGACCCGTCACACCAAGCGTGGCGGCCAGGTTTGGATCAAGATTTTCCCCGACAAGCCCATTACTTCTAAGCCCGCTGAAACCCGCATGGGTTCCGGTAAGGGTTCTCCCGAGTACTGGGTAGCAGTTGTTAAGCCCGGCCGTGTTATGTTTGAAATCGCCGGCGTTTCCGAAGAGGTTGCTCGCGAAGCTCTGCGTCTGGCCAGCCACAAGCTGCCCATCAAGACCAAGATCGTGAAGCGCGACCTCGCAGCCCAGGAAGTAGGTGAATGAGATGAAAGCAAGTGAAGTACGTGCATTGAGCGTTGATCAGCTGAAGGAAAAGCTGGTTGCACTGAAAAAGGATCTGTTCCTTCTGCGTATGCAGCACGCAACCAATCAGCTTGACAATCCTCTCAAGATCGCTGAAACCAAGCGTGACATTGCTCGCGTTATGACCATGATCCGTGAAAAGGAGGAGAAGTAAAATGGAAGAAAAGAGAATTTCCTCCCGTAAGACCAGAGTTGGCAAGGTCGTTTCCAACAAGATGGATAAGACCGTTGTAGTTGCTATCGCTGACCGCGTTGCACATCCTCTGTACAAGAAGATCGTTGCTCGCACCTATAAGCTGAAGGCACACGATGAAGAAAATGCCTGCGGCATCGGCGATACTGTTAAGGTAATGGAAACCCGCCCCCTGTCCAAGGACAAGCGTTGGCGCGTAGTTGAAATTATCGAAAAGGCTAAGTAAGGGAGGTACCGGAATATGATTCAGCAGGAAACTTTTTTGAAGGTTGCCGATAATACCGGTGCCAAGGAAATCAAGTGCATTCGCGTTCTGGGTGGTTCCGGCCGCAAGTACGGCAACATCGGTGATGTCATCGTTGCTTCCGTTCGTAAGGCTGCTCCCGGCGGTCAGGTAAAGAAGGGCGATGTTGTTAAGGCAGTTATCGTCCGCAGCGCCAAGGGCGTTCGTCGTGCAGACGGTACCTACGTTCGTTTCGACGACAACGCTGCCGTTCTGATCAAGGACGACAAGAACCCCCGCGGCACTCGTATCTTTGGGCCCGTTGCACGCGAGCTGCGCGACAGAGATTACATGAAGATCCTGTCCCTGGCTCCCGAAGTAATCTAAGGAGGGCACGATAGATGAGCATGAATATCAAGAAGGGCGATACTGTCGTCGTCCTGTCCGGTAAGGACAAGGGCAAGCAGGGCAAGGTGCTCGGCACCGTTCCCAGCCAGGACAAGGTCGTTGTAGAAAACGTTAACATGGCTACTTGCCATATCAAGGCTCGCAAGCAGGGCGAAGAAAGCGGTATCGTTAAGCGCGAAGCTGCTATCTACGCTTGCAAGGTTCAGGTTGTTTGCCCCAAGTGCAGCAAGGCAACCCGCGTAGCTTATAAGGTAGAAGACGGCAAGAAGTCCCGCGTGTGCAAGCACTGCGGCGCAGAACTGTAAGAAAGGAGAGCAGCACAAAAATGGCTAGACTGAAAGTAAAGTATACTGAAGAAGTAGCACCTGCTCTCTTCAAGAAGTTCGAATACAAGAGCACCATGCAGATCCCCAAGATCGACAAGGTTGTCGTAAACGTGGGTTGCAGCGAAGCTCGCGACAACAGCAAGGTTCTGGACGCTGTTGTTAAAGATCTGACTGCTATCACCGGTCAGAAGGCTATCGTCACCATCGCTAAGAAGTCCGTTGCAAACTTCAAGCTGCGTGAAGGTATGCCCATCGGCGCAAAGGTTACCCTGCGCGGCGAAAAGATGTGGGAATTCCTGGATCGTCTGTTCAACGTGGCTCTGCCCCGTGTACGTGACTTCCGTGGTATCAGCGCTAACGCTTTCGATGGTCGCGGCAACTATGCCCTGGGCATCAAGGAACAGCTGATCTTCCCCGAAATCGAGTACGATAAGATCGATAAGATCCGTGGTATGGATATCGTTATCTGCACCACTGCTCAGACCGACGAAGAAGCTCGTGAGCTGCTGACCCTGGTTGGCGCTCCCTTTGAACGCTAATTTAGGAGGAGAAAACAATGGCAAAGTTGTCTATGAAGCTCAAGCAGCAGGCTCCTGCTAAGTTCTCTACCCGCAAGTACAACCGCTGCAAGATCTGCGGTCGTCCCCACGCTTACCTGCGCAACTACGGCGTTTGCCGTATCTGCTTCCGCACTCTCGCTTACAAGGGCGAGATCCCCGGTGTTCGCAAGGCAAGCTTCTAATGAACCCGCCCGTCAGGGCATCTTAACTCACACTTAAGACGAAATGTCTTGGTGATACAAGGATGGCGAAAGGTCACTGCTAATTAACCGCCGAAGCAGTTACCCCCGGCGCTCAAAATTAGTAGTGATACCTCGCTGCCTAAACGGTACCAAAATGGACCGTAACTCTAAAATAGGAGGAATTTTACAATGCATATCACCGACCCTATTGCCGATATGTTGACTCGTATCCGCAATGCAAACAACGCAAAGCACGACACCGTTGACGTTCCCGCTTCCAACATGAAGAAGAGCATCGCTCAGATCCTGCTGGACGAAGGTTACATCAAGAGCTTCCAGATCGTGGAAGACGGTACTCAGGGCATCATCCGCATCGCTCTGAAGTACAACGGTAAGGAAAAGGTTATTTCCGGCCTGCGTCGTGTTTCCAAGCCCGGTCTCCGTGTTTACGTTGGTGCAGGCGAACTGCCCCGCGTTCTCCGTGGTCTGGGTGTGGCTATCGTATCCACCTCTAAGGGCGTTATGACCGACAAGGCTGCTCGCGCAGCTCACGTTGGTGGCGAAGTCCTGGCATTCATTTGGTAAGGAGGGTATTGAACAATGTCTAGAATTGGTAGAATGCCCATCAATGTTCCCGCTGGTGTTGAAGTTTCCATCGCAGCTGGCAACGTTGTTACCGTGAAGGGCCCCAAGGGCACCCTGACTCAGGCACTGCGTCCTGAAATGATTATCGAACAGAACGGCACTGAAATCCTTGTTAAGCGTCCTTCCGACGACAAGATGAACCGCAGCATGCACGGTCTGACCCGTACTCTGCTGAACAACATGATCGTTGGCGTAACCGAAGGTTACAAGAAGGAACTGGAAATCAACGGTGTTGGTTACCGCGCAACCAAGGAAGAAAACAAGCTGGTTATGAACCTGGGTTATTCCCATCAGGTAATTATGCCTGAGGTTCCCGGCATCACCATCGAAGTTCCCGCACAGAACAAGATTGTGATCTCCGGCGCTGACAAGCAGCAGGTTGGTCAGTTTGCAGCTGAAGTACGCGAAAAGCGTCCTCCCGAACCTTACAAGGGCAAGGGCATCAAGTATGTAGACGAAGTCATCCGCCGCAAGGTTGGTAAGACCGGTGGCAAGAAGTAAGGAGGTGCCGTAAATGATTAAAAGACCCGATACTAACGCGCAGCGTATTAAGCGCCACAAGAGAGTACGTGCTAAGGTTTCCGGCACTCCCGAAAGACCCCGTCTGAACGTATTCCGCAGCGAAAAGAACATTTACGCTCAGGTCATCGATGACGTTAACGGCGTAACTCTGGTAGCTGCATCCTCTCTGGATAAGAGCATCGAAGGCAACGGCGGCAACAAGGTTGCAGCTCGTGCAGTAGGCAAGCTGGTTGCAGAACGCGCCAAGGCTAAGGGCATCGACATGGTCGTATTCGATCGTGGCGGTTACCTGTACCACGGCCGTGTTGCTGAACTGGCAGAAGGCGCCCGTGAAGGCGGCCTGGAATTCTAAGAGAGGAGAAGCACAAAAATGGCTAGATTTGAAAGAGAACCCAGCGAATTCATGGAAAAGGTGCTTTACCTCAACCGCGTATCCAAGACTGTTAAGGGCGGCCGCGTAATGAAGTTCTCCGCTCTGGTAGTAGTTGGCGACGGTAAGGGCAAGGTTGGTTTCGGCCTTGGCAAGGCAGCTGAAGTTCCCGAAGCAATTCGCAAGGGTCTGGAAGATGCAAAGAAGAACATGATTCAGGTCTCCCTGTCCGGCAGCACCATTCCTCACGAAGTTATTGGTGAATTCGGCGCAGGCCGCGTCCTGATGAAGCCCGCAGCACCCGGTACCGGCGTTATCGCTGGTGGTCCCGTTCGTATCATCTGCGAAGCAGCTGGTATCAAGGACATTCGTACCAAGTGCCTGCGTTCCAACACTCCTGCAAACGTAGTTGCAGCTACTTTCGCTGGTTTCAAGGCTCTCCGCAGCCCCGAACAGGTAGCTCGCATCCGTGGCAAGAGCGTTGAAGAAATCATTGGTTAAGGAGGCGTAGCAACATGGCAAATCTGAATGTAAAGCTCGTTAAGAGCCTCAACGGCAGAATTGAAAAGCACATTGCTACTGCCAAGTCCCTGGGTCTGCGCAAGATCGGTGACACCACCGTGCAGCCCGATAACGCACAGACTCGCGGCAAGATCGCCAAGATCGGCTATCTTCTGCAGGTCACTGAAGTTGAATAAGGAGGAGCTGCAATATGAAACTGCATGAACTTTCCCCCGCTGCAGGCTCCGTTAAGGAAGCTTACCGCAAGGGTCGCGGTTATGGCTCCGGCAATGGTAAGACCGGTGGCCGTGGCCACAAGGGCCAGCACGCCCGTAGCGGCGGCGGCACCCGCATCGGCTTCGAAGGCGGCCAGATGCCCACTGCACGTCGTATCCCCAAGCGCGGCTTTAACAACATTTTCGCTAAGCCCTATGAAATTATCAACCTGAGCGCTCTGAACGCATTTGAAGATGGTGAAACCGTAACCGCAGAAGCCCTGCTTGCTAAGGGCATCCTGAGCAAGTGCGTATATGGTTACAAGGTTCTTGGCAACGGCAAAGTTACCAAGAAGGTAACCGTTCAGGCATCTGCTTTCTCTACCTCTGCTAAGGAAGCTATCGAAGCAGCAGGTGGAAAGGCAGAGGTGATCTAAGTGATTCAGACGATCCGTAAAGCGTGGAAAATTCCTGAGTTACGTAAAAAGATCATCTTCACTCTTCTGGTCCTTCTGATTTTCCGCATCGGTAATGCCATCACCGTACCCTATGTAAATACCGACATGCTCGGTAGTTACCTGGATACCATGGGCTCTACCGTTCTGGGCCTGTTCAACATCATGTCCGGCGGTGCCTTTGCAATGGCAACTGTATTCGCTCTGGGCGTACAGCCTTACATCAACAGCTCCATTATTATTCAGCTGCTGACTGTGGCTATCCCCGCTCTGGAACGTATGCAGCATGAAGAAGGCGAAGAAGGTAAGAAAAAGATCCAGTCCATCACCCGTTATGCTACCGTAGCAATCGCTCTTCTTCAGGCATTCGGTTACTTTATGCTGATCAAGAACAACGGTATGCTGACGGCTGAGGGTGTATGGCCCGGCATCGTTATCATCGTATCCTTCGTGGCAGGTTCTTCTTTCGTCATGTGGATCGGTGAACAGATCAATGAATTCGGTATCGGCAACGGTATCTCCATGATCCTCTTTGCTGGTATCTTGGCTCGCGTTCCCGTTGGTGTGTCCAATCTTTGGGCATACATCGGCAGCGTAAAGCTTGGTTGGCTGTGGATTGCACTGCTGGTTATCGGCGTGCTGCTGCTGGTAGTTCTGATCGTTGCGGTCAGCGCTGCTGAACGCCGCATCCCCGTACAGTATGCAAAGCGTCAGGTCGGTCGCAAGTCTTACGGCGGTCAGAGTTCTCACCTTCCCATGAAGGTGAACATGTCCGGCGTTCTGCCCGTCATCTTCGCTCAGTCCATCGCTACCATGCCCGCTACTGTGGCAGCCTTCCTGAAGACTCCCGCAGAGGGCTCTTTCTGGGCAAAAGTAATTGGTGCCATTGAGAACACTACTGTTCCCTACATGATCATTTATTTCCTGATGATCATCGGCTTCAGCTACTTCTATGCCACCATTCAGTTTAACCCTGTAGAGATCAGCAACAACCTGCAGAAGCAGGGCGGCTTTATTCCCGGCTTCCGTCCCGGCAAGCCCACCACGGAATTCATCGCCAATGTTCTGCAGAAGGTCACCCTCTTCGGTGCCATCTATCTGGGTATCGTTGCTATCTGCCCCCTGATCGCAAGCAAGCTCATGAGCGCTGCCAACCTGGCAATCGGCGGCACTTCCGTCATCATCGTAGTCGGTGTTGCTCTGGAAACCGTTCGTGCTCTGGAATCTCAGCTGTCTATGCGTCAGTATAAGGGCTTCCTGGAATAAGGAGGAAAATGTCATGAAAATGATTTTGCTCGGTGCTCCCGGCGCAGGCAAGGGCACTCAGGCTGAAATTCTGAACAAGGAGCTGGGAATTCCTACCATTTCTACCGGTAACATTCTCCGCGCTGCTGTTAAGAATGGTACGCCTACCGGCCTTAAGGCTAAGGAGTACATGGATGCAGGTAAACTGGTTCCTGATGAAGTCATTATCGGTGTGATCACCGAGCGTCTGCAGGAAGAAGATTGTGCTAAGGGTTACATCCTCGACGGTGTGCCCCGCACCATCGCTCAGGCAGAAGCTTTGGAAAAGGCCGGTATTGTCTTTGATGCCGTTGTTTCCATCGAAATCTCTGATGAAGAGATCATGGAAAGAATGGGCGGCCGTCGCGTTTGCGAAGCTTGCGGTTCCAGCTATCATGTAGTTGCTGTTCCTCCCAAGCAGGAAGGTATCTGCGACGCATGTGGCGGCAAGCTGGTGCAGCGTAAGGATGATGCTCCTGAAACCGTGAAAGCACGTCTTCAGGTTTATCATAACGAGACTGAGCCTCTCAAGAACTTCTATGAGTCCAGAGGCCTTCTCAAATCCGTGGACAATCTGCCCAGCGTGGTAGATATGTCCAAGGCGATTCTCAAGGCGCTTGGGAGATGATCGAATGATCACCCTCAAATCTGCACACGAGATCGAAGCGATGCGTCTGGCAGGAAAAATTACCGCGGCTGCCCGTGCGTTAGCAGGGGAAATGGTAAAGCCGGGCGTAACAACCCAAGAAATTGACAAAGCAGTGTATGAGTTCATTCGCAAGCATGGTGCAAAGCCGTCGTTCTTAAACTACAACGGCTTTCCCGCCAGCACTTGCATCTCCGTCAATGACGAAGTGATCCACGGCATTCCTTCCAAAAAGAGAGTGCTCCGTGAAGGTGACATCGTCAGCGTGGATGTAGGCGCGTACATCGGCGGGTTCCATGGCGACTGTGCGGCAACTTTTCCCTGCGGTCAGATCGATGCCGAAGCGCAGCGACTGATCGACGTCACGAAGGAGAGCTTTTTTAAAGGTCTTGCTATGGCGCGGGAAGGAAACCGTGTCAGCGACAACAGCCGTGCAATCCAGACCTATGTGGAAGCCAACGGTTTTTCCATTGTGAGAGAATTCGTCGGTCACGGTATCGGCAGAAATCTTCACGAATCTCCCGAGGTTCCCAACTATGTCTCAACTCGAGGCACTCCCCGTCTTCTACGCGGAATGACGCTGGCAGTTGAGCCCATGGTCAACGCAGGCGGCGCTGCGATCCATCAGTTGGCCGACGGTTGGACTGTCGTCACGGCAGATGGTAAGTATGCCGCACATTATGAAAATACAATTCTGATTACCGCAGGCGACCCGGAGCTTCTGACGGACCCCGATGCGAAAATGGAGTAATTGTATGGACATTGCTAAATCCAACATTGTTAAAGCTATCGCCGGTAGGGATAAGGGAAAGCTCTTTTTCGTACTTGCGATCGAAGGAGAGTACCTTTTCCTGGCGGATGGCAAAACACGCAAGGTTGAAAATCCCAAACGTAAGAAGCACAAACATGTGCAGTTTGTAATGGAAAATGACCAGCGTGCAGGTAAAAAGATCAGAAGCGATGAGAAGATCACAAACAGTGAACTTCGTAGAACGCTCGCAGCAATTTGCGAGGATGGTAATTCTAACCAGGAGGAATGATCACTTGGCAAAATCCGATATGATTGAAGTTGAGGGAGTCGTAGTTGAATCGCTTCCCAATACAACGTTCCAAGTAGACATTGGAAATGGACACACGATTTTAGCGCATATTTCCGGAAAGCTCAGAATGAATTTCATCAGGATTCTGCCCGGTGACAAGGTAACGGTGGAAATGTCCCCTTACGATCTGACTCGTGGCCGGATTACCTGGCGTAGTAAGTAGGAGGTTTATTATCATGAAAGTAAGACCGTCCGTGAAGCCCATGTGCGAAAAGTGCAAGATTATTCGCCGCAAAGGTCGCGTTATGGTGATCTGCGAAAATCCCAAGCATAAGCAGAGACAGGGCTAAGTTTTAATTGGAGGTGCTTAGAAAGTATGGCACGTATTGCCGGCATTGACCTGCCCAAGGATAAGCGAATCGAAATTGGTTTGACTTACATCTATGGTATTGGCAGAAAGAGTGCTCAGGATATCCTGGCACGTACAGGCGTTAACCCTGATACCCGCGTGAAGGATCTGACGGATGCTGATGAAGCTAAGCTCCGTGAAGAGATCGACAAGAGCTACGTAGTAGAAGGCGACCTTCGCCGCCAGGTAGCTCTGGACATTAAGCGTCTGACCGAAATCGGTTGCTACCGTGGCCTTCGCCATCGTCGTGGCCTGCCCGTTCGCGGCCAGCGCAGCAAGACCAATGCTCGTACCCGCAAGGGTCCCAAGAAGACCATTGCTAACAAGAAGAAGTAAGGAGGGAGAACGAAAATGGCAAATGTAAAAGGCGGTAAGAAAGTTATCCGTCGTCGCCGTGAGAAAAAGAACATCGAACGTGGCCAGGTCCATATCCGTTCTTCTTTCAACAACACCATGGTGACCGTAACCGACACCCAGGGCAACGCAATCTCCTGGGCTTCCTCCGGTGGACAGGGTTTCCGCGGCAGCAAGAAGTCTACTCCCTTTGCTGCTCAGACCGCTGCTGAAGTAGCTGCTCGTGCTGCTCAGGAACATGGTCTGAAGACTGTGGAAGTATTCGTTAAGGGTCCCGGCCAGGGCCGCGAAGCTGCTATTCGCGCTCTGCAGGCTGTAGGCCTGGAAGTAACCATGATCAAGGACGTTACTCCCATCGCTCACAACGGCTGCCGTCCCCCCAAGCGTCGTCGCGTGTAATCGGAACAAGGAGGATAAGTAGAATATGGCTAAGAATATGCAGCCTATTGCAAAGCGTTGCAAGGCTCTGGGCATTTCTCCTGCTGTTATGGGTTACGCAAAGAAGGAAACTAAGCGTAATCCTGGCGGTCAGATGAAGAAGAAAAAGAGCGAATATGCCATTCAGCTGAACGAAAAGCAGAAGGTTAAGTTCGTATATGGTATTCTGGAAAAGCAGTTCCATATGTACTATGAAAAGGCTTCCAGCATGCCCGGCAAGACCGGTGAAAACCTGCTGACCCTGGTGGAATCCCGCCTGGACAACGTAGTTTATCGCCTGGGCTTCGCTATGACCCGCCGTGAAGCTCGCCAGCTGGTGAGCCACGCTCACTTCACCGTGAACGGCAAGAAGGTCAACATCCCCTCCTACCTGGTTCGCGTTGGTGATGTCATTGAAGTTAAGGAAAGCAGCCGCTCTTCCGCAGCTTTCAAGCGTCTGACCGCAGAGGATGCACCTGTAGTGCTGGTTCCTCAGTGGCTGGAACGTGACAAGACCGCCCTGAAGGGTACCGTCGTTAAGATGCCCGCTCGCGAAGACATCGATATGCCTATCGAAGAGCACCTCATCGTCGAATTGTACTCCAAGTAATAGGGTGGACGCCCTCAATAGCAACGGAACTAAACAAGGAGCGAAACCCTTATGGTTTCGCTCCGCACTGAGAATGAAGGAGGGTACTACTGCATGATCGAAATTGAAAAGCCCCAGATTGAGTGTATCGAAGTGCCTGGTGATGCTACCTATGGCAAGTATGTGATCGAACCTCTGGAACGCGGCTACGGCACGACTTTGGGCAATGCGCTCCGTCGCATCCTGCTCTCTTCTCTGCCCGGCACCGCAGCTACTTCCATCAAGATCGCTGGTGTTCAGCATGAATTTTCCACGATCCCCGGTGTGAAGGAAGATGTTACGGAAATCGTCCTGAATGTTAAGAGCCTTATCACCAAGCTGTACAGCGAAGGTGTTAAGACCGTGTATATCGAAGCAGTTGGTCCTTGTGAAGTAACTGCAGGCGATATCAAGTGCGACGGTGAAGTTGAAATCCTCAACCCCGAAATGCACATCGCTTCTCTTGACAGCGGCGCTACGCTGAACATGGAAATCACCCTCAGCCACGGCCGCGGCTATGTTTCCGCAGATCGCAACAAGCCTGAGCAGACCATCATCGGTCTCATCCCCGTAGACTCCATCTACACTCCCGTGTACAAGGTGAACTACACCGTGGAAAACACTCGCGTGGGTAACATGACGGACTTCGATAAGCTGACGCTGGAAGTCTGGACCGATGGCACGATTTCTGCCAGAGATGCAGTTTCCCTTGGCGCAAAGATTTTGTGCGACCACTTCACCCTGTTCACTGACCTGTCCGAAACCGTGGGCTCTAAGTCCACTGTTGTGGAAAAGGCCGAAGCACAGCGTGATAAGGTACTGGAACTGACTATTGAAGAACTGGATCTTTCTGTCCGTAGCTTCAATTGCCTCAAGCGTGCTAACATCAACACCGTTGAAGATCTGATTTCCAAGACCGAAGACGAAATGATGAAGGTTCGCAACCTGGGCCGTAAGTCCCTGGAAGAAGTTGTCAACAAGTTGGCTATGATGGGTCTTTCCCTGGCCGACGAAGAAAAGAACTAATCGGATTCTGTTCGCAGAATAAGAATATCCTTACAAGGAGGAAACCAACATGCCCGGAACTCGTAAGCTCGGTAAGACTACCGACCAGCGTATGGCGATGCTCCGTCAGCAGGTCACTGATTTCCTGGATTACGGCAAGATGGAAACCACCATCACCCGCGCCAAGGAAATTCGTCCCCTGGCTGAAAAGATGATCACTCTGGGCAAGAAGAGTGATCTGGCTGCCTATCGCCAGGCTATGAGCTTCATCACCAGAGAAGACGTTTGCAAGAAGCTGTTCAAGGAGATCGCTCCCAGCTATGCAGACCGTAACGGTGGTTACACCCGCATCATCCGCACCGGCGTTCGCCGCGGCGATGCTGCTGAAACCGCTATGATCGAGCTGGTAAAGTAAGCAACTGAATTGAAGAAGCCCTTTTGCATGGGATCTCGAGACCATGCAAAAGGGCTTTTTTATTATATTTCAAAAGCACACAAGACGGATTTATTTTGCGCAAAATGCCATACTAACTTCGCAAAGGAAGGGAGTTGAGTTCCATTAAAAACGGCGGAATATGGTTTGTTTTGATGTTATTTTGTGCCATTATCAGTCTTGCAGCCTGGGAGAGGGAAGTTGCAGATGTTTCGGGAGAAGCAGAGGTAAGGGCAGAGAAAAAGTATATTGCTTTGACTTTTGATGATGGACCTCATCCCGCCACCACACCACTTTTATTAGATGGACTGAAAGATTTGGGGGCAAAAGCCACCTTTTTTGTGGTGGGTATTATGGCAGAAGAAAATAAGGAGATCGTGGTACGGATGCAGAAAGAGGGACATCAGGTGGGCAACCATACTTACGAGCATATAGATTTGAGTGAAGGAAGTACGAGCGAAGCCATAGCCAACATCAAAAAGAATAACGATCTGCTTTGCGGCATTTTGGATGACGGTTGCTACTGGGTGCGGCCGCCCTGGGGATATATTACAGAGGAAGTGAAAAATGAGATCCGCGTCCCCATGGTTTACTGGTCAGTAGATACGCAAGATTGGCTGACGCAGAAGACAGAAGCTGTGCTTTCTGCCGCACTTTTGGCAGAAGACGGGGATATCGTGCTTATGCATGATATTTATTCTACAACTGTGGAAGCGGCGCTGGAGTTTGTGGCAATCATGCAAAGTCGCGGCTATGAATTTGTAACGGTGGAAGAACTACTGGAGAAAAATGGCGTTGATGTTGCAAGTGGTGTGCTTTATCGAAAAGGGGACGGCTCTGAGGCTACACTGAAATAAAAAAAGCACCATCGAAAGATGGTGCTTTTGCGCGTTTTCAATTAGTGCAGGCAGCAGAGAACCAGGGTGAGAACCATGAATGCTGCACCGATCCACTTGGTGGCACGAGCGAGCTTAGCGTCAAAGGTCTTAGCGTTGCCCTTGGACATGAAAGAGTCAGCTGCGCCGGCGATAGCACCGGAGAGACCAGCAGACTTGCCAGACTGGAACAGAACAGCGAGGATAACGGTGAGACCCGCAATTACCTGCAGAATAGTGAAAAACGTAACCATGCTTGTGAGATCCTCCATCTATTGTTGATATATGCAAAGACATAATAAATTACTTTACCATACATTTAGACATGATAGCACACATGGTTTGCAAATGCAAGAAAAATATACGAAAAATAAATGGAACAAATGTTGCATTTTGGGCAAATGTATGTTAAAATATAACTACCATATTATGAGCATGAGAATGGAGGCTGCGCAATGAACAAACTTTCTAAAATGCAGCAGAAGATCTATGATCATATTGCAGAAACTATTCGCACCCAGGGTTACCCACCTTCTGTGCGGGAAATTTGCGACGCGGTAGGTTTGAAGTCTCCCTCCACGGTGCATTTCCATCTCAAGCACTTGGAAGAGGCGGGCTATATTGAAAAATCTGCCGGTAAGGGCCGCGCTCTTGCATTGACGCAGGAGGTTCGGGCTTCTGGAGCGGCTGCAGAGGTGGTTGCACCTGTTGCAGAAGCAGAATCTGTGGGTAATCAGGTGCCTATTGTAGGTAATGTTGCGGCAGGTTCCCCTATCCTTGCTCAGGAATGTATTGAAGATTATCTCACCTTCGATACCGGCGGCCGGGACGGAGAATACTTTGCGCTTCGTGTGCGCGGCGAATCTATGCTTTATGCCGGTATTCTGCCGGATGATTTAGTAGTAGTCCACAAGCAGGAAACAGCGCATAACGGAGAAATCGTGGTGGCGCTTTTGGAAGATGAGGCCACGGTGAAGCGTTTGAGCCGCAAAAACGGCGAAACATGGCTTCTGCCTGAAAATCCCGACTACCAACCTATCGACGGTAAATATGCCTCTATTTTGGGAAAAGTTGCCGCTGTGGTGCGCCGCTATTAATGTTAATAAAAAAGATCCCTGCAGGAAATTCCTGCAGGGATCTTTTTTATGCGGTAAGATCAATGTTCCAATTTTCAAAGCCATAGAACGGGGAAGAAGGACTGGGAGAAACATTGGAAACATGGGAAGAGGGAACAATTACCGTTTCCTGCTTGAAACACAGCGGGGCGATAGGAATCTCCTGTGCAAAGGTTTTATAAAACTGAGAGGCAGCTGCATCGCTGCCGGCCTGCATTCCTACAAAAAACTGCTCCAGGGTGGCGTTGCTGTATCTGCCGTAATTGAGTCTTCCGGAAGTTGCAAGGAGGGGAGCGGTATTCCAATCAGCCGTTATACGGGTTTGGGCAAGATAGAGATCGAAATTGCCGCTTTGGAGTCGGGCGAGATAGTCTTCCCAGGGAAGAGAAAGTACTTTCACATAAAAATAATCTTCCAGTGCAGTGGCAATATAAGCTGCTACCTTTTCGTTTACGGAATTGCCTGCATGAACCAATAAGGTAACTGTAGGCCTGAAACTGCCAAGGTCCAGTGACTCCATAGCAGTGGTGAATTCGTCATGGGAGTAACTTTCTTTCGCCTTGGGATAACGCTCGCAGGTGGGAGAAATGGGATAGGAAGCGGGAAGGGCGTGGTCGGAAAGATATGCACTGACAATGGTTTTTCGGTTAAAGCCAAGGCTTACAGCGCGGCGCAGAGCTGCATCGGAAAAGCGGGAAGAAGCGGTGTTGAATCCTACATAAAGCATGGTAGAAGTAGGATAATCGCGGAAAGAAACATTACCGCTGACAACAAGGGGTGCGCTGCCGGTAAGATCGGTGGTCAGGCATTGAATCTGGCGGGAGTTAAACTGATAGACCAAAGTTTCGGCGTCGGAATTGGGAGAAAGAGGGATCTTTTCAACGGGAAGGGGCTTTTCCTGCCACCACTTTTCGTTGGGGATAAGTGCTTCACCGTTTCCGTCATCAGAAACTACGTAAGGGCCGCTGCCTACCGGAATACGCTGTGTCTCGGTTCCCGCTTTGACAATGGGAATATCCAGCAAGGCAGGGAAGAAGGTGTTGTTTGTACTTAAGGTGACAACAAGTTTGTTTCCGGAAATGTCCATAGAAGTGACGCCGGAAAAGCGGGCGCTATAGCGCTCTGATAGGGCAGCGCGCTGGAAAGTGGCAAGTACATCCTGCGGGCCGACAGGTGTTCCGTCGCTGAAAACAGCCGTTTCAGAGAGGGTAAATGTATAGGTTGCAGAAGCGGAATCATAAGTGTAGCTTTTGCAGAGCACATTTTTCGGCGAAAAAGATTCATCCAGCACGAAAAGACCTTCGTATAAAAGGGAGGCAAGTGCCTGCTGCGTACCGACTTCGCAAGAAATGGGATCCAAGGTTTTTTTAGAAAAATAGGGGAGAGTAAAGGAATTTAGGCCTGTGGGTTCTTCAGCGGGAGGTTCTTCCTCCTGCTCCGTATCGGAAACATTACCTAAAATAGGTTCTTCCTCTTCCAGTTCAGAATCCCAACAGCCTGTGAGGGTTGCAAGAAGGAAAAGAAGAAGGAGCGCCAGTGCGCTCAATCGTTTTGCGTTCATGGCAGCTCCTTTCGGTAAAACTATTTCAGGGCAATCATGGCAATTTGCGCGCCACGAATGTTGCCCATTTTACGGTGTGACCAGAAAAGGTCGGGATTACATGCTGTGCAGTAATCGCAGATATCGATATGCTGCGGGTCGACACCTGCAGAGGTGAGCCAATAGGCATTGATGCTTTTGAGATCCAGATGCCACTTGGCATCTTTTTTTACAATAAAGGGTTCTGCTGCACCCCCCAGTGCTTCACGCATGGCGATGGGAACATCTTCATCCGTTTCAAAACAGCATTGGCTGATGGCGGGGCCGATGGCTGATAGAATGTTGGCAGGGTCTGCACCAAAGGTTTCCTGCATGGCAAGAACCGCCTTGCGCACGATGCCTTGTGCCACACCGCGCCACCCGGCGTGGACAGCGCCGATAGAGCGGGTCACAGGATCGTGAAGAAGGATAATGCCGCAATCGGCAGAAAAAATTACAAGGGGAATATTGGGGGTGTTGCAAAGGAGGGCATCGATATGGGTGTAATCCCGTTTGCGCCAAAGACCTTTGCCCACATCTTCTTCCGTGACAAGGCGGATGTTATCCAGATGTTCTTGCTGAGAGAGGACTACCCGCTTTTCGTCTGTACCGATGACGGCACAGAAACGGCGGTAATTCTCCCGCACATCCTCCAAATCATCACCGCGGCTGACACCCAGATTCAAGGAATCCCAAGGGGCTTTGCTGACACCGCCCTTGCGGGTAGAAAAGCCGTGGGAAATAGCATCGGCATCGGAGAGAAGGGCGGAGGTGAGATAAGTGACGCCGTTTTGTTCACGGAGAGAGAAAGAATTCATAAAGCTCCTTTATTAGCTTTCCACAGAAAGACCGATCAGCTGCATATTGGTGTCAAAACCCACATGGAAGGTGAGTTTGTCGCGGTCATACTTGGCAACCACCATCACAACAGCATATTCTTCGCCGCTGGAAGTATCGGTTTTGCCAAAGGCTTCGGTGGAGGAGAATTTTTCAAATTCTCCCGCACCGTCAAGATATTCTTTTACCATATCTTCCACAGCGCCTTCGCTGAGAGAAGCGGCCACATCTTCGCGGAGCATTTCCTGCACGGCAGCATACTCACTGCGGTTGAGCTTGGTGACCACAGCCTGACCTGAGAGGATCAGGGTGTTTTTATCCAGCCCGTCGGGAACGGAGATAGTACTGGTGCTGCTGCAGGCGCAAAGGGCGAAAACGATGGAAAGGGCCAAGAGAAGAGCAAACAGTTTTTTCATGGCATTTACCGACCGCAGCACTGCTTATACTTCTTGCCGCTGCCGCAGGGACAGGGATCATTGCGGCCGACCTTGGTGACCTTGCGGGGCTGCTTCTTTACAGCGCTGTCACC
>JAZQUM010000045.1:0-14048 GCA_045631305.1 Oscillospiraceae bacterium | reverse complement strand
GCCCCCATGCAGAGCCTGAAAAACTGATTTGCAAAATAAAACTCCCTGTGGCCAACTGCCACAGGGAGTTTTTTCTTTTCTTTACTTGCCGCGAACCAGTCTGCCTTCCGACCACACAGCAGTGAGATCATGGGCTGTCATGCGGTAAACGGCGCGCTCGAAGCGTTCCACCATGGAAAGCTCACGGGCGGATTCGGTGAAAGCACTTTCGTCCACCACCACAGCGTGGAGTTTGGTGCCGGGGGAGAATACAGGGCGGGGATCGAAATACTGGGCGCCTGCAGCAGAGCCCAGATAGTAAGCCTCGGCAACGGAAAGGTAGCGGGGCTTCTTTTCATCCATCATGGCGCGAAGCTTGCTGGCGCGGATAGACATGGCGATAACATTGGGCATGGCGATCTGTGCGCCGCCTGCAATATCGGAGCCGAAAGCTACCCACACGCCCTCGTCCATCATGGCGCGGACGGGTGCGATGCCGCTGGAAAGGTTGATGTTGGAGTCGGCGCAGTGAGCCATGACAACGCCTGCTTCACGCATGGCGCTGCGCTCGTTCTTGTCGCTATGCACGCAGTGGGCCATAACGGTGTGGCTCTTCCAAAGGCCGTACTTATCGTAGGTCTCCCAGTAATACTTGCAGTCGGGGTGGAGCTCCTTGACCCATTCCACTTCGCCCAGATTTTCGGAGAGGTGGGACTGAACGCGAAGGTCGCGTTCCTTGGCGAGGTTGCCCAAAAATGCCATCAGCTCATCGGTGCAGGAGGGAGTGAAGCGGGGGGTGATAATGGGCTGAACATACTTGAAGCGCTTGCAACCATCCAGCCAGCGGAGAGTCTCGGCCATGGATTCCTCCGTGGTCTCCTGCAGGAGGGGGCTGCCGTTTCTATCCATATTCACCTTGCCCACATAGCCCGTAACGCCGGCCTTTTCCAGTTCTTCCATCAAAACCCAGGTGGCTTCCGTGTGGAGAGAGGAGAACATTACCACGCGGGTAGTACCCCAGGAGATCAGCTCGTCTGCCAGCTTGCGGTAAATGCGGCGGGCATACTCCGCGTCGGCAAAGCGGGCCTCAGTCTTATACACATAGGCAGAGAGCCAGTCGATGAGCTCCATGTCCATGCCCATGCCCAGCATGGGATACTGAGGCGCATGGAGATGCATATCCACAAAAGAGGGGATAATAAGGTTGCTGCCATAATCGGTAACAGGGATGGAGGCATACTTTTCCTCCAGCTTATCCCCTACAAAGAGGATCTCACCGCTTTCGGAAAGAACGATGTAGCCGCCCTTATGCTCCGCCAGAGTCTGCATGCTGACGGGATAGAGAATGTCACCTTTCAAAACTTTCATAGAAATACCTCCTGAAAAACAAAAACGAGCATCCAACTTCGAGGCCAAAATTCCCCCCTTGTTGAACGCTCATAGCCGGGCCTTAGGTGGCCCCGTAGAAACTCCCGCACCATAAAACGCGGGATTATATGAGAAACAATATTCTTCTTGCCTTTAGGTTAGCACACTCATTTTCAGATTGCAAGGGCTTTTTCGGAATACTTTACCTGTTGGGGGCATAGTTTGTCCTCAAGAGGTGAAATTACCAATGAAAAAACGAAAGTCTCATCCCGTTCTCCGCCGTTTTTGCGCTCTCGTTTCCGCCCTTAGCGTTCTGTGGGGCGTTGCCGCCACGGCGGGTTCCATGTCGGCCCGGGAAGCCTATCTTGCCATCATGGGGGAGGAGAGCGCTGCTGTTTCTATTTTGCGAAATGCCTTGGGGGATTATTTTTCCCCCAAGCCACTGCAGCTTTCCACGGCACTGGTGGTGAGCCAATCGCCTGCCCTTCTTGCCGCCAAGGATGCCATTCTCCCCTTATGGGAAAGTTTGACCCGGGAAGCTGCACCCATACCGGAAGATACAGAAAAAGAAGGGACCCTCCTGCCGGAAGAAGAAGGCCAAACCCTGCCCGCTCTGGATCTTACCGATAACGGTGTGCCAGCACGCACCCTGATCCCCACATCCCCCACAGGCTACACCGTGGCGGGGCTGAGCTACATTGCAAATTCCACCGATTATACGTTGGATACTGGAGCCCTTCTTGCCCCCTTTGCCGCAAGCCTTGGGGAAGAGGACCCGCAGGTGCTGATCATCCACACCCACGGCAGCGAAGCTTACACCATGCCCCAAGGGCAAGCCTACACCCCCAGCGGCGACTGGCGCACCGCGGATACCGACTACAACGTGGTGCGCATTGGAGACGAGATGGCAAAGGTCTTTGCCGCAAACGGCATCTCCGTTCTCCACGACCGCACCCTTTACGATGCCCCGGAATACAACGGCGCTTACGGCCGCTCCCTTACCGCCATTGAAAATTATCTCGCCCAATATCCTTCCATCTCCTTCGTGCTGGACATCCACCGCGACGCCGTCTCCGACGGAGAAGGGAATGCCTACAAGGTCATCTCCCAAACGGAAAGCGGCAATGCAGCGCAGATCTCCCTTGTCATCGGCACCGATGGCGGCGGGCTCACCCACCAACACTGGCAGGAAAACCTGAAGCTGGCCGTGGCGGTGCAAAACGCGGTGCTTAGTGACTATCCCACGCTGATGCGGCCCATCACGCTGCGCAACTCCCGCTACAATCAGCACGCCACCTGCGGCTCGCTTCTTGTGGAAATGGGAGCTGCGGGAAACTCGCTGGATGAAGCGCTGCTCTCCGCTCGCCTGTTTACGGAGAAAATGGCGGAAGTCATAAAAAAATAAGAGGTGTCCTGTAACACCTCTTATTTACACTTCTTTGGGGAATTTCATGGGGCGAAACACCAAAATCAGCACAGGAATGGCAATGAGCAACTCCGTCAGCGGGGCGGCGAAGAAGATATTCTCCGCAGGAAGCACCGCAGGAAGGAGCATCACCAAGGCGCTGCTGACCACGCACCCTCTTGCCACCGACACACCGAAGGCAAGACCCGCCTGCATGACGGACTGGAAGTAGTAAGCGGAAAAAACGTTGATGCCCAGAAGCAAAAATGCAGGGGCATAGCGGCGGATGATGGCAGGCGCGATGGAGAGGACTTCCGCCGTGGGCTTCATGAAAAAGCGCACCACCGCGCCGGGCCAGAGCATGGCAAAGCTCATCCAGACCGCGCCGATGCAAACTGCCGCCACAAGGGCGCACTTTGCCGTTTTGCGGATGCGCTGGCGCTGCATGGCACCGAAATTCACACTCAGCACGGGCTGGGCGCTTTGTCCCACCGCATAGGCGCAGCACTGCACCATAACGCCCGTATTCATAATGGCGCTGTAGACAGAAAGCACATCCCCGCCCAGATAGCGCATGATCTGGCGGTTAAAGAGGGTGGTGACAATGCCCATGGAAACATCGTTGAAAAAGGCGGAAAAGCCGTTGGAAATAATGCGTCCCATACGGCGGAAAAGCCCCGTGGGCCACACCAGACGCAGCGTATTTTTGCGGCTTACAAAATGGGTCAGCGCAACGCACATGCCCACAGCCCCGCCGATGGAAGTGGCAAGACCCGCGCCGAAAGCGCCCATATCCAGCGCGAAAACGAAGAACCAGTCGCCCACCATGTTCACAATGCCGCCTGAGAGCACCGCCGCCGTGGCGCGGACGGGGTCAGAGTCGTTGCGAAGAAAGGCAGCAAAAAGCTCGGTGGAAACAAAGCAGGGCACGGCAAAACGAATGGGGCCAAGATACTCCAGCGCAATGGGGAGAATGGTTTCATCCGCGCCAAAAAGGAGCAGCAGCTCTTCGGTAAAAAAGAAGATCAGCGCCCATGCCAGAACCGCCAGCACCAGGGCAAAGATCATGGCGGCGGTAAAGCTGCGGTCCGCTTCTTCCTTCTTCCCGCTGCCCTTGGCCACGCCGTAAAGCACGCTGCCGCCGATGCCCGAGAGCATGCCAAGGCCGAAGATGATGTTATAAACAGGGGCCACCACCGCAAGAGCCGCGGCACCTGCAGGCCCTTCATACTGGCCCACCATGGCCATATCCACCAGCGAATACACGGTGGTGATGAGCACGCTGCCTACGGATGCGGCAAGATATTTAAAATACACTTTTTTGATGTCGTCTTTTAAAAGATCCATTTTGCCGCCTCCTTTCCCAAAGAAAAAGCCGCCCGAAGCGGCTTTTTACTTTTTTATTAGTCTTCTTCCAGTTTCCGCAGCCCCGCAAGGTCGCTGACGGGGAGGGAGAATACCAGAGAGCGGGCCTCAGTCTGCATACCTGCGCGGCCCATGATGGTCTTCATAATGTTGTTGCGGTCTTCTTTGCGGGTCAGGATAAAGACCATGTCCTTTTCCTCGGCAATGCTCACGCCGAAGAATTTCCGCGCCCGTTCCGTGCCGGTGCCCTTGGCATGCACGGTGGTGCCGCCTGTGGCGCCTGCGTCGCGGGCAGCGTCCATCACGCGGTCGGTATAGCCCTGTTCGGTGATAACAACGATCAATTCATGGGTCATTTCTTTCTCCTCCTCCTGATAGGACTCACAGCCCAGAAGGTATTCTTTGGCAGCCACGCCGCCAACGCTGGAAAGGGGCACCGCCATCATAATGCCGCGGCCGGGCACATCCAGCCACAGCTCCTTTTCCGCCATGCGGATCAGACGGCGGGCATAGGGAGCGGTGCAAAAGAGAATGGATTTTTCCGTAGCCGCAAGGCCCAGATAATCCAGCACCTCGGTGGTAGCCGTCCCGTGTCCCCGGGCCGTCAGCACCAGCGGCGCGCCTTTTTCTTCAAACCATGCGGCAAATTCCTCTGCCGCGCTGCGGTCGGTAACGGTGATCATCAGATCTGCGCTCATATCTGCACCCTCCTTTCTCAAAGGTCGATGATCTCTTCGTCTGCGGTCTGCGCTTCCTGCGCGGCCACACGGCGAAGCTTCAGTTGATAGATGGCACCCAGCAGCTGAAGGGTGATAAGAGGCGTCATAGCAACCATAGCCACAACACCGAATGCGTCGGTAATGATGTTGCCCCCAAGGGCTTCACACGCGCCCATGGCAAAGGGCAGCAGGAAAGTAGCCGTCATGGGGCCCGAGGCCACGCCGCCGGAGTCGAAGGCGATGGCGGTAAAGATCTTGGGCACAAAGAAGGAAAGGGCGATGGAGAAAAGATACCCCGGCACCACAAACCACAAAACGGAAATGCCCGTCAGCACGCGGATCATGGCAAGACCGATGGAGACCGCTACGCCCACAGAAAGGCTAGAAGTCATAGCCTTGCCGGGGATAGCCCCTGCGGTGATGTCTTCCACCTGCTTTTTCAGCACATGCACGGCAGGCTCTGCCTGCACAATGAACCAACCCATCACCATGCCGATGGGGATGAGCAGCCAGCGCGCGCTCATGCCGCCGATGGCGCGGCCCAGATAAATGCCAGCCGGCATAAAGCCCACATTCACACCCGTCAGGAACAAAACCAGACCGAAATAGGTGTAAAGCAAGCCAATGACGATCTTCAGCACAGGCTTTTTCTGCATCTTCAGCGCGAAGATCTGGAAAAGGGCAAAGAAAACAGCAATGGGCGCAAGACACACCGCCACTTCCGCCATGTATTCGGGGAAGCCGTGGGCGAAAAGGCCCCAAAGCTCGCGGCTGTCTCCCACCTGCGGGATCACGCTGGGGGTATAAACGCCCGAAGCGGGGTAGATCAGCGCCAGCGTCAGCACCGCAAGGATCGGCCCAACGGAGCAGAGAGCTACGAGACCGAAGCTATCCTGAGAAGCGTTTTCATCGCTTCGGATGGACGCAACGCCCACGCCCAGCGCCATGATGAAAGGCACCGTCATAGGCCCTGTGGTAACACCGCCAGAGTCAAAGGCGATGGCAAGGAAATCGGAAGGGACAAAGGCCGCAAGGCCAAAGACTACCGCGTAGGAAAGGATCAAAAGGAAATTCAGCGGGATGCGGAAGAGGATACGCAGCAGCGCCAGCACCAGAAATACGCCCACGCCAACTGCCACCGCGCCGATGAGCACCGCATTGGGGATGCCGGGCACCTGCTGGGCCAGCACCTGCAAATCGGGTTCGGAAACGGTGATGATCACACCCATCAAAAAGCTTACCAGAATCACCGTCACAAGGCTGCGGGACTTGGTCATCTGCGCGCCCACCTTTTCTCCGATGGGCTGCATGGCAATATCCGCGCCAAGGGTGAAAAAGCCCATGCCTAAAATCAGCAGCGCCGCGCCTGTCAGGAAAGAGAGCAGGGTGTCTGTGGGCATGGGCGCAACAGACACGCTGAGCAGCAGCACGATGGCCGTGATAGGCAGCACGGAAGCAAAGGCTTCTTTGGTTTTTTCACCAAGAACGGTCTTGGTTTTCTGGAAATACGCGCGGTGTCTTTCTTTGCGCAGTTTCTTCACGGGCCTTCGCCTCCTTTTTCTAAAACTTCTGATCATATCATACCATATTTTCCCAACCGTGAAAACCGCACAGGACAAAACTTCACATAGGTTTTACATTTCCTTCACTTCTGCCCGCTCTTGCCTTTTTGCCCCGCATTGGCTAAAATGTTTCCATCCCCTTTTAAAAAGGAGGCCTCTATGAAAGAACTGCTCCGCGCCCATGCGGAAAATATCATAAAAGGCGCCATCGCCGCCGTCTCACCGGATGAGGCGGTGGAGCGCGCGCTGCAAAACCAAGCCTTTTCGGGGCGGGTGGTGCTGATTGCCGCAGGCAAGGCCGCGTGGCAGATGGCAAAAACCGCCCATCGCTGCCTTGGCGCAGCCATTGACCGCGGCATCGTCATCACCAAGTATGGCCACGTCATGGGCCCCATTGCAGATTTTCAATGCTTTGAAGCGGGCCACCCTGTGCCGGATGAAAATTCTTTCCGCGCCACCGAAGCCGCCCTTGCCGCTGTGGAAAATCTTAAGGCAGAGGACACGGTTTTATTCCTGCTTTCAGGCGGCGGTAGCGCCCTTTTTGAAAAGCCCCTTATTGCAGGCGAAGTTTTGCAGGATGTGACGAATCAGCTGCTGGCCTGCGGCGCGGACATTGTGGAGATCAATACCATCCGCAAGCGGCTCTCCGCCGTGAAGGGTGGGCGCTTTGCCCTCTCCTGCGCCCCCGCCAAGGTTTTCTCCATCGTCCTTAGCGACATTGTGGGCGATCCCTTGGATATGATCGCTTCCGGCCCCGCCTATGGCGATTCTTCCACCTCCGCCGAGGCCATGGCCATTGCCAAAAAGTATGCTTTGAATCTTACGGATGAGGTCTGGGCCCTTCTGGAGCGGGAGACCCCCAAGACCCTTACCAATGTCACTACCCAAATCACAGGCTCCGTCCGCGAGTTGGTGGCCGCTGCGGAGAGGATCTGCCGCGACCTTGGCTATGAAACAAAAGTCCTCACCACCGAGCTTTGCTGCGAGGCAAAGGCGGCAGGGGAGATGCTCGCCTCCACCGTGAAAGCCCATGAAAACGCAGGCAAAAACCTTGCCTTTCTGGCAGGTGGCGAAACCGTGGTGCATCTTACGGGCAAGGGTAAAGGCGGGCGCAATCAGGAAGTGGCCCTCAGCGCCGCGGCAGCTATTGCAGGCATGAAGCATACCGCCATTTTCAGCGTTGGCAGCGACGGGACTGACGGCCCCACCGATGCCGCAGGCGGCTATTGCGACGGTGACACCGCAGAGGCCTTGAAGGAAAAGGGCATTTCCATTCCCGAAGTGCTGCAAAATAACGATGCCTACCACGCCCTCGCCGCTGTGGATGGGCTCATCATCACTGGCCCCACAGGCACCAACGTCAACGACGTCGCCGTGGCGTTGATTAGATGTGAATAAACAAGAAAAAGGACTACCCGAAAGGGTAGTCCTTTTCATTGTAATTCAGTATTACACCTTTTCCAGCAGTTCTGCCTTCTTGGCTTCAAACTCCTCTTCGGAAATGATGCCCTTTTCCTTCAGTTCTGCCAGCTTGGCGAGCTTATCCAGAGCGTTATCATCACGCTGGGGCTTCTGAGCAACAGCAGTAGTGGTAAAGTTTGCAGCCTTGTTCACCACGGAGCTGATAGCGTCGGGGGTGGTGTTGGCCATGCTGCCGTCACCGTAATATGCGTTGTTATCCAGCGCCAGAATAACCTGGAAAATGAAGGGCAGGAAAACCATACCGATTGCAAAACCGGTACTCTTATGGAAAGCGTGTGCCCAGTCGATATACAGCTTGATGCAGAAATAGATGTTGTAGATGGGGATCAGCATGCACAGCATCTTCCAGCCATTTGCGTACAGTTCTTCGCAGATGACATAGGTGCTGTACAGAGGAATGATACCTTCCCAACCCTGGCGACCCATCTTCTTGAAAATCATCCAGGAAGCAGCGAGGGAAACGATCGTAGCGATGATACTAAGCAACATATTATACCACTCTTTTCTCTTTCTTCTTTTCCACTTCAGGAGATATTCTCCCCTCAAATGGATACATAATTTTACCATGCGCAGATAGCCTTGTCAATTGGCTCGGCTTTGTTGCTCAACTCTGCCTCTCCCACCAACCCGCAAATCCGCAACGGGCGGAACAATGGTTGGTATGAAAAAAGCATCCTCACCTTGCGGTGAGGATGCTCTGTAAGTCGAAGCAATATCTTACTTCATAGCTTCAGCGGTAGCAACTGCTACTGCAACAGTCATACCAACCATGGGGTTGTTGCCTGCGCCCAGGAAGCCCATCATTTCCACGTGTGCGGGAACGGAGGAGGAACCTGCGAACTGAGCATCACCGTGCATACGGCCCATGGTATCGGTCATACCATAGGAAGCGGGGCCTGCAGCCATGTTATCGGGATGCAGGGTACGGCCGGTGCCGCCGCCGGAAGCAACGGAGAAGTACTTCTTGCCCTGTTCCAGGCATTCCTTCTTATAGGTGCCTGCAACGGGATGCTGGAAGCGGGTGGGGTTGGTGGAGTTACCGGTGATGGAAACGTCAACACCTTCCAGATGCATGATAGCAACACCTTCGCGAACGTCGTCAGCGCCGTAGCAGCGAACGTTTGCGCGTTCGGTTTCGCTGTAGCGGATTTCCTTGACGATCTTCAGTTCGCCGGAGAAATAGTCAAACTGAGTCTGAACATAGGTGAAGCCGTTGATACGGGAGATGATCTGAGCAGCGTCCTTGCCGAGACCGTTGAGGATAACGCGCAGGGGTTCCTTACGAGCCTTGTTGGCGTTCTTAACGATACCGATAGCGCCTTCAGCTGCTGCGAAGGATTCGTGACCTGCCAGGAATGCGAAGCACTTGCTGTCTTCGCTGAGCAGCATGTTGCCCAGGTTACCGTGACCCAGACCAACCTTGCGGTCTTCAGCAACGGAGCCGTCGATGCAGAAGCTCTGCAGACCAACACCGATGTACTTGGAAACTTCAGCTGCGGTCTTAGCGCCGGCCTTCATAGCGATAGCAGCGCCTACGCAGTATGCCCAACCAACGTTTTCGAAGCAGATGGGCTGGATGCTCTTAGCGATTTCATAGGGGTCGAAGCCCTTAGCCTGGCACATTTCGCGGCATTCTTCCACGGAACCGATGCCATACTGAGCGAGGACACCATTGATCTTGTCGATTCTTCTTTCGTAACTCTCAAACAAAGCCATTTTCTTGTCCTCCTCTTATTCGTGACGGGGATCGATATACTTGACAGCGGCATCCCACTGACCGTAATGACCCGTAGCCTTCTTCATTGCTTCTTCTGCGCCATCGCCCTTCTTGATGAAGTCCATCATCTTGCCGAAGTGAACGAATTCATAGCCGATAACTTCGTTGTCAGCGTTGAGTGCCATCTTGGTAACGTAGCCTTCTGCCATTTCCATGTAGCGGGGGCCCTTTTCCTTAGTAGCAAACATGGTACCAACCTGGCTGCGCAGACCCTTACCGAGGTCTTCCATGGAAGCGCCTACTGCGAGGCCGTCTTCGGAGAAAGCGGACTGGGTGCGGCCGTATACGATCTGCAGGAACAGTTCGCGCATTGCGGTGTTGATAGCATCGCAAACGAGGTCGGTGTTCAGAGCTTCGAGGATGGTCTTGCCGATGAGAATTTCGGAAGCCATTGCTGCGGAGTGGGTCATACCGGAGCAGCCCAGGGTTTCGATGAGAGCTTCTTCGATGATGCCTTCCTTAACGTTGAGGGTCAGCTTGCAAGCGCCCTGCTGGGGTGCGCACCAACCTACACCGTGGGTAAAGCCGGAAATGTCGGAAATCTGCTTAGCCTGAACCCACTTGCCTTCTTCGGGAATGGGAGCAGGACCATGGTATGCGCCCTTGGCAACGGGACACATATGCTGAACTTCAGTCGTGTAGATCATGGGTAGTCATCCTTTCTTTTGATAAAGGTTTTCCTGCACGGCAGGGAAAAAATCCTTTGACATAGCTTTAATTATTATACAAAAGGGGGGAGGAAGTGTCAAGGCGGGTCAAGCTTTTCCCCAAAGGAAAAAGGGGCAAATTGCCCCTTTCTCTCTTTTTCTTCTTATTTTTTCTCTTTTTCCAGCTTGGGCATGGATGTGAGGTCATAAGGCGTGGTCTGATAGACGAAGTAGTTCAGCCAGTTGGAATAGAGAAGGTTAGCGTGGGCGCGCCAGCGCACTACGGGATCACGGGTGGGATCGTCATCGGGATAGTAGTTGTATGGCACGTGGATGGGCTTGCCTGCTGCCACATCGCGGTCATACTCAGCTTTTAGCGTGCCGGGATCATACTCAGAGTGACCGGTGATGAAGATCTGGCGGCCGCCGGCAGTGAACACCGCGTAAACGCCTGCCTCTTCGGAAGAGGCCAGGATGCGCAGTTCGGGCACCGCCTCAATATCCTCGCGCTCCACGGTGGTGTGGCGGGAATGGGGCACATAGAACACATCGTCAAAGCCGCGGAAGAGGATGCTGCGCTTGTATTCTACCGTGTGGGGGAACACACCGAACATCTTTTCGGGCAGCGGCTTTTTGTTGATGCCGTAATGATAGTAGAGCCCTGCCTGCGCGCCCCAGCAGATGTGGAAGGTGGAATGGACATGCTCTTTGGTCCACTCCATGATTTCCGCCAGTTCATCCCAGTAGTCCACTTCTTCAAAGGGCATGTTTTCCACAGGTGCACCGGTGATGATGCAGCCGTCGAAATAGCGGTCGCGGACCTGATCGAAGGTCTTGTAGAAAGCGCGCAGATGCTCCTGGGTGGTGTTGGCAGATTCATGGCTTCTCATGGTCATGAGTTCCAGTTCGATCTGCAGAGGGGTGTTACCCAGAAGACGGGAAAGCTGGGTTTCCGTTTCGATCTTCTTGGGCATGAGGTTGATGAGCAGCAGCTGCAGAGGGCGGATGTCCTGGGTAATAGCGCGCTGCTCGGTCATAACGAAAATATTTTCCTGATGCAGTGTTTCTACTGCCGGCAGGTCATTGGGGATGCGAATGGGCATAGTTGATCACCTGTCCAAAAAGTATTTTTTACTTGATCTGAGCCAGAGCCTGTTCGATGTCGGCAATGAGGTCGGCGCTGTCTTCCAGACCGCAGGAGAAGCGAACGAGACCTGCGGGAATGCCTGCTTCCTTCAGCTGCTCGTCAGTCATCTGACGGTGGGTGGAGGTAGCGGGGTTCAGGCAGCAGGTGCGTGCATCTGCCACGTGGGTTTCAATGGCAGCAAGACGGAGTGCACCCATGAAGGTGAGAGCTGCTTCACGGCCGCCCTTGAGTTCAAAGCTGACAACGCCGCAGGAGCCCTTGGGCAGGTACTTCTTGGCAACTTCGTAATACTTGTCGCCGGGGAGACCGCAGTAGCTGACGGAAGCAACCTTTTCGTGCTTGGAAAGGAACTCAGCAACAGCCTGACCGTTTTCGCAGTGGCGAGCCATGCGAACGTGGAGGCTTTCCAGACCCAGGTTCAGATAGAATGCGCTCTGGGGGGAAGCGGTGGAACCGAAGTCACGCATGAGCTGCGCGGTAGCCTTGGTAATGAATGCGCCTTCCTTGCCGAACTTTTCAGCGTAGGTCAGGCCATGATAGCTGTCGTCGGGGGTGCAGAGACCGGGGAACTTGTCGGCATGCGCCATCCAGTCGAACTTGCCGCCGTCTACGATGCAGCCGCCAACTGCCACGCCGTGACCGTCCATGTACTTGGTGGTGGAGTGGGTCACGATGTCAGCGCCCCATTCGATGGGACGGCAGTTTACGGGAGTGGGGAAGGTATTGTCGATAACCAGGGGCACGCCGTGTGCGTGAGCCACCTTGGCAAAGAGTTCGATATCCAGCACGGTGAGGGCAGGGTTGGCGATGGTTTCACCGAACATAGCCTTGGTGTTGGGACGGAATGCAGCGTTAAGTTCTTCTTCGGTGGCATCGGGGGAAACGAAAGTGGTTTCAATGCCCATCTTAGCCATGGTGACAGCGATGAGGTTGAAGGTGCCGCCGTAGATGGAAGAGGAAGCTACGATGTGGTCACCGCAGTTGCAGATGTTGAAGAGGGCATAGAAGTTGGCTGCCTGACCGGAAGAGGTCAGCATAGCAGCAACGCCGCCTTCCAGCGCGCAGATCTTAGCTGCCACATAGTCGCAGGTGGGGTTCTGCAGGCGGGAATAGAAATAGCCGCTGGCTTCCAGGTCGAAGAGCTTGCCCATATCATCGGAAGAGGCATACTTAAAGGTCGTGCTCTGCACGATGGGGATCTGACGGGGTTCGCCGTTGCCGGGGGTATAACCGCCCTGCACGCATTTGGTACCGAGATTATAGTTAGACATATGGCATTTCTCCTTTTATGAGAATTTTTAGGGAATGTTGAAAAAGCGCTTGCCGTTTTCCATGGTGGCGGCAATCACCTCTTCGGCGGTAAGGCCCTTGATCTCTGCGATCTTTTGGGCAATAAACAGAGTGTAGTCGCTTTGGTTGCGCTTGCCGCGATAGGGAACGGGTGCCATATAAGGCGCATCCGTCTCGATCATGAGCCGCTCCAGCGGGATCACTTCCACAGCTTCCGCCGCGCGGCGGGCATTTTTGAAGGTCACCACGCCGGTGAAAGAGATCATGTAGCCGCAGGCAAGAACTTCTCTTGCAAATTCCGCAGAACCGGAATAGCAGTGGAACACGCCTTTCACCTTGGGAAATTCCTTCACAATGGCAAGGGCATCGGCATGGGCCTCACGCTCGTGGATGATGACAGGGAGAGAAAGCTCCTCTGCCAGCGCCATCTGTGCGCGGAAAACTTCTACCTGCAGTTCCTTGGGCGGATTTTCGGGCCAGTAATAATCAAGGCCGATCTCGCCGATAGCTTTCACCTTGGGGTTTTTCGCCATCTCACGGAGGATCTCTATGTGACCCTTTTCATAGGGCGCGCAGTTTTCGGGGTGATAACCCACGGCGGCGTAGAGGAAGGGATACTTCTCCGCAAGGGCCAGCGCCGCTTGGGAAGAAGGAATGTCGCAGCCGGGGTTCATGATGAACTCCACCCCCAGAGAGGGCATGGAAGAGAGGAGGGCATCACGGTCAGCGTCAAACTGCTCGGCATCGTAATGCGCGTGAGTATCAAAAAGCATGGCCGCAGCCTCCTTTCTTTTCATCTTTTCGTATCCAATTTGCTGCCGCAGCAGCAAATGAATTTCAATCATTTTTCGCAGCGACATGCGCGGTGCGAAAAATACTTCTCGCGAAGCGCGTGTGCGACCAGCGGGAGTGCACGAAGCGGAGTGCAATCCTTCTCAAAGTGGATGCCGCAGAAAGCGGCATCCGCTTTGAAGTGTTAGCAAAGCTTTGCGCCTGCGGGGATAGCGTCGGAAACCATAACCAGGTTCAGCTTTTCTTCGCCCTTTTCGGTGTGAACGGCAGAGAGCAGCATGCCGCAGCTTTCCTGACCCATCATCTTGCGGGGAGGCAGGTTCACGATGGCCACCAGAGTCTTGCCAACGAGATCTTCGGGCTTGTACCACTTGGCAATGCCGCTGAGGATCTGGCGGTCGGTGCCGGTGCCGTCGTCCAGAGTGAACTTCAAAAGCTTATCGCTCTTCTTCACGTTTTCGCAACTCTTGACCTTTACTGCGCGGAAATCGCTCTTGCAGAAGGTGTCAAAATCA
>JAZQUM010000044.1:0-5263 GCA_045631305.1 Oscillospiraceae bacterium | reverse complement strand
GCCGTCAGCGCAAAGGAGACCGCTGATACGGGGCGTCCAGTTGGGGCCGTCATCTTCAAATTCGCGGGTACGGAGGGCTGCTTCAAAAGTTTCGCCCTTTTCCATAAAGTCGCGGACGGTATCGGTCTGATCGCCGTTGGTGACGATGAGAGAGCGGCCGATCTCGCGAACGGGATGATAGATAATCAGGTGGGGATCGGAGAGCTTGGAGGGATCGAAAGCTTCGGTGCGGATACCGTCAGCTTCGGGGAGAAAAACGCGGTTGCGGCTGTTAACGCTGCGGCCCATGATGAAATAAGCTGCAACGGACTTCTTACCGTCAGGAGTCACGCCCAGCACGATGCCGCGGCCGGGATAGGTGTTGGTGCTGAGAAGCTCAGCAAGGTTGGCCTTTTCGTAAACGTTCATCAGTTTTTCTCCTCCATAATTTTCTTGGCGACCAGTTCCGTGCCCTGAGGCAGGAGTTTCCATTCCGCTTCTTCCATTACGCGGCGCTGCAGAGTTTCTGCCGTGTCATCGGGCAGGATGTCCACTGCTTTCTGCAGCAAAATGGCGCCGCCGTCAGCCACTTCATTGACAAAATGCACCGTGGCACCGGTGACCTTCACGCCGTATTCCAGCGCGGCCTCGTGGACCTTCAGCCCATAGAACCCCTTGCCGCAGAAGGAAGGGATCAGGCTGGGATGCACATTGAGGATGCGGCCGGGCCAGCGGTCGGTAAAGTCCTTGGACAGGATAGAAAGGAAGCCTGCCAGCACGATCATTTCCACGCCGTAAGCGGTGAGCTTTTCCATAATGGCAGCTTCGTAGGCTGCCTGATCGGCGCACTTTTTACGCTCTACCACGTGGGCATCAATGCCCGCCTTGGCTGCGCGTTCCAGCGCGAAAACGCCTGCTTTGCTGGAAAGCACCAGCACGATCTCGCCGCTTTGGATGATACCTGCGTTCTGCGCATCGATCAGCGCCTGCAAATTGGTGCCGCCGCCGGATACCAGAACGGCAATTTTGGTTTTGCTCATGCTGTGCCTCCTTGAAAGTTGTAAACGGATTTTGGCGCAGACTACCCCCTTGAAGGGGGTGGTCTGCTTTTTTTACGGGTTATTTAGCGGAAATTTTTATCAATAAAGATCCAGCTTATCTTCGCCTGCTACGATCTCACCCAGGATATAGGATTCCTGATCGTTGGCAGCGAGAATTTCCATAGCGCGGTCAGCATCTTCCTTCTTCACGATAACAGCCATGCCAACGCCCATGTTGAAGGTGTTGAACATGTCGCGTTCGGGAATGTTGCCGATGGAAGCGATGAGGTCGAAGATGGGCAGCACGCGAACGTCTGCCTTGGCAACCTTAGCGCAGAGACCGTCGGGGATGCAGCGGGGCAGATTTTCATAGAAGCCGCCGCCGGTGATATGGCTGATGCCGTGAACTTCCAGCGCTTCGCAAAGAGCCACGATGGGCTTAACGTAGATCTTGGTGGGGGTCAGGAGAGCTTCGCCCAGGCTCTGGCCGCCCAGAGCTTCTACCTTAGCACCCAGGTCAGCGTGTTCTACGTTGAAGACCTTGCGAACCAGAGAGAAACCGTTGGAATGAACGCCGGTGGAGGGCAGGGCCAGGATGACGTCGCCAGAGCGCATGCTGTCCTTATTGATGACCTTCTTCTTGTCCACGATACCTACGGCAAAGCCAGCCAGGTCGTAGTCATCAGCGGTCATGGTGCCGGGATGTTCAGCGGTTTCGCCGCCGATGAGAGCGCAGCCGGACTGCACGCAGCCTTCAGCAACGCCGCTGACCAGTTCAGCAACCTTTTCAGGTTCGTTGCGGCCGATGGCGATATAGTCCAGGAAGAAGATGGGCTTTGCGCCTGCGCAAACGATATCGTTCACACACATAGCTACGCAGTCGATACCTACGGTATCGTGCTTGTTCATGAGCTGAGCGATGCGCTGCTTGGTGCCAACGCCGTCAGTACCGGAAACCAGGATGGGTTCTTCCATGCCTGCGATGTCGGGAGCGAAGAGGCCGCCGAAGCCGCCGATGTCGCTGACCACACCGGGGATCATGGTGCGCTGGACATGCTTTTTCATCAGGCGAACGCCTTCATAACCTGCCTCGATGTTCACGCCGGCAGCAGCGTAAGATGCGGAATGAGAATTTTTCATAATTTTAATTATTCCTTTCCGGTCCAGCAATAAGTGCAGACCTTATCCGGGTCGATGCCGATGGCCTCAAGGAGACCGTCGAGAGACTGATAATCCAGAGAGTCGAAGCCCATCTGTTCGCAGATGGCTTTGCGCAGGCACTTGCCGCGCTCGGTAGCGCCGTCGGAGTACTCCTCAATGTGGTTAAGGCCCTCTTCCCCTTCCAGCTCGTCGATAACACGGCGGGCCAGCAGCTCCTTGTCGGGCTTGGAGCCGGAACGGGAGAAGTTCAGGAACTTGCAGCCATACATAATGGGCGGGCAGGCGGAGCGCATGTGCACTTCCTTGGCGCCGGAATTATACAGGAACTCAACCGTTTCCCGCAGCTGGGTGCCGCGGACGATAGAGTCATCCACAAAGAGAAGTTTCTTGCCCTCGATGAGTTCGGGCACAGGGATCTGCTTCATCTTAGCCACCTGATTGCGGACCTTCTGATCGGTGGGAGTGAAGGAGCGGGGCCAGGTGGGAGTGTACTTGATGAAGGGGCGGGAATAATTCTTGTTGCTCTCGTTGGAGTAGCCGATGGCGTGGGGCACGCCGCTGTCGGGTACGCCTGCCACGGAATCCACTTCGGGCATGTCGCCGCGGGCAGCTTCATTGCGGGCCATGATGGCGCCGTTGCGGGTGCGCATCACTTCCACGTTGATGCCTTCATAAGTGGAGTTGGGATAGCCGTAATAAGACCAGAGGAAAGAGCAGATGCGCATCTTTTCCCCTGCGGGGGAAACGGTCTTGTAACCGTCTGCAGTGATCTCAACGATCTCCTGAGGGCCAAGCTCGTAAACCGTTTCGTAGCCCACCTTCTCGCCTGCGAAAGACTCGAAGGAGACGCAGCAGCCATCTTCGTTCTGACCGATGATCACAGGCAGACGGCCCAGCTTGTCGCGGGCGGCGATGATCTTATCTGCGGTAAGGATCAGAATGGTGGCAGAGCCCTCAATGGTCTCCTGCGCATAGCGGATGCCTTCCACCAGAGATTCCTTCTTGTTGATGAGCGCTGCAATGAGTTCAGATTCGTTTACCGCGCCGGAGCTCATGGCCATGAACTGATGGTCATGATCAAAGAAGTAAGCATCTATCAGCTTGTCGGCATTGTTGATGATGCCCACGGTAGAGATAGCATACAGACCCAGATGAGAGCGAACCAGCAGAGGCTGGGGGTCGGTATCGGAAATGCAGCCAATGCCCTTGTTGCCGCGGAATTCGCTGACAGCGTCTTCAAACTTGGTGCGGAACGGGGAATTTTCAATATTATGGATCTCGCGCTGGAAACCCTTCACCTCATCGTACATGGCCATGCCGCCGCGGCGGTTGCCCAGATGAGAGTGGTAGTCCACGCCAAAAAATACATCAAGCACACAGTCGCGCTTGGAAATCGCGCCGAAAAAGCCTCCCATAGTTTCCTCCGTTATTCAGCGGTGCTGTACTTTTCGCGGATAGCCGCGTCCTTTGCGCGAACCTTATCCGCGTCTGCCTTGCGCTTGGCTTCCAGCTTTTCAGCCAGAGCATCGTCGCTGACGGAGAGCACCTCAATGGCGATGAGGGCAGCGTTGGCAGCGCCATCGATAGCCACGGTGGCTACGGGGATGCCGGTGGGCATCTGCACGGTGGAAAGAAGCGCATCCAGACCGTCCAGCGTGCTGGACTTCACAGGGATACCGATGACGGGCAGCGTGGTGTTGGCAGCGATAGCACCAGCCAGATGCGCAGCCTTGCCGGCAGCGGCGATCAGCGCGCCGAAACCGTTTGCACGGGCAGACTTGGCAAATTCAGCAGCCTCCACAGGCGTGCGGTGAGCGGAGCAAACGCGCACTTCGCAGGGCACACCGAATTCCTTCAGCACATCAATGGCTTTTTCCACAACGCCCAGGTCGCTGTCGCTCCCCATGATAATACCAACTTTTTTCACTTCGTTCTCCTCCCGATAGAATACTAAAAAAGGACAGTCTTCCCCCTTACTCATAAGAGGTAGACTGCCCAGACGGTCGACATTAAAACTGAGTTTTCTGCTCCCCCGTGGTTACCCACTGATCCGTCAGTTGCAAAAAACCCCCCTATTTTGATCATTCTTAGCATAACAAAATTGCCCCCCGCAGTCAAGGGCGCAGGGGCGCAAATTGCAGTTTTTTCAATACTTTTCACCATTAGCCCACCGATGATACGGCAGAAAAATGCCCCCCTTGGGAAAAGGGGGGCGCAAGGATCAGTATTTTTCCAAAAGGGCGCTGCAGCCGCGGAGCACATCGCGGTAGGTAGCTTCAAAATCCCCGGTGTACCACGGGTCGGCCACGTCGCGGCTTTGCCCCACATGGTCCATAAGGAGCGAAACCTTCCCCTCGGTATCTGCGCCGATGATGCGGCTCAGCCAGCGGAGGTTGGAGCGATCCATGCAGATGATGGCATCGTAATGGAGATAGTCGCTTTTGGTCACCTGACGGGCACCGCGGCGGGAAAAAGGCACGCCGTGGGCAGTCATGGTACGCTTGGCGGGAGGATATATATCGTTGCCGATCTCCTCGGTAGAAACGGCGGCAGAGGCAATCTCAAAGTCGGCAGAGCGCCCTGCCTTTTCAACAAGGTCTTTCATTACAAATTCCGCCATAGGACTGCGGCAAATATTGCCGTGGCAAACGAATAGTATTTTTATCATCGTCTTATATCTCCATATAAGTCTTGTATTTCTTCTCAAATGCCCAATATTGCAGGTTTTTTCGGCATTTTCATGTTTCTGTGTTTCCGGGATATCTTCTCAAATCTTCCCGTATTTTCTCATGCTTTTTCCTGCAATATTGGTAAATCCGTTGGTAAATAAATGTGCTTTACCAACGGGGTTTCTCAGGCATCCGCTACTCGAAGCAGCTCTGCCTGTGCGTCATCGAACTGCACATGGGTGTAAACATTCAGCGTCACGCTGATGTCCGAATGCCCCATGATATATTGCAATGTCTTAGGGTTCATTCCGGATTTCGCCATATTGGAACAGAAGGTGTGTCTGCATACATGAGGGGTTACTTTGGGCATCTGGATGCGGTAGATCTTGTTGTACTTCTCGACAATGTGCTGCA
>JAZQUM010000043.1:0-7121 GCA_045631305.1 Oscillospiraceae bacterium | reverse complement strand
ATGCAGCACATTTTAGGTCAGATCCGCCGCTGTGTGGAAGATTATCATATGATCGAAGCGGGCGACCGCATTGCCGTTGGGGTATCCGGCGGCAAGGATTCGCTGGTGCTTCTTTGCGCCATGGCCCGTCTGCGGGAATTTTATCCCCTCCCCTTCACGCTGGAGGCCATCACCCTTCACCCCGGCGTGCCCGGACTGGATTTTTCCCCCGTGACGGAGCTTTGCCAAAAGCTCGCCGTGCCCTACACCATTGTAGATGTGCCCATCTACCAGATCGTTTTTGAAGAGCGCAAGGAAAAGAACCCCTGCTCCCTTTGCTCCAAAATGCGCCGCGGTGCCATCAACACCGCGCTGGTGGAGCGGGATATTCATAAGGTGGCGCTGGGCCATCATTTTGACGATGCCGTGGAGACCATGCTGATGAACCTCTTTTTTGAGGGCCGCCTCGGTTCTTTCCAGCCCGTCACCTATCTCGACCGCATGGATGTGATGCAGATCCGCCCCATGCTCTACGTGGAAGAAACGGACGTCGCCCGCGCCGCACGGCGGGAAGACCTGCCTGTCATCAAAAACCCCTGTCCTGCAGACGGTGTGACCCGCCGGCAGGAGATCAAAGATCTTTTGGAAAAGCTGGAAGCAGACTATCCCAATCTCCGCACCAAGATCTTCGGCGCCATGCAGCGCTATCCGCTGTACGGCTGGAATAAGGAGACCATGGAGCGCTGAAAAAACCGTCCCCTTCGGGGCGGCTCTATGTACACCTATTTAAAATACCCATTGCAGCAGCAATAATAGCCCCAAGCCGGGCACACCCAGAATGCCCACGGTAAGGGCCGTGTAAAGATTCACCCCCAGGGAAAGTCCCGTTACGGCTGAGGCCACATTTACTCCGTAAAGCAGCACGAAACCCAAAAGGGTATTGAGCAGAACCCGCCCCACAATTTTAAAGGGCGCGGAAAACACGCGGATCACTACTGCCGCCAAAAATGCCGCAGCGCCGATCAGCGCCGCCATTTCCCCTACCCCATAGCCTTCACCCCCAATGCCTTGATCTCGCGGATGAGATAGTCATATTTTGCCCGCAGGGATAAAATGTGATAGATGGCCGCCTCCGTCAACTTGGGATCGGCCGCCATGTCAAAGCGGTTGTATGCGCAGCAAAGCTCGGTTTTGACGTTTTCAATATCTTCCGCCAGTTCGCTGCGCCGAATATCGGCAGGTGAAGGTAATTTTTTCCGCATATGCGTCAGCCTCCTTGGTTGGATGTATATGGGAAAGTATGGACAAATATTCCTGATCCTATACCAAAGGAGGATCCCCACTATGGATGAAAAATATATGCGCGAGGCCCTTTCCCTTGCCCGCGAGGCCGCTGAGGCGGGCGAAGTGCCCGTTGGCTGCGTGATCGTGCGGGAGGGCGAGATCATCGGCCGCGGCCGCAACCGCCGCGAAGAAAAGCAGGCAACTTTTTCCCACGCGGAAATGGAAGCCATTCTGGAAGCCAACCGCACTCTTGGTTCCTGGCGGTTGGAAGACTGCCAACTCTATGTGACGCTGGAGCCTTGCCCCATGTGCGCCGGCGCCATCATCAACGCCCGCATCCCCAAAGTGTATTACGGCGCGCGGGATGATGCCATGGGCGCCTGCGGCGGTGTTCTGAACCTGTTTATGGAGAATTTCCCCCACCGCCCCGCGCTGGTAGGCGGCATTCTGAGCGAAGAATGCCGCAGCGTCCTCAGCGAATTTTTTAAAAAAATGCGGTAAATTTCAAGACCTGCCTTGAGCAGGTCTTATTTTTTTGTGCTTTTTATTGACACCCGACTGTATCACTCGTATAATACAGTCAGAAAGTGTATTATACAACTAACACAGTTGCAAAGGAGCGTGGTCACCGTGATCACATTTGAATCCTTCCTGATGGAGGACGGCACTCCCATTTATCTGCAGATCCTTTTATTCATCAAGCGCGGCATCATTGCCGGCACCATTGTAAACGGCGACGAGCTTCCTTCCCGCCGTGTGCTCAGCGCCCTTTTGGGGGTAAATCCCAACACGGTGCAGAAAGCCTACCGTCTTTTGGAGGATGAAGGGCTGATCGCCTCGCACACCGGTGCCAAAAGCTGCATGGTGCTGACGGAAGAAACCGTGGAAAAAATCAAAAAAGAACTTCTGGAAAACGATGCCCGCTCTACCGTGGCCGCCCTTAAACAAATGGGCCTTACCAAGACCGAGGCATTGGCTCTCATCGAAACTTATTGGGACTGAGGTGATGACCATGAAAAAACATCTGTCCGTTTTTATGCTGATGGCGCGAAGCAGCATTTACCGCGTGTTTCTCGCCGCTCTTGTTACCGCAGTGCTGCAGGCCCTTGGCTTTTACCTCTCCTGTAGCGGCATTCTTTTAAACCGCGGCGCTCATATTGAAGATACCTTTGCCGCAGGTCTTTTCTCCCTTCTTTTCGCCGCAGGTCTTGCCACCGTAACTTTGCTTTTGTGCCTGACAGGATGCGAAGCTTCCTCCAAAACAAGATACACTTTAAGAAGACTTTCCATCTCCGAAAATCAGATTTTCACCTGGCAGGCCATTTACAACGCCCTTGCCTACCTTTTCTACTGGCTCTCTCAGGTACTGGTGATCTTTGCCCTTGCAGCGTGGTACACTGCCACAGAGCCAAGCGGCAGCCAGACGGAATTTATGCTCTTTTTCCGCTCGGCTTTCATCCGCGGCTGCTGGCCCATGGAAGACGCCTTCGGCTTTGTGCGAAACGCACTTTTCTGCCTGATGCTGGGCATCACCGCTGCCCGCTATCCCATGGCACACCGACAGGGCAAACGCTTCGGCGAGGTCATTCCCGCTTATCTTGCCATCGTTGCTCTTTGGAGTCGTCCATTGAACGATACCGGTATGATGGATTTTTTAGGGCTCATCGCCCTGGTGGTTTTCATAGGCTTTTCCCTTTCCAGAGTATTGGGCAACAAAGAGGAGGTGCAGGATTTCTATGAAGAATATTGACCTCTCCCGCCATCTTCCCTGCGGCTTCCCCGCCAAAATGGAGCAAAAAGCGCTAGGCGGTGTGCTGGGTGCCGCCATTGGATTGACAGTTCCGCTGGCGGTACGCATCTCCAATGCCAAAGGTGATCTCTACACTTATCGCGGCAGCAAAAAAGTGCTGATCGATGGCATGATGATGCCGAATTTCATCGACCTTGTGGAGCATGCTTTTCTAGGCTTTTTCATCGCCATGCTTTTGGCGCTGGCTTTTGCCCTTTACCATTACGCCTTTCATTATCAAGGCTCCAAAAGCATTTACCTCATGCACCGTCTCCCCAACCGTTTTGAGCTGCACCGCCGCTGCTGGACGGTGCCCGTGGCGGCAGCGCTGATCATTGCCGCAGTAATGGTCCTCACCTTTCTTTTCTACTTTGCCATCTATTTGCTTGTCACCCCTGACGGATGCCTCGGATCCGGTCAGTGGCAGAAGATATGGAGTGTGATAGTATGATCGAATTGAAAAACGTTTCTAAAAATTACGGCACAAAAGTGGCCCTTCGCAATGTAAATCTCTCTTTGCCTCAGGGCGAGATCGTGGGGCTCTTCGGTGAAAACGGAGCAGGCAAAACCACCATGATGAAGTGCATTCTGGGATTTCTTCCCCATAAGGGCTCCATCACGCTGGACGGCCAGCCCATTACCAAAAAGAATATTGCCCGACTCTCCTTTGCTACCGCCGAGCACTCCTATTTCCCCAACCTTACCCCCAAGGCTCACGCAGAGTTTTACGCAGAGCACTTCCCTAAGTTTTCCCACAAGCGCTTCTCTTCTCTCATGGAGTTCTTCTCCCTTCCCATGCACCGCGCCGTGGACAGCTTCTCTACAGGACAGAAAAATCAGTTTGAAGTGATCCTCTCCCTCTCTCAGGGTGCGGATTATATCTTCATGGATGAGCCTTTTGCAGGCAACGACATTTTTAACCGTGAGGATTTCTACAAAGTGCTTCTGGGCATTTTGGAACCTCATGAAACGGTGATTCTTTCCACCCACCTCATTGAAGAAGTTTCCGGCTTTATCGGCCGCGCTATCCTCATCCGCGAAGGCGAGATCGTGGCTGACAAAGCCATGGACGAACTGGAAGACGAGGACAAAGATCTTATGACCTACATCAAAGAGACTTACCGCTACCGCCCTGATCGGGTGAGCAAAGCCCTCAGCGACCTTACGGGAGAGGAGGAATGATCCATGCGCAAAGCTTTGATCTTCCTTGCGCTGCTTCTCATTCTCTCCGTGGGCGGCACGGTGTATCTCTCAGAAGCTGTCTATGCCACCCGTGATGATGTTTCCGTCAGCGTGCACCCGTATTATGGGGACATCTCTGCCCTGGAGGGGGCGGAAGTGATGCTTCACGCTCAGTACGACCGCCGCCTTTTCTGGGATGTTTCCTATGAATTCGGCGACGAAACCACCACTGCATCCACCACAGAATATTACTACACGCCCACCAGGGAATACGAAACGGGCAGCGGCACTTTCGGCGGCGTCTATCTCAACCCCGACTCCTATTATCAGATGAATTATAGCGAGGAGGCAGCGGCATCTCTTACAGGCTGGGAAAAGATGAGCTACGAAGCAGCCAAAGCCACCCCCAACGGCACAGAAATGTCCCACACTTTCCGCCTTGCAGACTACATGGATTATTATCTTTGGAGCATCGGCGTAGATCTCCCCCACCCCATTGGCTACACTTCCCCTGCCGATACCGACTGGCTGATGCCCGCCGAGCAGGAAACGATAAATACAATCTGGAAATTCTTCAAGATCCCGGTATTGGAAAACGAGTTTGCTGAAATTTCCGTAGGTAAAGATGATGAGGGAAGGGTTTACTCCATGGGCAGCGGCAGCGGCATGAATCCTGCACCCCTTGCCAACGTCAACAGCGAAGACTGGTATAACGGTTACGTACACAATGCCGTAACGGAAGATACCTGCTACTTCATTATTCACGGTCTTTCTTCCCGCGGTGTGCCCATCGATTTTTCTGAAGTTCCCGGCGGCTACGGCATCTATCGCCTGCCCTACACCGAACCCACTTACGATGAATCCGGCGTTATGACCCACACCGGCATTTATGCCGAGGAGCTGGAGATGGTCTATCCGCTGCGGCAGGATATGGAGATTGCCTATTTTGCCCCCAGCAGCGATGGCAGCCGCCTGATCCTCTGCACCATTGAAGACGGAGAATATATCTTCACCGCCATCGATGCCCACACCATGGAAACGCTGCAGCGCTTTACCCTCTCCACCATGCCCACAGACGGCTGGGTAGGCATGCATGTAGAAGAAGATTTCCTGGTCTGCTGCATCAATGCCGCCGACGGCAGCGAAACGCTGACCCTTCTCACCCGTGATGAAAATGGCGACTACCATGCCGAATTCACGGTGGATGCAGGGTTGGAGCACGACCCCACCAGCTACATGGAAAGCGACACCGTAATGGCTTACAACGGAGAAAAACTCCTCTCCGTTTCTTTGATCTTTGATGATAACCATTACGGGACCGACACCTGCAACTTCGTTGCCAGGGTCTATGACGAAACGGGTCTTCTCTACTGCGGCGAATACCGCACCTCTCTTTCCAACCTCAATGATTATGTCGATTACAACTATCCCGTCTATCCCATGCACTTTGAGCCGCTGGAAATAAGCTGGTAAATAAAAACTCCCAAGCCAAAAGGCTTGGGAGTTTTCTTTTTATTCTGCGGATTTGAGGCTTTCCACCATGTTGATCTTTTTGAGTTTGAAATGTGCCATCAGGTTCACCAGCAAGGCAAAAGCCATGGTGAGAAGAGCGGCATAGAGATAACTCATGGGATCCGTGGTGCGGCCAAACATCATCATGTCGATCTCAACGGAAAGCACAAGATAGGCATGCAGATAGCGCCCCAGAATGATACCGAACAAAATACCCAACAGCGTCAAAACCACATTTTCACGGTAGAGGTAAGCCGTGACCTCTCCATCCTGGAAGCCAAGGAGCTTAATGGTGGCAAGCTCGCGCTGGCGCTCGGTGATGTTGATATTGGAGAGGTTAAAGAGCACCACCACCGCAAGGGCGGCCGCTGCCAAAATCACAATGCCGATGACAAAGTCGATGCTGGCGGTGCTGGACTCATAAGTTTCGCGGGTATCCTGATTGGCGGTGATAGCTGCAACGCCCTCAAGGGTCAGAATATCTTCATACAGCGCGTCAGAATCGGCATCTTCTGCCAGAGTCATTATGTAGGAATTGATTTCGGTCTCATTGCCCGAAACACTTTCGTAGTAAGCGGGCGTCATGTAAACGAAATGACCCATGTAGTGCTCAAAAATGCCAGCTACCGTCACTTCCATTCGCTCGTCACCGTCCAGGAAAATGGTGTCACCGATGCCAACTTCCAAAAGCTCGGAAAGCTTCAGATCGATGAAAGCCCCCTCATCTGTAAGGTTGAACTCCTCGCCGCTGCCGTAATCGATCAGACTCATAAACCGCGGAGCAGCAGCAGGATCGATCACTTCAGCGTAAGCGGTGATGGAATAGGCATCCGTCATAGCGGTTGCGGGGATCATGCGGATAGATGTGAAATCACTGATGCGGCTATCGTGTGAAATAAAATCTTCCATTGCCGCGCGGTCTTCTTCCAGAATGGATTCGGACAGAGACAGCTGCGTCGTATAGTGCAGCAAATCTTCGTACTGGCGGGTCACCGTGACAAGAAGACTGGATCGAACACCAAAACCCACAACGATCAGCGCCGTGCAGCCACCGATACCGGCAATAGTCATAAAGAAACGCTTTTTATAGCGCAGCAGGTTGCGAGCCGTCACCTTATGGGTGAACTTCATCCGCTTCCAAAGGGGCGTGATGCGTTCCAGCAAAATGCGCTTGCCCGCCTTGGGGGTCTTGGGCCGCATCAAAGCAGCAGGTGAAGAGCGAAGGGTGGCCAGGCAGGCACCCAGCGTGGAAACCGCTGTGCAGGCAACTGCAGCAAGAATAGACCAGATCGTGATATCAAAATACACATACAGGCTGATGGACGGTAATTCATACATCAGCTGGTAGGCTGTGAATATCATGCTGGGGAAGAGG
>JAZQUM010000042.1:0-31110 GCA_045631305.1 Oscillospiraceae bacterium | reverse complement strand
TTTAACCGTCAGGATGTAATTGATTATATTGAAAGTGCCTCCCGTAAAAGCAGCGAATCTATTGCCGCTTTGGAAGCTGACTGTTCTTCTCTGCGGGATGAAATTTCTGCACTGCAGGAAGAACGCGATACCCTTGCTGCCCGCGTGAAGGCTCTGGAAGAAGAACTCGCCTCTATGACCGCAGAGCGCGATGAACTTGCCTGCTCTTTGGGCGAAGCCAAATCTCTTGGAGAAAGTTTTGCCGCAGGTCTGGAAGAAGCTAATGCTTCCCTTTCCGCAGCCAACGAAGAACTCGCTGTTCTTCGTCCTCAGGCAGAAGAATACGCCAAGGTGAAAGACCATATTTCCGGCCTTGAACTGGATGCCAAGCGCCGCGCAGATGAGATCGAAGGCAGCACCCGCACCCGTCTGACCGCCTTCCTTGGCGATGTACAGCAGCAGTATAACTCCCTCGTTACCGCAGTCAACACTGCTTCCACCCATGCAAGCACCGAGCTTCGCAAGCTGGAAGTGACCCTCTCTCAGCTCCCCCTGGCCTTTGATGCAGGCAAAGCGGAACTGGAAAAACTGGAAAAATCCGTATATTCTACCGAGGAATAACAACAGAACATAATAAAAGGTGTCAGGTGAAATCACCTGACACCTTTTTATTTTACTTGGGTTTAAGCCTTTACTGCGCGGTGGAATACCTTCTTACCCTTCTTGATGATGGCGCCGTCTCCGCTGCAATCTTCGCAGGTGAAGGTTGCCTCAATAGCGGTGACCTTTTCGCCGCCAACGCTGATACCACCCTGCTGTACCAGACGGCGAGCTTCGCCCTTAGAAGCGCAGAGACCGCACTTGACCAGAAGGGTCAGCACGTCGATAGCACCATCAGTGAAGTCTTCATCGCTGAGGTTGGTGCAAGGCATGTTGGAAATGTCGCCGCCACCGGAGAAGAGACCGCGAGCAGTTTCCTGTGCCTTCTTGGCTTCTTCTTCCCCGTGAACCAGGTTGGTGAGCTCGTAAGCCAGAATTTCCTTTGCAGTATTGAGCTGAGCGCCTTCCCAGCTATCCATTTCGTCGATCTGTTCCAGAGGCAGGAAGGTCAGCATACGGATGCACTTGAGAACGTCAGCGTCCTCAATGTTGCGCCAATACTGATAGAAATCGTAGGGAGAGGTCTTGTTGGGATCCAGCCACACTGCGCCGGAAGCAGTCTTGCCCATCTTCTTGCCTTCAGAGGTAAGCAGCAGAGTGATGGTCATAGCGTGTGCATCCTTGCTGAGCTTGCGGCGGATAAGTTCAGTACCGCCCAGCATGTTGCTCCACTGGTCGTTGCCGCCGAACTGCATGTTGCAGCCGTAGTTCTGGAAGAGATGATAGAAGTCGTAAGACTGCATGATCATGTAGTTGAATTCCAGGAAGCTAAGGCCCTTTTCCATGCGCTGCTTGTAGCATTCAGCGCGGAGCATGTTGTTAACAGAGAAGCAAGCGCCTACTTCGCGCAGAACGTCAACATAGTTAAGATCCAGCAGCCAGTCAGCGTTATTTACCATCTGAGCCTTGCCTTCACCAAATTCGATAAAGCGTTCCATCTGCTTTTTGAAGCAAGCACAGTTGTGTTCGATGGTTTCCTTGGTCATCATGGAGCGCATGTCGGTGCGGCCGGAGGGGTCGCCGATCATAGCAGTACCGCCGCCGATCAGGGCAATGGGCTTGTTACCTGCCATCTGCAGGCGCTTCATCAGGCACAGAGCCATGAAGTGACCTACATGAAGGCTATCTGCGGTAGGGTCAAAGCCAATGTAGAAAGTAGCCTTGCCGTTATTGATCATTTCGCGAATTTCTGCTTCATCCGTTACCTGTGCGATCAAACCGCGGGCAACGAGTTCTTCATAAATACCCATGTTCATTTTCCTCACTCTTCAAAAAATTTAATAAAACCCTGGCGCAGCATTTCTGCATTCGCGCCATCACTTACTGTGTCATTGATCCGCTTGAAGCGGTAATATCCTAAGACGGGGCTCTTTTTAAAGGCACCCACCAGATAGGAAAAACGGAACTTTCGCTGGTCAGAAGGATAGTAAACCAACCCTTTTTCCACCACCTTCACCCGCTTGCCTTCTGCAGGCAAAAAGGCTTTTTCGATAGCCGAGGATGTATCCCCGTCCCAACGCTGGCGGTTAGAGGGCAGAAACAGCATCTCATCCCCCTCGCCTGTGCCGTAGAGATGGAACACCACCTGCTGATTTACATCGTTTTTGTGGGCCTTACGGTAGGCAGCCGATCCACCCATGCCGCTTTCACCCTGATCGAAAAATACGAAAGCCACATGGTCTCTTGCGTTTTTTGGAAGATCACGGGCAATGTCCAGCGCTGTGCCAAGACCGGAAGTGTTGATATTGGCATTCTTCTTCGCTGCGGGGCCATACCGTGCCAGCACGATAATAAGCGCCGCCAGAAGGCAGAAAAGCGGGAACGCAAGCCCCGGTGCCTGCATGGCAAAGGAAACACCCACGGAAGCCACAAAGCAGGCTACCATCATCACTGCCGCCATCAGCATCTGCGTCAGCACATAGAGCGGCACATTGGTAGCTGATGCAAAAATAGGGATCAGCGCCGCTGCAGGAGTATCGTAATTCGCCGTTACGAGATAAGCCGCGCGGGAGGGATCCCCCGCCACCACATTCACAGCGCTTCCGCTTCGTTCCTGACGCACATCGTATCCCATGCGGTCAAGATTATCCTCGAGATATCTGCGGAAATCAGCCTTTTCTTTTGCCGATTTGCGCACGGGATAGATTTTTTGAATTTCTTTCGTATAAGAGAACATTGTATCGTCCTTTTCCAAAAATAAAAGCCCTCTGCCAAAAGACAGAGGACGAAAAAATCGCGGTACCACCTCAGTTTGCTCCGCTCTCACGAGCGCAGCCTCATTGCGTTAAAAAAACGCTGCCGCTGTAACGGGCGGCCGCCCGACTCCTCCTACACACCCAAAGGGCTTCAAAGGGCTGCTCAGAAATGTATTCGCATGGGCCGCTCTCTTCCCCTTCCACCAAACGGGGCTTCTCTTGGCAGAGCTAAACCGCAGCTACTTGTTTTCTTCACCGCATTTACGCTGTTTTCACTGCCGCGTATTATAGCATATCTGCGTGGAAAAAGTCAACTGCATGGATTGAAAAGCCCCCCAATTTCAGCTATAATCAAGAAAAAAGCAACAAGGAGTCCGTTTATGACCGTTCGATACGCTCTCCCTTCCGACCTTGCCGCTCTGGCCGCCGTGGAAGCAGCCTGCTTCCCTGCCGCCGAAGCTGCCACGGAAAAGGACATCAAAAACCGTCTCGACTATTATGCCAACCATTTCTGGCTGCTTTTTGACGGCGACACTCTGGTAAGTTTCGTTGATGGCTTTGTCACCGATGAAGCAGATCTCACCGATGAAATGTACGAAAACGCCGCGCTGCACAACGAAAACGGCGCCTGGCAGATGATCTTCGGCGTCAACACCCTCCCCGCTTACCGCTGCCAGGGCTGCGCCGCGCAGCTTTTGGAGCGCGCCATTGCCGATGCCCGCGTACAGAACCGCAAAGGTCTGGTACTTACCTGCAAGGATGCCCTGATCCATTATTACGAAAAGTTCGGTTTCGTCAATGAAGGCATCTCCGCTTCCGTCCACGGCAACGTGGTGTGGTATCAGATGCGGCTGACATTCTGAAAAAGAAAAAGAGGATGGTTTTCCATCCTCTTTTTTATTTAGTTATTGCTTGACGCTCTTGCAGCAGCTTCGGTAACGCAATCGATAGTCAGCACCACCGCCAGCGCCACGATCTCGTCAGCGGGATTTGCGATATCCAGCTCATAGCTATCCCCCCAGGTCATCCATTCCTTGGCGATGGTAACGATGGGATAGCCGCACTTGGTGATCTCGTAATCATGGGCCATGAATTTACCGTTGATCTCCCAGCCAAGGCCCTCAATGGTGTACTTGGGGAAAAGAAAGGTGAACTCTTTTTTGATCTCAGCCACCTGTCGCTCTCCACAGAAAACATAGTAGCGGGGCAAAAAACTCCAGACCTCCTGCTTGATGAAGGCAACTTCGGTTCCTGCCATGTCATAAACATGGAGCTTTTTTCCAAAGGTAAGGATCTCGCCTTCCACCACATATCTGTCGTTTCCGCACTCATCCTTCACGGTGAATTTGTCACCCCAGGAAAAGACCTTTTCTTTTATGTAGAGTTTCATACGTTCCCCTCCTTCACCTCTACTATGATTTTTTTGCACCATTTGCAATAGTTAGATTCTACCGAAAATCCAACAAAAAAACCCTTCAAGCTTTTCAAAAAGCCTTTGCTTAATTTCAAATCATCTCCGTCTATGGTTTCCAGTTCGCCGCCGCGGCTCCAAAACAGGTGGCGGCTGCTTTTTATGTATCCTTTCTCCATTTCTTTTCCGCAATAAGGACAATTCATAGAAGCCCCCTTTCAAACAAAAAGCGCATAAGCAGAATGCCCGCTTATGCGCTTGATCTCGAGCTGCGCCCAAACGGGAACTGCCGAATATTCTGATGAAAATAACGCTTAGAGACCCGCGCGGTATTCCCGTGCCTGACGCAGCAGTTCTTCCGCACCGGAGAGCATAGCATCCGTGATTTCAGCGCCGCCTGTGATGCGGGCCAGTTCCCGCTTGCGCTCTTCGTCATTCATGCAGACAACGCGGGTATAGGTGCGGCCGTCCCGCTCCCCTTTTTCCACGGAAAAATGGGTATCTGCCATGGCGGCAAGCTGCGGCAGATGGGTAATGCAGAGAACCTGCTTTTTGCGGGAAATGCGGGCAAGCTTTTCTGCCACCTTCTGCGCCGCGCGGCCGCTGACACCGGTATCCACTTCGTCGAAAACCAAAGTGCTTACCTCGTCCTGCTCACTAAGTACATTCTTCAGCGCCAGCATAATGCGGGCCAGTTCGCCGCCGCTGGCGATTTTATGGATCGGCTTCAGGTCTTCACCCACATTGGCACTCATCAGGAAGGATACCTGATCGCAGCCGCTGCGATCCATCTCTTTTTCTTCGATGCAGATCGAGAAACGAACCTTGGTCATATCCAGATCGTGGAGCTCCTGCAAAATCAGTTTTTCCAAAACTTCCGCTGCTGCTCTTCGTGCGTCAGAAAGCTCCTTGGCCGCCGCTTTCGCCTTGGCTTCCGCCTTGGAAAGCTTCATTTCCAGCTGCAAAATGGTGTCGTCCGCGTACTCAATGGCAGAGAGTTCGTTCTGGCATTTTTCAAGGTAAGCGAGCATGTCCTCCGTGGTGGCACCATACTTCTTGCCCAAACGGTAAAGCAGGTCAAGCCGCTCTTCCACCGCGTCCAATTCTGCAGGAGAAAAGTCAAATTCGCAGCGCATATCGCGAATTGTCTCGGCAAGGTCATATACTTCACAGCGCACAGATTCCAATCGCTTAGAAAGCTCCGCAAAGGTATCACCAAAGTTTTTCGCACCGCTGAGTGCACTTTCCGCCTCACGGATCTGCGCAACGGCACCGAGGGAAGAATCACCGCCGTTGAGGTAGAAATCCGCACCTTCCACGGCAGAAATAAACTTCTCGCTGTTTCTTAAAATATTGCGGCGGCTCTTGAGTTCCTCTTCTTCGCCCAAGGTAAGCTGGGCGCGCTCCAGTTCATTGATCTGGAACTTCAGGCTATCCACCCGCCGCGCCTTTTCCGCTTCATCCATCTGCAAGCTGCGAATTTCGCGCTTGAGCTCACTCATGGCATCAAAGCGGGCGGCAAAAGCTTCCAGCAACGCATCGGTGTGACCGAAGCGGTCCAGAAATACACCGTGCTGTTCTTCATCCAGCAACTTCTGCCCGTCGTGCTGACCGTGGATATTCAAAAGGCTTGCACCGATCTCGCGCAGCTGCACCACGCCCACAGGGCGACCGTTGACACGGCAAACATTCTTGCCGTCAGCGCAGATCTCACGCTGGAGCAAAAGGCTACCGCCTTCCTCCACCTCGATCCCCTGCTCTTTCAACACGGGGAGCTCTTGGGAAATACCCGTAAACTGCGCGCTGACAAAGGCTTTTTCCGCTCCTGTACGAATGAGGTCGCGGCTGGTACGCTGACCCAACACCGCACCCAATGCATCGATCACAATGGATTTACCTGCACCGGTTTCACCGGTGAGGCCATTGAAGCCGGGCAGAAATTCAATATCTGCCTCTTCGATGACAGCAATATTCTCAATGTGCAGCAATACCAGCATAGAATTCTCCTAAATTACAAAAGCATAGCGCGGATGTCTTCGCAGAATTCCGCAGCCGCATCGTTGGACTTCATCACCAGCATGGCGGTATCGTCACCTGCGATGCTGCCCAGCATCATGGGAAGATGCATACTATCCAGCGCGGAACAGGCCGCAGAAGCAAGACCGGGCATGGTCTTTACCACCACGATATTCTGCGCATAGTCAATGGTGGTGATGCTTTCACGGAAAATGGTCTGCAGCTTTTCAGCAAAATTCAGCTTGGCACGGTTTTCGGAAATACCGTATTTATACCGTCCCTGACCGATAGGCTCTTTTACCAGATGCAGCTGCTTAATATCACGGGAAATGGTAGCCTGCGTGCTGACAATACCCATCTCCTGCAAGCGGACAAGGAGCTGCTCCTGCGTTTCCACATTTTCTGCAGAAATGATCTCAAGGATCTTTTCCTGGCGACTATTTTTCACCCAAAACACCTCCCAGCATTTTCTTTTCAAAAATCTCGCAAAAGCTCTTTTCAGAGAGTCTTACCAGCTTCGTATCCAACCGGGAGCTGGTGATGCGCACTTCATCTCCATCACGAAGAGAGAATGCGCGGCCGCCATCTACGGAAAGGTACACAGATTTTCTGCCGCACTTAACCGGCAGCACCGTAAGTTCATGGCGGGGAGAAAGCACATAGCAGTTGGTCTGCCCCACATGGGCGCAGATGGGATTGATCACCAGATTGCGCACCGTAGGCTCCAGAACAGGACCGCCTGCGGAAAGAGAGTAACCTGTAGAACCCGTAGGTGTGGAGATGATCACACCGTCACCGCGCATTTCTGTAAGCTTTGCGCCGTCGCTGAGCACGCGCAGGTGCACCACATTGGAAATAGCGCCCTTGGTGACTACTGCTTCGTTCAGCGCGATATTGGAGTAGATCTCGCGGTCGCCTCTGCGAACGCTGATATCCAGCATCATGCGGTTTTCGATTTTAAAATTCCAATCCGCCAATTCCTTCAGCCGGTCCAACTCGCCGATCTCAAGTTCGGAAATAAAACCAAGGCTGCCCATATTCACACCGAGAATGGGCACATGGTTGGTGGCGCCGGTTTTAGCAAGGTGCAGAATAGTACCGTCACCGCCATAAGCGATAAGAAGATCTGCCGTGCGGATCTCCTGCTGCAGGTTTTTAAATTCCAAACCCTCTCCGCCCACAATGGTATCCACATGGAACGGAAGGCAGATCACAGCCTCCATACCGCAGGAACGAAGCATCTCCTGAGACTTTCTGGTGGCTTCAAATCCGCGGTCACGATAGGGATTGGGACAAAGGATCACTTTTTTCATAGTTTCTTTCTCCTTATTCCTTCAGCGTTCCGTGAGATTCTTCCACCAAAGCCTTGAGATCAAAACTCGTTTCTTCGTGCTGACCGTGGCGCAGATAGCCGAGATATTCAATGTTCCCTTCAGGACCTCTGATAGGAGAATAAGTAATACCAATAACTGTAAAGCCATTTTCCTTTGCATGACCAAAGAAGTTTTCCAGCACTTCAAGGTGAACAGCGGGGTCGCGGACAACCCCCTTCTTCCCCACTTTTTCCTTGCCCGCTTCAAACTGAGGCTTCACAAGGCACACAACATAGCCATCCTCTTTCAGCAGGGTATGCAGCATAGGAAGAATGAGCTTAAGAGAAATGAAGGATACGTCTACACTGGCGAAATCCAACTCGTCAGGCACCTGCTCATGGGTGAGATAGCGTGCATTGGTGCGCTCCATGCAAACCACGCGCTCATCGCTGCGCAGTTTCCAGTCCAGCTGACCGTAACCCACGTCCACAGCGTAAACCTTCTGCGCGCCGTTTTGCAGCATGCAGTCGGTAAAGCCGCCGGTGGATGCACCGATATCGGCGCAGATCTTTCCATCCAGCACAAGACCGTAGGTCTTCATAGCCTTTTCCAGCTTCAGACCACCGCGACTCACATAGGGAATGGCATTGCCGCGCACTTCAATAGCCGCATCATTGGCGATCATAGTACCGGGCTTGTCCACCCGCTGATTATTCACAAATACAAGGCCGCTCATAATGGTGGCCTGGGCTTTCTGGCGGCTTTCCAGGTATCCCTGCTCCACCAGCAAAACATCAAGTCTTGTTTTCTTACTCATCTGCACTTCTCCAATACCGCTTCCACAATGCCATCACTGTCAAGGCCGCAGCAGTGTTCCAATTCTTTCACCGTTCCCTGAGGAACGAAGGTTTTTCCAAGATTTTTCAAAATCAGCTGATCCGGGGCAATCCCATTTTCAGCAAGGATGGCAGCCACTCTCTGGCCCACGCAGCCTGCGCCGCAGGAGTCTTCTTCCACCAAGAGATGCTTCGTCTTACGAACAGATTCCACAATGGGTTCATCTTCCAAAGGAGAGATCACGTTGATCTTCAAAACCTCTGCCGAGATACCCTTTTGAGCAAGCTTCTCAGCAGCGGCAAGAAGGTGATTGATCATCACACCGTAACCCATCAGGGTAATATCCGTGCCTTCCCGCAGGCGAACAATTTCGCTGCCAGTGGTATCTTCACGGAAGTCTCCCTCACTGCCTCTGGGATAGCGAACGGCCACAGGGCCTTTCACATCGTAAATCGCAGTGTGCAGCATGCTGCGAAGCTCAGCGTAATTTGCTGGGCAAAAGACACGCATGCCGGGAATTTCGCTTAAATACAGAGCGTCAAAAGTGCCGTGGTGGGTCTCACCGTCAGCCCCCACAAGGCCAGCGCGATCCACACCCAGAACCACATGCAAGTCACTCAGCGCCACATCGTGGATCAGTTGGTCAAACCCGCGCTGCAAAAAGCTTGAATACACGGCAAATACCGGCAGCATTCCCTGTTTTGCAAGGCCGCCTGCCATGGAAACCGCGTGACCTTCCGCAATGCCAACATCGAAAAAGCGTTGGGGATAGCGGCGGGCAAATTCATCCATCCCAGTACCGCTGGTCATAGCAGCGGTGATGCCGCAGAGCTTTTCGTCGTCCTTGGCAAAATCGCAAAGGGCACGGCCAAATTCGCTGCTGAAAGAGGCGCTCTCACCTTTCAGCGTCTCGCCTGTTTCTACAGAAAAAGGCCCAATACCATGGAATTTACCCGGATTTTCTTCCGCGTAAGAGTATCCTTTGCCTTTTACAGTGTGCACATGCAGCAATACTGGGCAACGCTCTTCCTTGGCCCAGGTCAGCATATGGATCAAAGTCTCCAGGTCGTGACCATCCACAGGCCCCATATAGGTAAAGCCCATATCTTCAAAAAGGGTACTGCCGGGGAAAAGCGTCTTTTTCAACGCCATTTTTACCTTGTGACCAAAGCGATAAAGGCCAACACCGGCTTTTCCCTTACCCAAAAGCTTTCTGTACTGCTCTTTCATCCGATGGTAACCGGGACGGGAACGCAGCGCCGCAAGGTGACCGTGAAGTGCACCTACATTGGGATTGATGCTCATACCGTTATCGTTGAGGATCACAATCATAGGCTCCCCTGCTGCACCTGCATCGTTGAGTCCTTCGTATGCAAGGCCGCCGGTCATAGCACCATCACCGATCATGGCCAGCACGTGGTAATTTTCATTCTGCAGCGAGCGGGCGCGCGCCATGCCCAGCGCCACGGAAACAGAGTTGGAAGCATGTCCTGCCACAAAAGCATCATGCTCACTTTCATACGGTTTGGGAAAACCGGAAAGGCCGTTAAACTGCCGCAGTGTAGAAAACTGGTCCCGACGCCCCGTAAGGACCTTATGCGGATAGCACTGGTGCCCTACGTCAAAAACAAGGCGATCCTTTGCAGTGTCAAATACGCAGTGGATCGCCACAGTCAGTTCCACAGCGCCCAGGCTGGAAGCAAGATGCCCACCTGTTTTGGAAACTTCCTCCACAAGAAAAGAGCGCACTTCATCGCAGAGCTGCTGAAGTTCAACCATATTCATATTTTTCAGTTCAGCCGGAGAAGTAAGTTTTTCCAGAATCACAGTTATTTCCTCTTATCAGAAACGCAATGGAAAAAGTGCAGCACTTTCCCCACCGCAAACACAACCTTTGTACTGCTGTTGATGGCGATATTCTTACCCACAGCTTTGCCGCCGATGGTAAGCCCCGAAACCAGCGCCGTTACAAGAACGGCCAGCATCACATCCACGCCGCCAAGACCATCCTGCAGCCGTGCCACAATGACAGCACCCGTAGTACCACTGACAATGCCACAGATGTCGCCCACCACGTCATTACAGAAGCTGCTGACATGATCGGCGCTTTTCAAAAGCCGCAGCGACTCACGGGCACCGGCTTCTTTGTGAGCTGCCATGGAATGGAAGGGTTTAGGATCGGCAGAAGTCACCGCCACACCCACGATATCGAAAACAATACCGAGGAAAATGAAAACAAACAAAATCAGGAAAGAAAGAAGGTATCCTGCCTTATCCAGCACAGCATCGGAAGTGAGGCTGAGAACGGCAGAGATCACAATGGAAATAAAAAAGATACGAATAGCCCAACTGTATTTTCCACTTTTTTCTTTCTTATTTTTCTTTTTATCTTTATCCAAGGATGCATCCTCCGGAAATTGAAAAAGTTGCTGATCAGCGACAACAGAAAACGTAAATCTTACGGCTTAGGTACGGGTTGGATTTCCCCGCGGCATACCTCTCGTTGCCGATCAGGCGGTTCCCCTTTAAATACCGTGCCGCAGCGTCGCCTGCTGCGATACCCGACTGCCACTTAGTCCGCACTGTAATCCATCTTCTGCCCTTAAAAAAGACAGCCTAGGCGTTTTCCACCACAGACTTTCCGTTCCTTATCCTCTTTTGCAGATATGGTTTCGAGGAACAGTACTCACCACTTTCGGCCGGAAAGCAATGCTGACTCCAACCCCCATACCCACGCAAGGCAGGCTACTCTGCACACAGCATTTACAGCGCAAAGGCCGAACCACACCGCATTGCAGGTTCAAATCTGCTTCGTGCCGCAATCGCTTACCACAAGGGAGTACGTTGCCCCACAATAGCAGGTCTCCACAGAAGCAGGGTCGGATTTTCCATGCCATTGGAAAGCGCCCCGGATCTGCAGGCGCGAAAAATCGCGCCTTCCTCCAGCACCCACCCCAAACTGGGCGTAAGAAGCAAGCACCAAAGGTTTCACAGTTGTGCCCTTTAAAGGATTTTTAGGCCCTTCTTCGAGAACGGCAGTTCTGACTAGGATACTGCGTCGCTGATAGCATTTTTAGTATACACCTATTTTCATGAATATACAAGATAATATGCATAGTGATTTATGATTTCTTCCGGCTTAGTTCCTCTAAAAAGAAAAAGGCGATGGTGTTGACCATCGCCTTTTTCTTTTAATTTTTAATAATTTCTTCCTGCCAACTGCTGGGCCAGCATCACAAGAAATTCATTTTCAGGCACATTTTTCAGCGCTTCACAAGCCTTTTCCGTGCATTCTTCCACAGCCTTGCGGCAACCTTCAAGACCCAGGAGATCCACAAAAGTGGTCTTCCCCTCTTCCTTATCGGAACCAATGGGTTTGCCGAATACTTCCGCATCCCCGATAACATCCAGCATATCATCGCGAATCTGGAATGCAAGGCCGATCTGCGCAGCGTATTCCTTGGCAGAGGCGCGCATTTCTGCGCTTCCTTCCGCTGCAGCGCAGCCCAGTTCCGCCGCGCCCATGATCATAGCGCCGGTCTTCAGGCTATGGAGAAGCCGCACACTTTCAAGGTCTTTGGCGCTGCCGTCCAGATCCAGCACCTGGCCTGCCACCATGCCGTTTTCACCGCAGGCATGGGAAAGGATCTTCACACCGTCCACACGGGCCACGGGAGAAAGATCTTCGGCATTGGCAATAAGACTAAATGCTGCAGGCTGCAGCGCATCCCCTGCTAAAGTTGCCATAGTTTCTCCGTAAACTTTATGGTTGGTGGGCTTACCGCGGCGAAAATCGTCGTTATCCATGCAGGGAAGGTCATCATGGATCAGAGAATAGTTGTGGATCAGTTCCAGCGCGCAGCCAAAAGGCAGCGCCTTCTTCCAATCCATACCACAGATGCGAGCCCATTCCAAGGTCAGCACGGGACGGATCCGCTTGCCGCCGGCTAAAACACTGTAGCGCATGGACTCAAACAAAGTTTTATAAGCCACATCCGCTGTGAAAAGGCCATCCAGATATTCTTCAATAGCAGCGTGATAAAGCGCATAACGCGCATCAAATGCTTTCTTATCCATGCTCATTCCTCAACTGCAAAGGGACTTTCCACAGGCGCACCGTCAGCACCCTTAGAAAGCTTCACCACTTTCTGTTCTGCATCGTCCAAAAGCTTTGCGCAGTCACCTGCCAACTTGGTGCCTTCTTCAAAAAGCTGAAGACTATCGGCAAGCTGGGCATCACCCTTTTCCAAAAGGGCAACGATCTCTTCCAGACGACCGATCTTCTGTTCAAATGTCATATTTTCCATGTTTTTCTCCTCTTTATTCCCGAACTTCTTCCACTCTGCAGCAGATCTCCCCTGCGCCCAGGGTAATCTCCACGCCTTCGCCGGGAGAAACATCTGCAGCAGCTTTCAGGATCTCTCCGTTTTCCTTCCGTGCCACCGCATATCCGCGGCCCAACACCTTCAGCGGGCTCAGGGCATCCAGGGATGCAGCAAGTCTGCCGAATTTTTCACGGTTGAGACTTAAAATCTTATCTGCAGAAGACGAGAGTCTGTTTTGTGTATAATCCAAAAGAACACGCTTGTCCTGGATAAATGCCATAGGCTCACGCAGCACCCGCTTCTGGGAAAGCGCTGCGACAGAATCGGAAAGTTTTGCGATCTTTCGCTCCTCTGCCCGCAGCATCCGTTCCTTCGCCGCGGCAATGCTCTTTTTCAGCTCTGCCATATCGGGCACGGCGATCTCCGCCGCGTTGGAAGGTGTGGAAGCTCTGGCATCTGCCACAAAGTCGGAAATGGTCACATCAGGCTCATGGCCCACCGCAGAGATCACAGGGATCTCAGAGTCATAAATCGCGCGGGCCACCCGCTCATCGTTAAAGGCCCAAAGGTCCTCAATAGAGCCGCCGCCACGGCCCGTGATGATCACGTCCGCCAAACGGTGGCGGTTGGCATAGCGAATAGCACCCACAATCTCAGGAGGCGCTTCTACACCCTGTACCCGCACAGGGAGCAGCAGCACTTTGGCAATGGGATAACGCCGCTTCAAAATGCGGATCATATCGTGTACAGCCGCACCTGCGGAAGATGTGATGATAGCAATACGCTGAGGATACGCGGGCAGCGGTTTTTTATGCATAGGATCAAAAAGACCTTCTGCATGAAGCTTTGCCTTGAGCTGCTCAAACGCAACGTAAAGGTCGCCTACACCGTCAGGCGTCATCTCCGTGCAGTAAAGCTGATAAGCTCCGTCACGGGGAAAAACAGAAATGCGGCCGTGAGCAATAACCTTCATACCGTTTTCAGGCCGGAAACGCAGCTTCATAGCCGCGCCCTTGAACATCACGGCACGAAGGGCGCCTTCCGCGTCTTTCAATGTGAAATAGTGATGCCCTGAAGGATACACCTTATAGTTGGAAATCTCACCGCGAATATAAATATGATTGAGATCTGGGATCCCTTCTAAAAGGTCCTTGATCAGAAGGTTTACCTGAGAAACCTCAAAAACGGTTCTCTCTTCCATACAACACCTGCTTTTTCATGCGAAAAGGCAGAGCGACACGGGGCATGACCTGCCATCGCTCTGCCTGTATCGGTTATTCTGCAGCTTCGCTGCGCACGAACTTACCGAGAATACCGTTGATAAACTTCACGGTTTCCTCCGTTTCGTATTTCTTGGCGATTTCCACCGCTTCATTGATGGCAACGCCGTTGGGAATATCGGGCATGTAAAGAATCTCATACATGGCAACACGCATGATTGCGGAAGCTACCAGAGAGATACGGGAGAAACTCCAGCCCACAGCATATTTTTCAATGTAGCTATCCAGCTCGGCAGCATGCTCATCCACACCGCTGACAAGCGTGCGGATATAGCGAGCCTGCTTTTCGTTGGGAGCGGAAGTATAAATTTCATCTTCTTCAGCGAGAGCAGCAAACCCCTCATCGCTCAAACGCTGATCCAGCAGTTCATTAACACCCAGCTCACTGAAGCTCAGTTCATAAGAGAGATGGACAGCGATCTCACGCGCTACATTACGAATCATAACCCAATCGTCCTTTTCTAGAGTATACGCTTATTCAAAGCTGATGCCGCTAACGTGAACGTTGACACCATCCACTTCAATACCGGTCAGCGCTTCCAGAGAATTCTTAACGGCAAGCTGAGCTTTTTCAGCAACATCCATGATCTCAAAGCCATAACGCACAATGATGAAAACGTCCACCACAATGTGTTCGGCGTTCATGTCCAGCTTCACGCCCTTGATCACGTTCTTCTTGCCCACAAGTTCCGTTACGTTAGCGCCCAGGTTAGATGCCATACCACTGACACCTTCCACATCCTTCACAGCACCGATAGCAATAGCTGCCACAACATCTTCAGAAATATTTACGCTGCCGTTTTCTTCCGCACGGATCAGATAAGCCTTATTTTCACCCATAATGCCAATCTCCTTAAAAAGCATACCAAAGGTAATTTATCATATGTATTGTACCATCCTATTGAAAAAAATACAACAATTATTTAAATTGCGTAATCATCTAAAAAAGCAGGCCATGCAGAACACCTCCTGCAGGGCCTGTTTTTAAATGCAGTTTAATCGGTTTCCATGATCTTGATACCCTCTGCACTGTATCCTGTTTCTGTAATAACAATATCGGTAATACGAGCAACATCCGTCTCAGTAAGTCCGGCTCCGGCTGTGGAAACCACTACGCTGACACTTTCATCTGACATAAACACAACACAGTCTTCGTATCCTTTTGCGGTTACCAGGTTTTCAATCTGCGCTTCAGCAAGGGTGTTTGCTGCCAACACCTGCATGGAAGCTACTGCCTCATCCAGCACGCTCTGATCGGCATTTTCCTCTGCTGCCGCTTCCTGCAAAAGTGCCAGTGCGCTGTCCCGTGCCTGCTGGCGGGTAAGACGTGCAGAAGCAAAATAATCTCCGTCAGTTTCACTTTCGTAAATAGCCGCCTCATCTCCCTCACTGACTTCATCGCTTACCAACACCGATTCCCCCAGCATCTTCCCTTCTGTCTGCGCCACGTTTCCTGCATATTTCCAATTGAGATACACTGCCGTACACACCAACAGCAACACACAGGATACCACCGCGTTTCTTTTCCACACTTGCTTCATTCTGTTCCGTCCTCCTCTTAAGATTGCCTTTTGATTACCGATATTTTTTCTGTGCCCAACCCCGTCAGCGCACTGACAGCTTCTGTAATTGCCAGTTTTACCTTTGCGTCGTTTCCTCCGTCACAAACGATCAATGCGCCGCGGTAAACAGGATACATACTCTTTGTGACCACAACTTCTTCCTCGCCGCTGCCTTGAGAAAGCACCACAAAATTTTCTTCCCGCACATAACTTTCGGGGGAAGCTGTATCCCCGCTGTAAGAAAGCGATTGGTCTGCCGCAAGATGTAACTCACTGCCTGCATCCACCGTCAGCATGATTTCCAGTACACCTACTCCCTCGATCCCCGACAAAATCTTTTCCATTCGTGCTTCCGTCTGTGAGAGTTCTTCTTCCGCCCCGGGCACTTCACGACTTTCCCTCGTTTCCTTCTCCCCTGCAGGCCAGCACAGAAAGATAAGTCCGATCGACAGAACCACCGCAGCGTATTTATACTTTTTCAGGGTCTCCATATATTTTTCCACTTTTATCATCCGCTGCTCCACTCCTGCTTTTCCGAATCAAGGCCCAGTGTTTCACCCATCCATTCTGCAAGTTCGGTGCTGTATGGACCGAAAAGCTGTACTTTAGTCAGGTAATAAGCGCCTTGTTTATCTGAATCCGCCTGCACCTGCACCGTCACATCAAGACCCAGGGAATCGGCTTTGTCCAATATATATGCTTCCGTTTTTCCGGCTATGCTTTGCAGCATGGCTGCTTCGTTTTCTTTTTCAAATTCTGCCTGTTTCTGCTGGATTTCCGCTCTGTAAGTTTCAAAATCTGCTGTAAAACGGGAAAAGTTCACTTCTCCTACTCCCTGCAGCGCCATCATCAAAAATATAAGTCCACCGGTTAATCGTGCAACGCGGCGAAAAGGTCCTTCCGGCACAAAAATTGTTAAAAGAGAAACCAAAAGTGATGAAATCACTACCCCGCGTATCCATTCACTAACCGTCTGAATCATATCGTCACCGCCAAAATGGAAAATACCACCGAGATCATCACCAGCACCACGGAACTTCCCACCATACCCAGAATCAGCCCGAAAGCGCTGCCGATACCATCAATCAGTTTTACCAGCACATCGCAGCCAAGCATAGCCGCTGCAAAAGATGCCATCTTGTAGAGAATATACTGCACCGCAATCTGCAAAAACGGAGCAAGACACAGTGCCAACACCGTCAGTATCCCAAAAATACCAATCATATTTTTCAGCATTCCTGCTCCCGCCAAGGCCGTCACCGCCGCTTCGGAAACGATACTTCCCACCACCGGCACTGCTCCAGAAACTGCCATCTTAGCCATTTTCACCGCCACTCTGTCTGTCCCGCCTGCCACAGCGCCACCTACAGCAAGATAAGAACAAAAAAGTGTCAGCGTTACTGTCATGGCCCATGTAATAATTTTTTTGATTAGATTTGTAAGTCCTTGCAGCCGCCCCTCCTGCAGGATAGCTTCCGCTGCTGTAACACCGATGAAGAGGTATACCATGGGAACCAGAAGCGATTCTGTTAAGCTCAGCAGCACATCTGCAAAAAACACTGTCACCACCTGATGTACCGAAGCCGTGCCCACTGCGCCACCCGCTGCTGCAGCTGCCGAAAGTGTCGGCAGCAACACTTTGGAAAATCTTCCCAGTTCGCGGATCTTTTCCACACCTACGCCCAAAAGCGCTGTTACATCTCCCGCCGCCACCGCCGTAACAGCTAACACCCCTGCCATGGCAATGGCTTTGGAATTCAGCTCACCTTGTGCAGCGCTTTCTGCTGCACCGCATAAAACTGCAACCAGTAAAATCACCGCAACAGCCCGAAATTGTTCTTTCAGCGCAGAAAGTACATCTTCTTTGGCATCTTTCCAAATTTGTAAAACGCCTGTAAATAGGTCATTTTCCGTTGCAAAAGCAAGGCCTTCCACCGTCTCTTCTACCGCCTCAGGAATAGACTCCTGCAATTCTCCCGGCAAATCAGCCGCATAGGAAAAAGGCATCAGAATAGAAAAAAAGCAAATTACCAAAAGCAATTTTTTCATAAGTATTTCAGAAGCATTTCCACCACTTCACCCACCAGCGGCAATACTGCCGCAAAGGCACAAACCGTTCCTGCCAGATTCAAAAGAAATGCAGCTGCCTTTTCGCCTGCATCCGTACAGAGGGCACCTGACGCTCCTGTGATCGTTGCAATTCCAAGCACCTTTAAAAGTGGGACCAATATTTCACTTCTGATCCCTGCCCGTTGAGCAACATTCTGCAGCTCACTCACCACAGTTTTGATATCTCCTGCAAGCGTGGAAAGCACTGCTGCAAAAAGTGCCACACCTAAAAGCAGAGCTGCTTGCGGTTCATTTTTCCTCAGTAAAGCTGAAAAATGTGCCGCTATCAGCACTACAGCGGCAAAGGTCAGAATATGTGTCATAGGCCAAAAAGCGACTTAATGAGTGCAAATAGTTCGCTGATCTCCCGCACCAAAATCATCAGCACCACCACAAGACCGGCAAGAGTTGTCATCATAGCCTGCTCTTCCCGACCTGAGCGAACCAAAAGTTGATTCAGCACAGATACTATAATCCCAATCGCCGCGATTTTAAAAATCAGATCCACTTCCATACAGATTTCCTCTTTCGTTTCTTTGGTGTTTTATCCTATGAAAGATTGTCCGCGGTTATGTCAGGGCAAAAAAAGAAAGACCTGCATCTTTCGATGCAGGTCTTTTGGTAGACACTGATTACTTGTCCAGACCGAACTTCTTGTTGAACTTTGCAACACGACCGCCGGTATCCACCAGCTTCTGCTTGCCGGTGAAGAAGGGGTGACACTTAGAGCAGACTTCCACCTTGATATTCATCTTGGTAGAACCTGTCTCAATTACATTACCGCAGGCGCAAGTAATAGTAGTCTGCTGATAATTGAGATGGATTCCTTCCTTCATTGCTCTTGTTCACCCCTTTCTGGTTCAATCGTCCTTTTCACAAAGGCAACATAGATGATATCACAAGTAAATCATAAATGCAAGAGTTTTTTTACAAATTTATTGCTTTTTCTGCAGCAAAAAAGTACAGGATTTTTTCACGGACTTTTTTCTCAAAAATCCGCTCCAAAGCCATGGAATAAGCCTCCAGCTGCGGGCGGTATTCCTCTGCCCTTTCCATAGCAGAAACCTCATTCACGCGGTCAGTCTTAAAGTCGATAACCACCAACTCGCCGTCTTCTTCAATGCAGCAGTCCACAACACCCTGAAGCATGATTTCATCATTAGATGCTGCTCCGCGATCATATTCTCCCGCTGGCAGCAGCAACGTAAACCGGTATTCTCTCCATACTTTTTCCGCTTCACGAATTCGCTGCGCCAAAGGCGAGGAAAGGAATGCCGCTATGGCAGCAGTATCCACCGCCTGCGCTTCTTCTTCGCGCAGCAGGCGCTTTTCCTGCAGTCGCAGCACTTCTTCTTTAATTTCCGCTTCGCTCCGCACAGAAGAAAAATCAACGTACTGCATCACAAGATGCAGCGCGGTTCCCTTTTCCGCTGCCGTAAGAGCACGCTCTCCACTCATAAATCCCGGCTGTGCAAAAGAAATGCGCCGCGGTATTTTCACAGTATTCTCTGCAATCTCCTCGTCCACTTCTCTGCCCTTAAGCTGCGTTGCCGTAACTTTGGCAGGAAGCTGTGTTTCGCAAAGATAAGGATAGAGATAATCCATCGCGGTGAAATCATGCTCTTCCGATATCGTCTCTTCCTTGATATGGCAGATTCTTCGAGATACCTTCACATATTCGCCCGCATCGTGGATCAATACCTTCCAGGGTGTATCTTCCCCGGAATAATGCATCAGCGTTTCCATTCCTGCAAGGTCACGCAAAGGCTTGGCTTCCCAGCGGCAAAGCAAAGGCAAAAGCACCCAATCCCCCATACATTTCCCGTCACGCACCGCCTCAGGCACTGCGGGGCAAGACGCAGAGGGAATAAGTTTTTTGATGATATTGGCCGCGTTGCGACGGGAATCCACAAGAATCAGCTTCTCCTTGGCACGGGTCATAGCCACATAAAGAATTCGCATTTCCTCGGCGTGACTTTCACTTTTCAGCTGCTGTTCAATGGCAAGGCGCGCCAAGGTGGGATAACGGATCTTGCGGGTGAGATCCACTCTCTCGGCACCCACGCCCAACTGAGGATGTACCAAAACGGGTGTTCCCAAATCCTTATCGTTAAATCCCTTGGAAAGATCTGCAAGGATCACCACAGGAAATTCAAGACCCTTGGATTTGTGGATACTCATAAGCCGCACACCACCACTGGCAGTACGGATATTGGTATCTGGTGTTTCGTCATTTTCGATCATCCGCTGAAGCTGGGTCACCAGCTGGAAAAGGCCGCTGTAACCTGCATTTTCCAATTTCTTCACGTGTTCGAAAAGTGCGGTGAGATTTTCTTTGCGCACATTTCCGCCGCCCATAGCGCCAAAAATTCCAAGCACATGGAATCGGTCATAAATATACCAAAGCAATCTATGCACGCTGATTTCAGGAGCAAGCTCACGAAGAGCGGTAAGCTCACGTAAAAAGGCAACACTGTCCGCTTTTTCGTCTTTTGTCAACGCAGTGTAAAAATCCGTTCCCGGGGATGCCGCACGGATCTCAGCAAGCCGATCTGCCGCAAATCCAAAAATCGGTGAACGCAGCACAGAGATCAACGGTACATCCTGACGGGGATTATCAATGATTTTCAGAAAACTGAACATCACTGCAATTTCTGCCGTTTCAAAAAAGTCTTCGCTTCCGCCTTCTCCCAAAGCAATTCCTTCATTCCAAAGCGCTTTGGCCAAAAGCTCCTTGCGCGTATTGGGAGAGCGCATCAAAATAACAATGTCCTCTTCCCGCACGTTGCGCTCCTGCCCGTCTTCGCCCTGAACAAGGAATCCTTCTTCCAAAAGCTCACGGACTTTCTTTGCAAGAAAGCGCATTTCCAGTTCGGCCAACTTCACAGACTCTTCCTTGTCAACCTCTTCCAAACTTTCTTTTGTGAGGTTAATCAGATGATACTCCGTTTCACAGCCCTTCTTAGGCGCAAAATATTCCGCGCCGAAATTCAGCCGTTCCTCAATGCCGTAATCCATCTCACCGGCACCCACGGACATAATATTTTCAAAAATGAAGTTAGTAGCCTCCAGAATTTCCTTTCGGGATCGGAAGTTTCGGGAAAGCAGAATTTTTCGACCTTCTCCTGCCTCAGCTTCGGTATAAGGCAGAAAAGAACGGTATTTTTCAATAAAGATCGTAGGGTCTGCCAAACGGAATCGATAAATACTCTGCTTCACGTCGCCAACAGTAAAGAGGTTTTTTCCATCTCTGGAAATGGCACGGAAAATAAAGTTCTGTACCTCATTGGTGTCCTGATATTCGTCCACCATGATCTCTCTATACCGCCCCGCCATCAACACGCCCAACTCCGTGGGGGTGCCGTCAGGATTCACCAGAATACGGATGGCCTCATGCTCCTGGTCAGAAAAGTCCGCCGTGTTGCGCCGCCGCTTTTCAATGTGATACGCCTTGGAAAAGGCCGTTACCAGATCGATCAGCGCTATCATGGGCACAGCAATAGCCTGCATATCCTCCATAGCTTCCGCTGCAGAAACGCCGAGATAACCTGCCATTTTGGCATGCTCTGCCTTTGCAGCATTGCGGACCACTGCGGCGATTTCTTTGAGTTCGCCTGCATTATCCTTTGCAAGGACGGCTTTCACCTTTCCGAAATCCACTTCCGTAACTGCGCGGGCCGCTTCATCCCAGCCGTTTTTCACAGAATCGGCCAAATTCCGCAAACCTTGCGCCGCCACAGAAAAGGCAGGAACATATTTGATGTTCAGCGCCTCGTTTTCTTCCATCAGTACGACAGTATCTTCCATCCGCCCTGCCCAATATGCTGCACGGTGGCCAATTTCAGTAAGTATGGCCTGCGCGTAAGGCGTTTGGTCGATGTCGCCTCCCATATTTTTCCAGGCATTTCTCTGCTCGGCAAGCCATTTTTCGGGGTAAGGATGGCTCTGTACCTTGCGGTAAAGCTGCAGCACCTGCTCTTCCAAAACCCGGTCATCACGGCCGGCACCTAAGGTGTCAGCCAATACATGGCCTTCAGCATCGTCGGTGATCCCTTCGTAAAACGCTTCCAACACCTGCTGAAGCACGCGTTTTTGCAAAAGAGCCGCTTCCTTCTCATCCAGTACGCGAAAATCAGGAGATAAAGTATACTGCCCACCGTCGCTGATAAGGTGCACATTTTCACGAAGGAGCGAAGAACAGAAGGCATCCACCGTTTTGATGTCCGCCTGATAAACCCGCAAGGTCTGGCGCTGCAAATGCGGATCATCCACCGATTCCGCCAAACGGCGGGAAAGTTCGGATGCAATCTTGCCGCGAAGTTCTGCTGCTGCAGCACGGGTATAGGTAATGATCAAAAAATCATCCAGATTGCAGCCTTCTTCCATCACATACGAGAAGAGACGATCCACCAAAACTTTCGTCTTGCCAGAACCAGCTGCCGCAGAAACCAAGAGGCTACCGCCGCGGTTTTCCACCACAGCCCGCTGGGCAGGGGTCAATTCAATTTTACCCATTGTCGCTTGCCCCCTTTCCCGTTTCGTCAATGGCAGCCCAGAATGCATCGCCTTTCAATTTCTCAATATAGCGGAACTTATCGCGGTCGGCATCAAACTGACAGGCAGATGCAAAGGGACAGTACGTGCAGGCACTGTCGTTGGGCCCGCGGCGGCAAGGATCGGCATCGATCCTGCCGTCCCGAATTTCACGGGTAATCTGATGCAGCAGCTCTTCCACATAGCGGCCCAGTTTACCCAACTGTGCAGCCGATGCAATATCCCCGGAAAGCTCGCCGCCCTTTTTGATTTTCAGTGGCAAATATCGCGGCTCTGTCAGCGCATCATGTTCCATAGCCCGAAGCACATCAGGCTGATCCAGCAAAAGGCCGCTGCGCCGCAGCTGCTCATCCATTTTTGCCTGCAGTTCTCCGGGAGATATTCCTCTGGGTGCAGGAAGAATGGCTTCCCGCGCAGGGAAATAAAGAATGCCTGCAGGCACGATCTCGTGTCCAAAATACTCTTTGCCGTTTTGCCGCAGCATCTCAAGATAAAGCAGCATCTGCACATTGAGTCCATAGCGGATATCATTGAGTTCAAAAGCTTTTTTACCGGTTTTATAGTCCACTACGCGAAGGTAAAGTTTGCCGTCTTTCAGCCAGCCATCCACTCTGTCTACCTTACCGCCTACCTGCAGCGTAGCACCCGTTTCTTCAATCGTGATTGCCGGCATATCGCCACCGTTGCTGAAGTCCAACTCAAAAGCAACGGGTCTGAACTCAGAGTCTTTCATCTCTCCTACCGCATTTTTCACGATGGAAACTGCCGTTTTACAAAGGCGCTTAAAGAGGTAACGGAAACGTGCCGTGTGCTCTGCAAGATCCCCCAATCGGTTCTGGGCATAGCTATCCACATAGCGCTGCACCATTTCTTCCAAAGCAATTTCTTCCACCGTGGCAAAATCCCCGGTTTCCGCAATTTCACGGAATACATTTTCCAAAAGATAGTGCACAAAGGTGCCGATCTCAGGAGCATCCAAGCCTGCGGTACGCCGTTCTTTTGCTTTCAGCCCATACTGCATAAAGTAGGCAAAATGGCACTGACGGACAGAATCCATACGGGAAGCAGACATGCGGATCTTTTCACCGTAAAGCGAGCGGACCACATCACGGGAAAGGCTTCCCCTCTCCACGCAGGACGCTTTATCCATTTTTTCAAGAATATCGCTGTATTCGCCGATTTCTTCAAACTTTTTCCGAATCCCGATGCCGGATCCCGCACCGCACTCTTCCAAAGCAGGCATAGGCGCGGTGAATCGGTAGGCTCTGTCCCGGGGCTCCACCTGAATCTTTACATCTCCAAACAGCTTTGCAATCCGTTCCACCACAAAAGATGGCCGCAGTTCGCTACCGGAGATATCGGCAGCAGGATAGCTGACATAAAGGCGGTCTTCCGCACGGCTCAGCATTTGATGAATATCCTGCAATTCGATATAAAACTGATCCAGGCCTGTAGGCGCAAGACGGATACCCTGACGCGCCAGCAAACTACGCTCTTCATCATTTAAAAGGCCGCCGCCATTTTCCACGTTGGGTAGCACATGATCGTTTGCTCCCAAAAGGAACAAAACCTTCATATCATGTCGGTCGTTTCTGCCCACATCACCCACGGACACCTGGTCCAGCGATACAGGAATGGTACCCACGTCATACTGTGTCAGTACAAGGCGGAAAAGTCTGGCAAAATCTTCATTGGAAATTTCGCTTCCCTGCAAAATTTCACAAAACTGATCAAGAACACCGCAGAAAATATCCCAAAGCTGGCGGTATTCTTCTGCCAGCTTACCGTTTCCGTTCTGTCGCAGCTGCTCTGCTTTGCTCTGCATTTTCTCAGGCAAATAAATATCCAGCGCAAAAGTGTAAAGCGCTTTCACTTTATCATCTGCTCTATCACTGCTATTTAACGCATCATTCAAACGAGAAAGCGGGATACGGGCCTGATCGCGCAGCATATTAAGCCGCGCAAGGTTCTCCTTGTCTTCTTCGCGCCAAAGGTCACTGTAACCTTCGGGATGAGCATTCCATGGTGCATCCCGAAGCCAGAGATTGCCACGAATATCCCACTTGAGCGCGTAATTTTCCAGTTCATCGCATTCATGGGCAGTTACACCGGCCAGTCCCGTTTTGAGATAAGTAAACATATCCTCATATTCAAAACGGCTGTTGATGGCATCCAGCGCACCCAAAAGAACCCGCAGCATAGGTTTTTGGAGAATGTCGCTTCGCTCATTGCAGAAAACAGGAATACTATAGCGAGCGAAGATATTTTCTACTGCCGATTCATAGTCCGGCATGTTGCGGGCTGCTACCGCAATATCACGGTAGCGGTATTTACCGCTGCTGACTAAGCGGCGGATCTCACCTGCCGCCATTTCCACTTCACTGTACGCCGTGTTGGCACGGATCAAATGGATTTGCTCTGCAGCCTCTCCTTCATAGGGATTCTGCCCACGGAAAAATTCCCGCTCCATATGGTCAAAGGGCGTCTTTCCCTGACTTTCCACAAAGAGAAGCCGAGTTTCCACCCCCGCCTCTTCAGCAAGACGCAGCAACCGATCACGAGCACGGATAGCTGCTGTAAAATCATCGCTTTTGGTATATTTATCACCCAACAACGTCACTGTCACCGAGCGGGCACGGCGCAGCAAAACAGCGATGACATCTTCTTCCAATCCATTGAAATAAGAAAAGCCATCGATATAAACATCTTTCCCGTCCACATAGTGAGACTTGGGTAAATTTTCTGCCAGTTTCGTAAGGCGGTCACGCTTGTCACTGATTGTATTGCAAAGCTTTCCTTCATATGTACCGTAAATCAGTGCAATATCCCGCAGTTTCTCCCCTGCCGCACCTTCCACACTTTCCGCCTCGCGACTGAACGCTTCGGGAGAAACGGCGTAGTTGTGGAATTCATCGGTCAGGCTTACCAGATTTTCCAAAAAGGCCACCTTTCGGGAAGATCTGCCGTAAATATGGAGTTTTCCTGCAATCTCCTGCAGGGAGCGCTGCATCATTAAAATTTTGCCGCCCTTATCCAGCGTGTAGTCGGAAAGGCCACCCGTCTCACTCAGCACGCGCTGACTCAAAAGGCGGAAGCTCACCACTTCTGCATAACGACAAGCAGTATCCCCCAGTGCACGGCAAAGGTCTACTTCTGCCTGATGGGACGCAGGTTCAGGCACGATGAGAAGCTGAGGCGCTTCTTTTTTTCTTTTTTTCATCTGCTGCAAAATCTTATCTGACTTGCCGCTGCGGGTCAAGCCGATCCAAATTTCCAACATTACCCTTTCCCTGCCTTTCTGAAAAAGGGAGCAGAATTTTCTGCCCCCTTATTGGAATCGAAACCATTTTCCCATGATCTCCATCGTCTTCCACTTGAATACATATCCTTCCTGCTCTTGGGTTTGCTCACAAACAGTAGCAGAACAAAGCGGACTGAAGACCACACCCCACCAATTGGTAAGGCCTGCATGGGAATCGGTCAGCATATAAATCCCCATGGTGAATACCAGCGCCACAGCGCAGGCAGCCTCCCACAGTTTCTTTTTATCCATATCCATCCACCCTTTCTTATAGATGTGGATAGTATGGCCTTATTTTCATTTTTTATACAGGTTCTGCCAGATAAGTTTCCGCATAGCGCTCTTTCAACGCGGCATATGCCTTCTCTGCTGTTTCCTTCGATTCAAACACGCCGAACACGGTGGGCCCGGAACCTGTCATGGCAGCACCCAATGCCCCATTAGCAAGCAAATCTTTTTTGATGGTGAAGACCTCGCCGAATTCTTCCGGCAGTACTTCTTCAAAGACATTTTTCAAAAGAGCTGCCGTCTTTTTGCTATCGCCTTCTGCCAAGGCCTGCATCATGCCTTCCGTATCGGGTCTATCCTGCAGAGCATCCACCTTCACGCAGCCAAAAAGCATGGGAGTGGAAACAGAAAAACCTGGCTTGCAGATCACATAATAGCAGCGCAATGTCGAGGGAATATCCTGCAAGATCTCGCCTCTTCCCTGAGCCAGCGCCGTGCCGCCGCGCACACAGTAAGGCACATCGCTGCCCACCTGCGCGCCAATCATTTCCAGCTCATCACGGCTGAGCTGTGGCGCATACAGTTCCCGCAAACCGCGAAGAACGGCTGCAGCATCGGTGCTGCCGCCAGCCATGCCCGCGCCACTGGGCACTTTTTTCAAAAGTGTGATATGAATGCCGTCACAGGTGATGCCCGTGTATGCAAAAAAAGCATTGGCCGCCTTCACTGCAAGGTTGCGCTCATCACAGGGAATGTGCTGCCAGTTGCTTTCGCAGGTAATGGTGCCGCTGCTGTTTTTCTCCAGCGTCACCTCATCGGCTAGGGTCACGCTTTGCATCACCATGCAAAGATCATGGTAGCCATCTTCGCGGCGTCGGAGAATATCCAGCGTTAAATTCAGTTTTGCAGGGGCACTGAGGTTGATTTTTTCCATAGTTTAATCCAGAAGCCGCAGTTCACGGCCGATCTCTCTGCCGTCTGCCACAAACACGCGAGGCACGCGCTTGGAGACTGCGCAGGTCAGTTCATAAGGAATGGTGCCTGCCAAAGCGGCAAGGTCGTTGAGGGAATTGTTTTCACCAAAAATCTCCACCTCGTCCCCCACCTGAATTTCAGGCAGTTCGCTGAGGTCGATCATGCACATATCCATGCAGATCCTGCCGCGAAGCGGTGCATAGCCGCATCTTGTCGCAAGCGAGCAGCGGTTGGAAAGGCAGCGGAAAAATCCGTCTGCATAGCCGATGGGCAGAACCCCCAGACGGCTCCGCTCACGGGTGGTATAAAGGCGACCGTAACTCACATCGGTACCGGGTTCAAAAATCTTGATGGTGTTCACCACGGATTTAAGGCTCATCACAGGCTTCATGCCAAGTCTTTCAGCATGTTCACCGTAGCCATAAAGCAAAATGCCGGGGCGCACCATATCAAGATAGGTTTCGGGATAGTTGGCAACGGCACCGCTGTTGGCACAGTGGCGCAGCGCAAAGTGTACACCCTTTCCCTCCAGCACGGAGACCATCTTCATAAAGAGGTCAAACTGCGCTTTTGTATAATCGCGGCTTTCATCATCCATTTCATCGGAAGCAGCAAAGTGAGTGAAAATACCTTCCGCTTCCAGATTTTCAAGGTTACAGGCGCGGTAAACACCTTCCACACCGCTTTCAAAATGCACACCGTCACAAAGAAAGCCAAGACGGGACATGCCCGTATCCAGCTTGATATGGATCTTCAGCTTAGCGCCGCATTTTTTAGCTTCTTCGTTATATTCAATGGCTTTCGCCTCGCAGGTCACCGTTTGGGTGATGTTATTTTCCAGCAGCAGCGGCACTTCTTCTGCAGGCGTGTGACCCAGCAGCAAGATAGGCATGGTGATGCCGTGGTTACGAAGTTCACGGGCTTCATCCAGACTGGAAACAGAAAGATACTCTGCTCCCTGCTCCTGCAGCACGCGGGCAGAATGCACCGCACCGTGGCCATAGGCATCAGCCTTCACCACGCCCATAAACTTTACCTTTTGCCCCACGAGAGAGCGCAGTCTTTTGTAATTATGGATAAGATGATCCAGATTGATCTCAGCCCAGGTACGACGCAGCGTAGATTCCATAATCGCAAACTCCTTAAAAAAATAGCACCGTAGGTTTCCCTACGGTGCTATTATACTGCAAGTAACTTCTAATTACCAGTAAATTATCAGCGAATCTTGCGAGCTTCGATGTAGTAACGCTTGTCAGCAGCGTGACCCATGGAGAAGGTCTTGCGGGGCAGAACGCCGTCAGCCATAACGGTCTTGAACAGCTGTTCCTTACCCATAGCAGGCAGCTTGAAGCCGATGTTGCCGGGCTTAGCACCCAGTTCTTCGGTAACTTCGTCGCCGTGGATGTAGTCAACCTTGCCGCCGAATTCCTTCAGATAGCTGTCGATGAAGGCCTGCAGAGTGCCAACTGCCAGCTGTACGGAGGGATTGGGAACGGTGATGAAGCCCTTCTTGTCAGCATAGTTGTAAGCGATGGTGTGACCTTCGCCCTGGCCTTCGTATGCTTCGGGATAGAACTTCTTGAATTCAGCCATCATCTTTTCAGCGTCGACGTCGAATACTACGCGATGGATGGGTTCGAACTGCAGAGCGTCGTCGTGGTTGTTAACAACTTCAACCAGAGCGTAACGAGCGGGCAGCTTCAGGTATTCTTCGGGGGTGAGGCCCTTCTTCTGTTCTTCGTAGCAAGCCTTAGCGGTTGCCAGAGAGTGGTTACCGTCACCTACTGCGAACAGCAGAGGAGCAACGCCGGAAACGTTGTACTTAGCCTTCATAGCTTCGTCGGAGGTCAGGCCTTCGAGAGCGTCAGCAACTGCATCGATCTGCTCTGCGGAGAGCTTGTAGCCCTTGATGTGGCCACCGTTCTGCATCAGATCGAAATCGTAAACAACTTCCATGCTGGAAGCAGCTGCGGTCAGGGGTTCGATAACGGTCTTTTCGGGGTTATCGATGAGCAGCATTACGTGGGGCAGTTCGATGGGAGCGTTGCGGCGAACCTTAGCACGGGGAGGAATACGTTCCAGAACGGTGCCTTCGGTAGCGCGGATCAGAGCGCCGGAACCGGGGGTGAAATCATAGGTATCCAGGTCTACCATACCGATAAGACCATGACGAACGCGACCGTCAGACTGGTTACGTTCGATATAGATGAGAGAATCCTTCAGAGTTTCGAAAATGCCGTCTGCCATGTACTTATCCATGCAGGCATTGATGTCAGCGATGTATTCGTCAACGTTGGGATCTTCCAGGTTAGCTTCGGGAAGGATCACGCGACGGGTAGAGGGAGCATCGCCAACCTTCTTTTCAACTGCTTCCCAATATTCGGGTTCGGAAGTGAACTGGTCGCAGGCTACTACTGCCCACTTTTCCATGTCGCAATCCTTGGGCAGCAGAATATCTGCGGGATAAAAGCCCAGCTTTTCAAACTTCTTGTTCATGTTTTTCCTCCTACATTTCAAATAACATTCCCATCAGATCAGCGCCGTTTTCCACGGTGTTGCCGGCCATGCCGGTGACTTCGTCATACACGCCGCCAAAACCGGTGTCAACGCTTTTCTGATAGATCAAATAAGGTACGGGATCGCCATCGTGGCCGCGGGTAGCGGTCAACGTTTTATGGTCAGAGAGGATCAGGATACGATAATCAAAATCCTCTTTAGCCAACCTGTCAACAAGGGGCTTGAGCACGCGGGAGTCCAGCCATTCAATGGCCTGCACCTTACCGGGCAGATCTCCGTTATGCGTGCATTCATCGGGAGCTTCAATGTGGATAGCCACAAAATCGTCTTCCCCGGTGATGAGTTCGTAAGCCTTTTCCAGCTTACCTTCAAAGTTGGTGTCCAGTTCGCCGGTGGCGCCTTCCACCTCGATCATCTTCAGACCGCTGAGAGCTGCAATGCCGTGACACAGAGGCACAGCACTGATCACGCCGCCGAAATGACCGTACTTTTCCTTAAAATTGGGCAGCTGCACAGCAGTACCTTCCGCCCAGAACCAGATGCCGTTGGCAGCCATCTTCCCTTCTGCGCGGCGGCGCTCATTCACGGGATGATGGTTCAGGACCTTATGAGCGCATTCCATGAGAGCCAGCAGAATTTCAGCATTTGCACAACCCTTGGGAAGAAGCTCGCCGATCACTTCACCCAAATGGTCATGGGGAGGAATCAGCTTCAAACCTGTATTATCCGCACTTTCCTGCACAGCAATCTGGCGGAATGCGGGGAAATGATGAATGGTAATGCCGGCCTTTTTCAAAAGAGCGGCAAACTCTTCATTCCCTTCCAATGCTTCCACAATAGCAAGGGCATCTTCACCTTCAATGGAACCGGCACTGTGGGAAAGAATAGTCTTTTCTGCCAAAGCGCCTTCCTCATCGGAAAGATTCACCAGGTTGCAGCGGTAAGCAATGTTGCCGGGATGGAGTTTAATACCGGAAGCAGCAGCTTCCATAGGAGAGCGGCCCGTAAAATAAACTTTGGGGTCGCAGCCGAAAATAGAAAGAATAGCAGTTTCACTGCCTGCAGGCAAACCCTTGGGGCAGTTGGTTACATTACCCACAATACCGCGGGCTGCCAAAGAGTCCAGACAAGGCTTTTTTGCTGCCTGAAGAGGCGTGATATTTCCAAGCTCAGGTACGGGGTTATCTGCCATACCGTCGCCAATAAACAGGATATATTTCATAGGGGTCTCCTTGCGAAAGTCACAGAACATTACATGTTAATTATACAGAGTCTTTTTCCTTTTTTCAATGAGAAAAGCAAATTTTTCCCATTTTTCTCCCGGAAGTTTTTATAAAAATTTCTCTCCCTGTTCCTTTTCGAAAAACTTTATGTATAAATCATCTTTTCACCGGGAAAAATAGCCCCGTATCAAAGCAAAAGGATCGGAGGTCAACTTATGCTTCTTGACAGACTCGCCCTCATTCTCTCCATTGTAGGAGCCCTGAACTGGGGCAGCATCGGCATTTTCGGTTTTGACTGTGTCGCCTTTTTATGCGGCGGCCAGATGTCTATCATCAGCCGCGTAATCTACGCGCTGGTAGGACTGGCCGGTTTGTGGTGCATTTCCCTGCTCTTCCGCGAACGTGGCGATGAACATCACGCAGTAGACGGCGCCGTATAAGGAAGAAAGCGTGCAAAGCTTTTTCGCTTTACACGCTTTTCTTTTTTACTTTTTCATGGAGTGGCCAAGAAGCACACGCTCCAGGTCTGCGGGCAAGTCGCGAACGCGTCTGCCGCAGGCATCGGCAATAGCGTTGGTAACCGCAGGTGCCACGTTGCAGGTGGCGGGTTCACCAAGACCCTTAA
>JAZQUM010000041.1:0-3355 GCA_045631305.1 Oscillospiraceae bacterium | reverse complement strand
CTGGGCGACTATGAAGCCACCGTCTTCTCTCCCTACAGCCACAACCGCCGCTTCGGCGAGGCTTTCGTCAAAGGCGAGGAATTCGGCAAGCTGGCCGAGGGCTATTACACGGTAAAAGCCCTGATGGAGCTTTCCGAAAAGTACGGTGTGGAGCTTCCCATCTGCGAAACGGTCTATCAGGCGCTCTATTGCAATGCCGATGTGCCGGAACTGATCCGCAGCCTGTTTAACCGCACTTTGAAGCAGGAATTTTAAAAATGCAAGGAGGGTTTTCCCATGCGAAAAATACTCATCGTGGTAGACATGCAAAATGATTTTATCGACGGCGCTCTGGGCACCAAGGAAGCCGTAAGCATTGTGGATAACGTGGTGGCAGAGATCAAAAAATACCCTGTCGAAAACATTATGGCTACCCGCGACACCCATGAGGAAAACTACATGGAGACCCGCGAGGGCAATTTCCTCCCCGTTCCCCATTGCATTCGCGGCAGCCACGGCTGGGAAATCGCAGACGCGGTGAAAACCGCTTTGGGCGCAGCGCAGGTGCTGGATAAGCCCACCTTCGGCTCTGTAGAGCTGATGGAGCGCATCACTGCCCTTGCCAAAACGGAGGAGCTGGACATCACCCTTGTAGGTCTTTGTACCGATATTTGTGTGGTTTCCAATGCCATGCTCATCAAGGCAGCTCTCCCCGAAGCCAATGTCAGCGTGGTGGCAAACTGCTGCGCAGGCGTCACGCCTGAAAGCCATGCCGCAGCGTTGAAAACTATGGCCATGTGCCAGATCAATATTCTGTAAAAACCCAAGGACGGATGCCTCCGCATCCGTCCTTTTTATTGACATTTTCTTCGTTTTTCACTATAATTTGAAAACGATAATCATTTTCAGATTCGAAGAGGTGAGACTATGGCAACCTATGCTACCCGCCAGCAAAAACTGATTCTGGATACGCTGCACCGCTCAGGCGAAAGTCTGACGGCTCAGGCTCTTTGCGACCTTCTCCGCGCCGACGGGCACAAACTGGGTCTTGCCACGGTATACCGCCAGCTGCAAAAGCTGGAAGAAGGCGGCAGCGTGCACCGCATCGTTACCGACGGCGGCAGCACTTACCGCTATTGCGATCTGGCTGACAGCGGCGAGTGCTTTTTCATCAAATGCGAAAAGTGCGGCAAGATGGAGCACGTGGATTGCTCCCACATGGGTGAGCTTTATGAGCACCTTTTCTGCCACCATCACTTTGCCGTCAATCCCCGCCGCACCATGTTCTACGGTCTTTGCCACACTTGCGGAGAGGGGGCGGGCCGATGAAAAAGCGGCTTTTGGGCCTGCTTCTGGCTTTGCTTGTGCTCTTCACCTGCGCCTGCGGCGCGCCGCAGCAAGTGGGAGAAAGCGGCAAGCTGCAGGTAGTCACCACCCTTTTCCCTTATTACGATTTCGTCCGCGCCATTGGCGGCGAGCGGGTGGAGCCCACCTTGCTGCTGCCCCCGGGCATGGAGCCCCACAGTTTTGAGCCCACCCCGCTGGATGTGGTGACACTCTCCCGCGCCGATGTGGTGATTTATAACGGCGGCAGCGGTGAAATTTGGGTGGACGAAATTTTAAACTCTGCCGACCGCAGCGCGCAGCATGTGCTTTGCGCCATAGAAGAAGTGGAGATCGTGGAATCCGAAGTTGTGGAAGGCATGGAAGATGCGCCCCACGCCCATGACCATGATGAAGACTGCGAAGAAGATCACCACCACGAAGAAGACTCCGACCACGTGGAGTATGACGAGCACATTTGGACCTCGCCTGTCAATGCCATGGCCATAGCCGAGGCTGTTTGCGAAACCCTCACCGTGGCTGATCCTGAGGGCGCGACTTATTATGAAGAAAACCTCACCGCCTATCTTGCTGAGCTCACCGCGCTCCATGAGGAATTTCTTTCCATCCGCGAAAAGGCCGCGCGGAACCTGCTTCTTTTTGGCGATCGCTTCCCGCTGCTCTATTTCTGCAAAACGTATGACCTTCGCTACCGCGCCGCCTTCCATGGCTGCGCAGGGGACACCGAGCCCGGTCTTGGCACCATCAAGTTTTTGATCGACCTGGCCAATGAAGAGGATATCCCCGTGGTCTTTACCATTGAGCTTTCCAGCGGCAAAGTGGCAAACGTGATCAGCGAATCTTCCTCTGCCGCTCCCCGCACATTCTATTCCCTGCAAAATATTTCCCGCGATGATTTCAACGCAGGAGAAACTTATCTTTCCCTGATGTGGAAAAACACCCAAGTACTGAAGGAGGCGCTTTCATGATAGATAACATTCTCATCCGCTGCGAAAACGCCGCTCTCGGCTATGAGGGAAAGCCCGTCTGGGAAGATTTGACCCTTACGGTACACAGCGGGGATTATCTCTGCTGCGTGGGTGAAAACGGCTCTGGTAAATCCACCTTCCTCAAGAGCATTCTCGGCCTCATTGCCCCCATTTCAGGCACGGTGGAAATGGCGCAGAGCATCCGCTCCGGTGCCATCGGCTATCTTCCCCAGCAGACAGCGGCTCAGAAAGATTTCCCCGCCACCGTTTACGAGGTGGTGCTCAGCGGCTTTTTGAACCAAAAGAAAAACCGCTTTTTCTACTCCCGCGCTCAGAAATCCCAGGCTTTGATGAACATGGGTAAGCTGGGTATTCTGGAGCTGAAAAACCGCTGCTACCGTGAGCTTTCAGGCGGCCAGCAGCAGCGCGTGCTCCTCTCCCGCGCCCTTTGCGCAGCAAAGGAACTGCTGGTCCTGGACGAGCCCGTTACAGGCCTTGACCCCGCCGCAGCCCAGGACCTTTATAAAACTCTCCGCTATCTTAACGAAAAAGAAGGCGTTGCCATCATCATGGTGACCCACGATATGGAAAATGCCCTGAGACAGGCAAAAACCATTCTCCATTGCGGTGCTAACCACCAGTGGTTTTTCGGCACCAAGGAGGAATATCTGGCCTCTCCCGCAGGCCGCCGATTCGGAGGTGGCAAGGTATGAGTCTTCTTTTGGAAATGTTCTCCTACCCCTTCGTGGTGCGCGCCTTTGTGGTAGGCACACTGGTGTCTCTCTGCGCGGCACTTCTGGGCGTATCTCTGGTGCTGAAGCGCTGCTCCATGATCGGTGACGGTCTAAGCCACGTATCCTTCGGCGCACTGGCCATCGCCCTTGCCTGCGGCTTTGCACCGCTGATGTTCTCCATCCCCTTCGTGGTGGCGGCAGCCTTCGTTCTTTTGCAGATGACCCGCCGCGCCCGTGTGGGTACTGATGCTGCCATCGCCGTGACTTCCGCTTCCGCCATGGCCATCGGCATTCTGGTGGCTTCCAAGACTACGGGCATGACCACCGATA
>JAZQUM010000040.1:0-12069 GCA_045631305.1 Oscillospiraceae bacterium | reverse complement strand
GAACCAGGTAAGAGCCAGCATGATAATGACGCAGGCAAGGATAGTGACGATGGTCACGAAAGATACCTGCAGCTGACCGCCAAAGAGGGCGATACCGTTCTGGGTAGTACCGTCAGCAAGCTTCTTGACGAAAACATCCTGAGGGAACACCTTGGGGCTGGAGGACCACAGAAGCAGTGCTGCATTCTGCAGGAAATAGCTCACACCGATAGCCGTGATCAGAACGGCCAGAGAGGGAGCTGCGCGCAGGGGCTTGTAAGCCAGGCGCTCGATCAGCATACCAAGAACGGTGCACACCACCATTGCCATGGGGATAGCTACGATAGCGGGCAGTTCAAAGCGGGCCAGCGCGAAGAAGCAGATGTACGCGCCTACCATGATAACGTCACCATGGGCAAAGTTCAGCATCTTTGCGATACCGTAAACCATGGTGTAACCAAGGGCGATGATGGCATAGATGCTGCCGAGGCTCACGCCGTTGATCAAAAAGCCTAAAATTTCCATAAAATTTACCTCTTCTCTTCTTGTTTTGAGGTTTGAGATACGCTAAAAATTCTGTTCTCAAAAGCCAACAGAGCGTATCTGAAAAACACCGCGAAGACCACGGCCCTTTTCAGATACGCGCTGCACCTCCGCAGGAGGGAATGCTGCTTTACGCAGCATTCCCTCACGGAGACGAATGTTATAAATCAGAGTTTGCGTTGTTCGGATTAGTCCAGACCAACGTAAGCGCCGTTTTCGATAACCATGCCCTTGGGGCTCTTGGATACGGTACCGTCAGCAGCCCAGGTCATGCCGTCGCCGGTCAGGCCGTCGAAGGTCATGGTGGAGAACTGAGCGATCATAGCTTCGCAGAGTTCTTCAGCGCTCATGTCGGGAGTGCAGCCTGCAGCTTCCAGAGCCTGCTTGTAAGCATAGATGCAGTCATAAGCATCTGCTGCGAACTGGTTGGGGATTTCGCCGAAACGCTTCTGATATTCAGCAACGAAAGCAGCGGTCTTTTCATCTTCGGAGTCAGCGTTGAAGGGGGTCAGGAGGATAACGCCTTCAGCCAGGGAAGCGTCGAAGCCTTCCATGGTGAGGATGCCGTCCATACCGTCTACGCCGAACCATACGGGTGCGTAGTTAACAGCTGCAGCCTGAGCGAAGATCAGGGAAGCGGGCTGATAGTACATGGGCAGGAATACCAGGTCAGCGCCAGCGGACTGAGCGTCAGCGATCTGAACGGAGAAGTCGGTGTCGTTACCGGTGGAGAAGGTAGTGTCGGAAACGATTTCCAGACCCAGTTCGCCAGCCTTTGCAACGAAGGTGTCACGGATGCCCTTGGAATAGGGGTCGTCGCTCATCCAGATTACAGCGATCTTGGAGCCCAGAGCCTTGTCAGCAATGTACTGAGCGGAAGCGGAACCCTGGTTGGGATCCATGAAGCACATCTGATAAACGTTGTCCTTGCCTTCTACACTGCCGGTGGAGGAAGCGGAGGGAGTCAGAGCGAAGATGCGGTCTTCCATGTTCTTAACGGAAGTAGCTTCGCAGGGCTTGGAGGTAACGGAACCCAGGGAGAGCTGCATGCCCCAGTCCTTCAGAGCGTTGTAAGCGTTAACGGCCTTTTCTGCATCGTGAGCATCGTCTTCATACTTGAGAACGAACTGGATGCCGCCCATAGCGTTGATTTCATCAACAGCGATCTGAGCGCCGTTCATAGCTGCGTTACCATAAATAGCTGCTGCGCCGGTCAGGGGGCCGGTGCCGCCTACCAGGTATGCGTTTGCTGCGTCTTCAGTGCTGGTGTCTTCGCTGCTGCTGCCGCAAGCAACCAGACTCATGACCATAACCAGGGCCATGATGAGGGTGAGGAATCTCTTCATTGTGTTTTGCTCCTTTTTGTTTTTAACTTCTTGTGTTTTGACTTCGATCGGATACGATCTGATGCAAAGCTCTTGACAGAGCCTCACGTCACACCGCATCCGGCGAAACCACAAAAAAACAACCGCTCTTGGAGAACGGTTGGTTTTCCCATCAAATCTGCAGCTTTACGCTGCCGTTCTCACTGCCATATTCATTTCTGCCCCGCTCTCGCGGACTTTCGCTGCCAGAAGCTCACAAAGTCGGCGGAGGGATGCGCGGCAAATAATAATGGACGCCATAATGGCGCCCATAATGACAGCATTCATCTTATCTGCGCAGGAAAAGGAAGCCTCTGCACATGCTGCAGATGCTGCACAAGCGTTATTGCTGTTCATACGGAACATCATAACTACAGGCTCCTTCCTGTGATTTCAGGGAGTTTCAGTTCCCCAAGATGGTACTCATTTTAGTCGATTAAAGCGAAAAAGTCAAGTTGTGGGTTTGCATTATTTTTACATATTATCTGTTTTTTTCGCCATTTTTTTGTGCGAATAGTGCATAAACCGTCTATTTTTCATCATTTAGCAATTTTGTGCATTTAGCGGAAATGCAAAAACCTCTTCCGCCTCAGGGCAGAAGAGGTTTTTATGGAGCGGGGTACGGGAGTCGAACCCGCCTCAGCGGCTTGGGAAGCCGCTGTAATACCGATATACCAACCCCGCAGCTTCCTGCCCATTATAGCAGGTGGCCGAAGGATTTTCAACTCGAATTTAGACGCATACCACGCCTTTTTTCCACATAGATTGATTTAAAAAGGAGGTAATCCCATGAAAAGAATCTGTCTCTTTCTGGCGCTGGTCTTTGCCTGCAGCATACCTGCGTCCGCCCTTTCCCTTTCTTCGCAAGCCGGGTGCCTTATGGAAAAATCCACCGGCACGGTGATTTTTGCCCAAAATGAGCACCAGCCTCTGCCCCCCGCCAGCGTCACCAAAGTGATGACGCTTCTGCTTATCATGGAGGCCATCGACTCCGGCACCCTTTCCTATGACGATCCTGTCACCGCCAGCACCCACGCTTCTTCCATGGGCGGCTCCCAGATCTGGCTTAAGGAGGGCGAAACCATGACGGTGGAGGAACTTCTCAAAGCCATCTGCGTGGTTTCTGGAAATGACGCCTCCGTTGCCATGGCAGAGCATCTGGCCGGCAGTGAAGAGGCTTTTGTAGAAAAGATGAACCAGCGAGCCAAAGAACTGGGCATGAACGACACCCACTTTGTAAACTGCACCGGTCTTCCCGCAGAAGGCCATCTCACCTCCGCTTACGATATCGCCCTTATGAGCCGGGAACTGATGCTGCACCACGGAGACATCCGCCGTTTCACCACCATCTGGATGGACACTCTTCGAAATGGAGATTCCTCGCTTGTAAACACCAATAAGCTCATTCACTCCTATGACGGTGCTACCGGCCTGAAAACCGGCTCCACCGACGAGGCAGGCTACTGTCTTTCCGCCACAGCGGAGCGAAACAGTATGGAACTTATTGCGGCCGTTTTAAAAGGCGACACTTCTCAAACCCGTTTTGACGATGCCCGCGCTATGCTGGACCACGGCTTTGCCGCCTACACTCTCTTTACGGTGACTCCCGAAGAAAATATCCCTTGCGTAGAAGTAACGCTTGGCAGCAAGGGCAGCGTGCAGCCCCTTCTCTCAGGTGACGGCATTCTTCTTTTGGAAAAAGAGAAAGCACCCCATATCACCACCCGTCCGGTCCTCCCCGAAAGTGTGAAAGCGCCGATAGAAAAAGGCGATACTTTGGGAGAACTGGTGGTGGAATATCAGGGCGAAGTCATCTCTCAAATCCCTCTGGTGGCAGGCGAAACTGTGGCAAAGCTCACCTTGGGCGACATCTTCCTCTCTCTCCTGCGGGGAACTTTTCCTCCTTGCTGAGTGCGGCAATTTGCCATGATGCCCCCTCTCTTTTTTGTGAAATATGTGAATTTTTGGAAAATCGTTTTTTCCTCGTTGTTTTTTTCATTAGAGTATGATATTGTAAGTTTACAGAAATATATCCATTTCGATTTTTCAATATTTTTTCTCACGAACAGGAGAGTGATCACTATGGTTAGACTTATCATGGGCGCAAAGGGTGCCGGTAAGACCAAGCAGCTCATCGACCTCATCAACGAATCCGCCGTTACCGAAGCAGGCAGCGTGGTCTGCATCGAAGCAGGCGATGTTCTTACTTATGACGTTGACCATCGCGCCCGTCTGATCAATGTCAAGGAATATAACGTTTCTACTTATGAAAGCTTCCGTGGTTTCATCAGTGGCTTGTATGCAGGCAACTATGATATTTCCCACGTTTACATTGATAACTTCTGCAAGATCGTTGGCGATTGCTGCTCTCGCGATGCAGAAGATTTCCTGAACTGGCTGGATAAGTTCAGCTTTGACCGCAGCATCAAGTTCACCGTCAGCATCAGCGCAGATCCCGACAGCGCTACCGACGGCATGAAGAAGTATCTTTAATTTTTACAATTGCTGATCGCTTAGGTGCGCCCTGTCGGCGCACCTAAGTTTTTTGATTTTTGAAAAGAGAAAGAAACACATGAAAAAGAATCTGATCATCAGCTATTCCACAGTTTTCGGCTGCAACATTCTCTGGGGCGTGCTGGGCGCATTCTGGGATCTGCTCTCAGGTACCGATCCTTTTTATATTTTGGCACACCGCATTGCATGGTCCGCACTTTTCTCCCTGCTTTTGCTCCTTGCCATGGGCAAAGGCCGCGAAATCAAAGAAGCTTTGTGCTGCCGCGCCGCTGTATTGCGTTGTGCCTGCTGCGGCCTTCTTATCACCGTCAACTGGGGCACTTACATTTACGCCGTCAGTTCCGGCCGCACGCTGGACACCAGTCTTGGCTACTTTATCCAGCCCATTATCGTGGTGCTGATGGGCATTCTTTTCTTCCACGAAAAACTGCGCAAGCTGGAAAAAGTCACCGTGCTTTTTGCCGCTGCTGCCATTTTATCGCTATTGCTGCGCACCGGCACTATGCCGTGGCTGGCTCTGCTGGTAGGCTCCAGTTTCTCCCTATACGGCGGAGTGAAGAAAAGTCTGGATCTCCCGCCCGCTCTCAGCCTCTTTTTGGAGACCCTCTGCGTGCTGCCCCTGGCTTTGATTTTCATTTTCTGGTCTCACTCCTCAGGTGATCCTCTTGCCGCACTGCCCGGCTGGCGTTTGCTGCTGCTTCCCATTGGCGGCATCGTCACATCTGTGCCGTTGCTGCTTTTTGCCACAGGCGTACGCCACATCCCCTATTACCTTGTGGGTATTCTCTTCTATCTCAACCCCACCATTCAGTTTTTAATGAGCATTTTCTTCTTCCACGAAACGCTGGATCCCGCCCGTCTCACCGCTTTTATCATCATTTGGGTGGGTATCCTCTTTACCATTGCAGATAAAGTTCTTTTGGGTATTCACGAAAAAAAGAAGCAGGCTTGAGCCTGCTTCTTTTTTTATTCTTGAGGAAGTTCAAATTCATTCCAGGGATATGCCGTTTTCTCCGGCAAAGCAAATACCGCCATTTCTTTCCCTGTGCGGGGATGGCGGAAAGCAAGTCGGCAAGCGAAAAGAGCAATATCGCAATGATTGTCGCCTCCACCGTATTTCCCATCTCCCAAAAGAGGCAGGCGACGGGAGGAAAACTGCACCCGGATCTGATGGGTGCGCCCGGTATGGAGTTTTACCCGCACCAGAGTGTGGTCTTCCGTTTTTCCCACCACACGGTATTCCAAAGAGGCTTCTTTCACCCCGCGGCGCATACGCTGCACCACAAAGGATTTGTTTCTGGCAGAGTCCTTAAACAGCAGGTCTTTCAAAACCCCTTCATCTTCTTTCGGATGACCGCGGAGCACCGCCAGATATTCCTTTTCAAAGCTCCGCTCTGCCACCAGCGCCGTAAGCTTCCCCGCCACAGATGCCGAGCGGGCGAAAACCATCACCCCGCCCACACCCTGATCCAAGCGATGCACGGGAAAAACTTCGCTTTTTTCTCCCGCAGCGGAAAGCTGCTGAGAAAGACGGGCCACCATATCCTTTTTTCCATCGCTTTGCGAGGGCACCCCTACGGGTTTGCGGCAAAGGAGCAGGTCGCGGTCCATGTGAAAAATCTCAACATTCATAACACACCTCAGGATGTGACGAGGTTTCCACCGGCAGTGAGAGCCGCAGTGGAATCATAGCAAATGGCGTTGACGCCCATCATCCGCAAAAGCTGGGCCTTGGAGCCAACAGAGACATCATTTTCATACCAGACCACCCTGTGGCCTGCACCGTTGGGCACAGTGAGATATGCACTTGCATAACGGGTGGAATAGTAGCTTTCAGCATTGCCCTCCAAAAGGGTTTTGATCTCTGCCGCCGTTACTTTTTCACCTTTCCGGGAAGTATGGGTATAGCTGTACCACACGTCGGCATCAGTGGCAATATAGAACATCAGCTTAGCCGTGCCCGCCGTTTCCTTGATGCTTACCACCGCATGGTAAACTTCCTCCAACGGCATCGCAGGACACATAGGAATAGCGCCGGTGGTATCTTCATGAGCTGCCACCCGAACCACCATGCGGTCACAAAGAGCGGCCAGCGCCGCATAATCATAACATCCTGTTTCCCCCCAGTTGGGAGCATCTGTAAACACATAAAGCTTTTTGTCTTCCAGCTTCGCATCCAAGGCGGAAACCAGCGCAGTATAGCTCTCTTTATGCTCCTCGCTCATGCCGTCAAAACTGACAGCAGCGCCTGCAAAAGAAGCCGCCTTTTCCGCAATAGCTGCAGCTGCCACAGCAGGATCTCTCAGCGCGTCCGCTGTTTCGATCTGCGCCCAGAAAAGACCGTTTTTACTTCCGTCGGTTTCCGAGAAAAGGTATGTTCCGTCACTCTGCAGGCGAAGACTTGCAGGAATCAGCAGCACGTTTACTGCGCTGTTGGCCCCCTTTTCGTTCCAAACACCGGCAACCCCCATGCTGCCTTCCATCTTTTTCAGCGTGCGCACCAGCATGGCAGCCGTCTGCTCGCGGCTGGCAAAATCATCGGGGCCGAATACCGTGGGCGTGTAGCCGCCGGTAATGCCCAGCTGATAGGCAAGGGTAATATAGCCTGCATTGGTTTTCACATCGTTAAAGGGGCATCCCAGTTCCTGCGCCTGCCCTGCAAGCGTGCCGTAACCCAATGCGCGCACCAGCATTACCGCCATCTCCTGACGGGTAATAGGTTCAGTGGGGCGGAAATTCTTTTCAAGACGGGTAACAACACCGTTTTTGTAAGCCGTTTCCACCGCCGCATAGTACCAGGTATTTGGGTTCTGATTGTCATCAAAGCTGCCGCGCGCAGGTGTCACCGCTTCCCAACCAAACATGCGCATCAGCACCGTAACAAAAGCGGCACGGCTCATTTTCTCTCCAAGACCGAATTTCCCGTCACTGCGACCCTGGAAAAGGCCTTCAGCGGTAGCCGTTTGAATATACTCTGCTGCCCAGTGTCCTTTGGGCACATCTTTATAGCCGCCTGCTGCGCGGGCACTGACAGGCAAAAGCGCCGCCAGCAGCACGACACACAGTGCAGCAGAAAGGACCTGCCGAGTCAATCGTTTCATATCAATAAACCTTTCGTTCAGTATTTTCCCTTTTTGTAGCGCCTATTGCGCCATATTAAGGTTTATTGTATCAAAATGCTTCGGGTTCGTCAAATTTTTGCGCATTCGCGGTGGTTTTCCCTTTACCTTTCTTTTTTTATTTGGTATACTGATAAATTAGAATTATAGTATACTGCCATAAGTATTGGCAGTTTCAGCTTTGACAGCAAGGAGCACGTTGCATGAAGTATCAGAAATGGAATATTGCCCCCTCCGCTGACAAGGCCGTTGCCTCTTTGATGGACGCAGGTTATCCTTACCTGATCTCAAGCGTTTTGGCTTCCCGCAACATCGTTTCCGCGGAAGCAGCCGCCGAATATCTCGATCAGGAACCGCGCCTGACCCACTCTCCCTTCCTTATGAAGGATATGGATAAAGCCGTGGAACGCATCCGCCTGGCCCTTGACCGCGGAGAAAAAATCGCCGTTTACGGCGACTATGACGTAGACGGCATCACCGCCACCTGTCTTTTGATGGATTATCTCAAAAGTCAGGGTGCAGACTGTGAACGCTATATCCCCCACCGCATCGAAGACGGTTACGGCCTCAGTAAACGGGCCATCAATCTTTTGCACCAGCGCAAAGTCACTCTCCTCATCACCGTAGACTGCGGCATTACCGGCATGGAGGAAACTCTCTATGCTTCTTCCCTCGGCATGGACGTGGTTATTACCGACCATCACGAATGCCGAGAAGTATTGCCCGAAGCTGTGGCTGTGGTAGACCCTCACCGCAGCGACTGCCCCTACCCCTTCAAGCATCTTGCCGGTGTAGGCGTTGCTTTGAAACTGGTGCTGGCACTGGGCGGCAGCGAGCGGGAAGACGCTCTCTTTGCCCGCTACTGCGCTTTGGCCGCCATCGGCACCGTAGCAGACGTGATGCAGATGTCCGGTGAAAACCGCACCATCGTAGGCCAGGGCCTTGCCGCCATCGGCCGCACCGATTTTGTGGGCGTGCACGCGCTGATGGATAAAGCAGGTCTTTCCGAAAAGCCCCTTTCCTCTATTCAGGTGGGCTTCGTTCTCTCTCCCCGCATCAACGCCGCAGGCCGCATGGGTCAGGCAGATGTGGCAGCTGATCTTCTTCTCACTTCCGACCCCGCACGGGCCGAAGAACTGGCCGAAGAACTCTGCGAACTCAACCGCATGCGCCAGAATGTAGAGCAGGATATTTTCCATCAGGCAGTGGAACTTATTGAAGAAATGCCCGATGAGTATAAAAACGCATTGGTTCTCTCTTCCTCCACCTGGCATCAGGGCGTGGTAGGTATTGTTGCTTCCCGCCTCAGTGAAAAATATTCCCGCCCCAGCTTCATGATCCACATAGCGGAAGACGGCATGGGCAAAGGTTCCTGCCGCAGTTACGGCGGCTTCAACCTCTTTGCCGCACTGGAAGAATGCAGCGACATTCTGGAAAACTTCGGCGGCCATGAACTGGCAGCCGGCTTTACCATCCGCGAAGAAAATATCCCCGCATTCCGCGAAAAAATGAACGAATACGCCCGCACCTTCAACGGCGACACCGAACTGGTCTCCGCGCTGGATGTGGACGTTTGCATCCAGCATCCCGCACTGGTCTCCCTGGCTGAGATCCGCGCACTGGATATGCTGGAACCCTTTGGCTCGGGCAACACCCGCCCCGTCTTCTGCCTTTGCGGCGCCACTGTGGAGTCGCTGCAGAATATCGGCCAGAACAAGCATCTTAAGCTCCGTTTCTCCAAGGGCAAGGAGCATTTTGACGCCATCTATTTCTCCACCAACAGCGAAACCATAGGTGTCAGTGTTGGCGAGCGGGTAGATGCCGCCTTCTATCTGCAGGTCAATGAATTCCGCGGTGTTTCTTCCGTACAGCTGCAGATGATCGATATCCGCCCCTCCCTTTCCTGCAGCAAAAGCGAGGAAGAGGCACTGCGCCTTTGCCGCCGCTGCTGCGAACTGGAGCCTCTTTCCCATCAGGAAGCAACCCGCCTGCAGCCTCTGCGTGATCAGTTTGTGCGCTTGTGGCAAACCCTTTCCCGCACCGCAGGAGAAACGCCCCTGACGGGTGGTTATCTCCCCGTGCTGCGCCGCCTTTCCTGTGCCACCGGCGGAAACGAAAGTTTCCTGCGCACCGTCCTTGCCCTGCAGGTCTTTTCCGAACGCGGCATTCTCTCCCTTTCCATGCCCGACGAAAACACCCTGACCCTCTCCTGCCCCTCCGGCAGCAGCAAGGTCTCTTTGGACGAGTGCCCCTATATGCAGCACATTATTAAGTGTCTTAATTCCTGATTTTCCCACTACCCCCCCTGGAGGTTTATCATGGCTGTGATTGAACTCAACGAAGCCGAATTCGCCAAAAAAATGCAGGATGATCTGGATCATCTCATCAAAACCGTGGAAGAATACAATCCCGGTGCTTTCAGTGACCAGATCCGTGCCGCCTTTGAATACGCATATGAATCCCATAAGGATCAAAAGCGCAAAAGCGGCGAACCTTATATCATTCATCCCATGGCTGTAGCGCAGATCATTGCAGAAGAACTGCGCCTTGACTCGGAATCCATCACCGCTGCCCTGCTTCATGACTGCATTGAAGATACCGGCAGCACCTATGACGAGATTGCCAAGAAGTTCTCCCCCACCATTGCCGACCTGGTGGAAGGCGTTACCAAGCTGACGCGTATGCAGTTCACCACCAAGGAAGAAGAGCAGATGGAGAACCTGCGCAAGATGCTCATGGCTATGAGCAAGGACATCCGCGTAATTCTCATCAAGGTGGCCGACCGTCTGCACAACATGCGCACCATGGAGTATCAGTCTCCTCCTAAGCAGCGCCAGAAGTCTCTGGAAACCATGGAGATCTATGCCCCCATCGCCCACCGTCTCGGTATGCAGCGCATTAAGTGGGAGCTGGAAGATATTTCCCTTAAATATCTCGATCCCGTTGGCTATGATAATATCATGACTGCCCTGGACGAAAAGAGCGCCGCATACGATGAGTTTACCGCTCTCATTCAGGACCAGATCTCTCACCGCTTGGAAAACCTGGGCGTGAAAAACCAAATCTACGGCCGTGTAAAGCACCCCTACAGCATCTACCGCAAGATGTATACCCAGAACAAGACCATCGACGAGGTCTTTGACCTTCTGGCCTTCCGCGTCATCGTAGATACCGTTGGTGACTGCTATAACGTACTGGGCGTAATCCACGATCTCTATAAGCCCATCCTTGGCCGCTTCAAGGACTACATCTCTACCCCCAAGCCTAATATGTATCAGAGCCTCCATACCACCGTTGTCAGCGAAAGCGGCATTTTCTTCGAAGTGCAGATCCGCACGCAGGAAATGCACGATATCGCCGAATACGGTATCGCTGCCCACTGGAAGTATAAGCAGGGCGTCAGCGCAGTTGGCGGCGAAAACAGCTATGAGTGGGTCCGCCGCCTGCTGGAAAACCAGGAAGGTACGGAAGCAGAAGAATTCATCCACTCCCTGAAGGTGGACCTTTTTGCCGACGAATGTTTCGTCTTTACCCCCAGCGGTGACGTTATTAACCTGCCTGCAGGTGCCACCCCCATTGACTATGCTTATTCCATCCACTCCGAAGTGGGTAACCGCATGACCGGCGCCAAGGTCAATGGCCGTCTCGTCACTCTGGATACCGTTCTGCAGAACGGTGACATCGTGGAAGTGCTCACTTCCAAAACCGCTCACGGCCCCAGCCGCGACTGGATGCAGATCGCCAAGAGCAACGAAGCCCGCAGCAAGATGCGCCAGTGGTTCAAGAAGGAACGCCGCGAAGAAAACATCATCACCGGCCGCTCCGCTTTCGAATCCGAACTGCGCCACGTGGGCATTCCCATTTCTGATATTACCAACGAGGAAACTCTCCCCGAAATTCTCAAGCGCGTGCGCTACAATTCTTTGGAAGAAATGTACGCTGCCATCGGCTACGGCGGTCTTACCTCCCAGAAGGCCGTTACCCGCATGCGCGATATTCTGCTGCAGATCACCAAGCAGCGTCAGGAAGAAAAGCTGGCAACCGTTCCTCTGGAAGATAATCCCGGCCAGACCCGCCCCGCTATCCCCACCCGCATCAAGGGCGACAAGGGTATTATTGTGGAAGGCCTTACCAACTGCCTTGTAAAATTCTCCCGCTGCTGCACTCCCGTTCCCGGTGACAAGATCGCAGGCTACATCACCCGCGGCTACGGCGTCAGCGTACACCGCGCCGACTGCCCCAATGCCGCCATGAGCCGCCGCACTCCTGAACAGGCAGGCCGCTGGATCGGCGTTTCCTGGGGCGGCGACACCTGCGAATCCTACCCCACCACGCTGGAAGTTCTGGGTAAGGACCGTCCCAATCTTCTGGTGGACGTTTCCGCAGCGCTTAGCGCCACCCGCACCCGTGTTGACTCCATCAACGCCCGCACCAGTTCCGACGGGTTCTTCACCATCTCCCTTTGCGTGGACGTGAAGGACAGCGATCACCTCAAGACTGTGATGAACAAGATCAACCAGATCTCCGGTGTGATGCAGGTGACCCGACCC
>JAZQUM010000039.1:0-2030 GCA_045631305.1 Oscillospiraceae bacterium | reverse complement strand
ATGTGCATGGCGGCGGCATGGCTTTCGGCACCTCTCCCGAGGGCGCTGCCGAAGTGACCCGCGCTGTTCGCGCCGTGGTGAAAAAGCCTCTTATCGTGAAGCTTTCTCCCAACGTCACCGACATCGTGGCTATCGCCAAGGCCTGCGAAGAAGCAGGCGCTGATGCTATCAGCCTTATCAACACCATGCTGGGCATGCGCATTGATCTCAAGCGTCGCAAGCCCCTGCTGGCCAACACCACCGGCGGCCTTTCCGGCGGCGCTGTGTTCCCCGTGGCAGTTCGCATGGTCTATCAGGTCTCCAAGGCAGTGAAGATCCCCGTGGTGGGTCTTGGCGGCGTGGAAACCGCCCGCGATGTGATCGAAATGATGCTGGCAGGCGCCACCGCCGTTGAAGTAGGCGCAGCCAACCTGAAGGATCCCTATGCTTGCCGCCGCATCATCGATGATCTCCCCGCAGTTATGGCTCAGTACGGTATTGAAAAACTGGAAGATATTATAGGAGGTGCCCACTAATGGGAAAAGACGTTATTATCGCTTGTGACTTCGCGTCTAAGAAGGACACTCTGGAATTCCTGGATCGTTTTGAATCTGTAAAGCCCTTCGTTAAGATCGGCATGGAACTCTTCTATGCAGAAGGTCCCCAGATCGTGCGCGACATCCGCGAACGCGGCCATCAGATCTTCCTGGATCTGAAGCTCCATGACATCCCCACCACCGTGAAGAAGGCCATGAAGGTCCTCTCCGAACTGGATGTAAATATGTGCAACCTCCACGCAGCCGGCACCCGCGCTATGATGGAAGCCGCACTGGAAGGTCTCACCCGTGCTGACGGGACCCGCCCCCTGCTCATCGCTGTCACCCAGCTGACCTCCACCACCGAAGAGCGCATGCAGAATGAGCTCCTCATCACCAAGCCCATTGCCGAAACCGTTATGCACTATGCCAAGCACGCCTGTGACGCAGGCCTGGACGGTGTTGTCTGCTCCCCCCTGGAAGCAGGTGCTGTTCACTCCGTTTGCGGCGAAAAGTTCATGACCGTTACCCCCGGCATCCGCTTTGCAGGCGGCGATGTAGGCGATCAGGCCCGCATCACCACCCCCGCCAAGGCTCGTGAGATCGGCTCTGACTACATCGTAGTTGGCCGTCCCATCACCGCTGCGGAAGATCCCGTGGCAGCCTACTTTACCTGTGTGAAAGATTTTGTTGGATAATAAAGGAGAAAAAGAATGGAACGCAAAGAACTGATCGCAAAAGATCTTCTCTCCATTCGCGCCGTGTTCTTCCGGCCGAATGAGCCCTTCACCTGGGCAAGCGGCATCAAGAGCCCCATCTACTGCGACAACCGTCTGACTCTTACCGATGTCAAGGTTCGTACCGACGTAGAAGAAGGCCTTGCCGAACTCATCCGCGCAAACTATCCCGAAGCAGAAGTTCTCATGGGTACCAGCACCGCAGGTATTGCACACGCTGCTATCACCGGCCATCTGCTTGGCCTTCCCATGGGCTATGTTCGCTCCGGCAACAAGGACCACGGCCGCCAGAACCAGATCGAAGGCAAGCTGGAAGCAGGCCAGAAGGTCGTCGTAGTGGAAGACCTGATCTCCACCGGCGGCAGCGTTATCGAAGTGGTCAACGTGCTGCGTGAAGCCGGCGCTGAAGTGCTGGGCATCGTCAGCATCTTTACCTATGGTCTTCAGAAGGGCATCGACCGTCTGGCCGCTGCCAATGTGAAGAATATTTCCCTTTGTGACTTTGACACCATTGCCAAGGTCGCAGCCGAAGAAGGCTACATCGCAGAAAGCGACATCGCTCGTCTGCTGGCCTTCCGCGCCAACCCCTCTGATGAAAGCTGGATAGGAGAAAAAGCATGAGAAGTCTGACTGATATTGTAGAACTCTCCACGCAGGAGATCGACGAGATGATCGCTGTTGCACAGGACATCATCGCAAACCCCGATAAGTACAACGAATGCTGCCGTCATAAGCAGCTGGCTACCCTCTTCTATGAACCCTCCACCCGTACCCGCCT
>JAZQUM010000038.1:0-3707 GCA_045631305.1 Oscillospiraceae bacterium | reverse complement strand
ACATGGCTACGACCCGACTTCACCTCAAAAAAACGTCTGCGCAAGTTTATGCGCAGACGCTTTTTTGTATGCAATTAGCTGATAGAATAACTACCGCGAACCAAGAGCTTTACCGTATCAGCCGTGGCCTTTACGCCGCGATCTTCAATCGTCATCATATAAAGGTGATTCTTGGTAAGTGCCGTACCACCATTGATAGATCCACCGCCGGTAGTATCGATCAAGCCGGGAGCCGAAGCGCTGACACAGCTTGCTGTGCCCACCCGGAGCATTACCTCGCAGCCAATGTCTCCCGTCAGCACCTGATTACGGCTCAGGGTCACAACAGTGAATACGCTGGCCTCCCCACCGGTAGAGGAGTTCTTAACCAGATTTTCGATCTTGCTTTCCAAGGCAGCATTGCGCTCAGCAACCTTACCATCCACATCCTTCATGATGGTATTATAATATGTATTATTTAGATAGCTCAGCGTTACCAGCGGGTCCCCGGAAGTACCCGCACCTGCTGCCGCTGCCACAAAAGCCGTCAGCGTAAGGCAGATGATAAGCATGCTCACAAACCGCGTTGCCATTCCGTTTTTCTTTTTCATGAAGTATCCTCCTCGCTTGGAAACACTCATCACAAGAATCTTTCCTGTGATGAGTGCGTTTTCTCTTTAGCATCTTTACACAAACCGATCCTGCCCCAGCCCGAAACTCACCGCAATGGCTCCGTCGATCTCTGCCATCAGTCTCTCATCGATCCGCCCCAGATACTCCCGCAAGCGGCGCTTATCCAACGTGCGGATCTGCTCCAACAGCACCACAGAATTACGGGTAAGCCCTGAAGAAGCTGCCGGAAGTTCAATGTGAGTTGGCATTTTCGCTTTATTCATTTGGGATGTAATCGCTGCTGCGATCACAGTAGGGCTATATTTGTTCCCCGTGTCATTCTGCACGATGAGCACCGGGCGCACACCGCCCTGCTCACTGCCTACCACGGGACTGAGATCGGCATAAAAAATATCGCCGCGTTTCACGTTGGTATCCACAAAAATCACACTCCGCCGGAAGTAGTACCACCGCCAAAGTCTCTTTGGAATGGCCACTATCATTCTCCCACACCGGCACGGGATTTATACTTAGGGGCTCAGGAAAAACATTTCCCTCCCCATGCAGTATATGCGCCGCAACGGCAGGCGTGTGTTCATGCATATCTATTTTAGTATAGCATTAAATTCAAATTCCGTAAACTCCAGGGTGAAAATATTTTTATCTTCCACCCACACCTCGGCATACAGCGGAGCAAGTTCCTCTTGAGAAAACCACACGGAATAAACGATTTTTCCCATTTCTCCTGTGGTGTCGATGCCGGCATAAATACATTCCGCTCCGTTTCGCTGCTGCACCGCAGTTTCAAAAATATAACCCGTCTGCAGCGCCGCCATCAGCTGCGGCAGCACCGCAGCCGGGGATATCTTCTCTCGGCTCACCACGCCCGCATCCAGACAAAGATCTTCAAAAACAAGGGTTCGTTTCCCACTATCAAATACAGCGCAGATTCCTGCGAGATGCTGGGGGGCAAGGACCTCCACTTCGTATTTTCCTTCGCCGCCGCTGCAGCAAAGCGTATACGAGCGAAGCTGATCCTGATAGGTAAAATCCATCTGCGCCGTTACCCGCGCCGATTCCATGGCGCTATAGTGTTCCCGGATCTGCTGCGCCGTGTCCGCGCCGTTTTTTCCGCAGGCAGAAAGCAGCAAACTCAGGCTTATCATCAGTGCAGGAAATGCCTTTTTCCGCACCTGTTCCTCCCCTTTACTGTAAAGCTTTTATACTTGCAGGAATAAGTTCTACCATATCTCCGGGCAACATACCGTACTCGGTCTTTTCCTCTGCCGCCAGGTCTCCTGCCTTTCCGTGGAGCCAGACTGCAAGCGCTGCTGCCTCAAAGGCATCCGCACCCTGACCCAGCAAGGAAAGGATCATTCCGCCCAGCACATCGCCGCTGCCGCCCGTTGCCATGCCGCTGTTGCCTGTGGTATTCACCGCTACACGGCCGTCAGGAGCCGCCACCACGGTACGGTGCCCCTTCAGCACCAGAACACACCCGTTTGCCGCAGCAAATGCCTTTGCCGCCTCAACGCGGTCTTTAGAAGGATCACCGCCCATACGGCGGAATTCCATATCGTGCGGCGTGACCACAGTAACACGGCCCTTCCGCTCCTGCAGGATATCCATATGCCCTTTCATGGCATTTATGCCGTCAGCATCCAGCACCACAGGATTTTCTGTGTGGCGCAGCACTTCCCAGACCGTTTCATCCACACCGCAGCTTCTGCCAAGACCGCAGCCAACAAGCACCGCGTCGCACTTATCGCTCACGCGGAAAATCTCCTTCAGCGCGCAGGCAGAAACCTTACCGTTTTCATCCACCAGAGGATACGGCATAGCCTCTTCACTTTTCACAGCAACAATGGGGTAGATCTCCTTGGGAACACCCACATACACAAGACCGCTGCCCATACGCAGCGCACCCTTGGAGGCAAGCACAGGTGCCCCTGTGAAACCCACACAGCCACCCAGTACATATACCTTGCCGAAGGTACCTTTATGTCCGTCTTTTTTGCGGGGCGGCAGATAGTTTTTCACCCGCTCTGCAGTCAATTCCATCATATCGTCTTCTCCCAAAGCCTTTCGGATGATCTCCTCACCGATGCCGATACCCCACACCTTTACGCGGCCACTGTACTCTGCGCCAAACTTCGCAATGTTCCCACGCTTCAGTGCTGTAAAGGTGATAGTCCTGTCAGCTTTTACCGCAGCGCCCATGATCTCACCGGTATCGGCATTGATGCCGCTGGCAATATCTGCCGCAATTTTTACCCCACCGGAAGCATTTACCAGCGCAATGGCACGAAGATAGTTTTCCTTTTCAATCATGCGGTTGAGTCCCACACCGAAAACGGCATCCACTACCGCATCCGCTGTCAGTATCCATTCTTCATCCACAGAAGTAAGGCTGGAAAAATCTTCCAGTTCCAGTGCTGCTTCCGCAAGACGCGCTTCATTGGCGCGGCTATCCGTCGTCATGCTCTCACGGCTGCCCACCAGAAATACACGCACCTTGAAACCATCTTTTGCAAGAATGCGCCCGCAGGCAAGCCCGTCGCCGCCGTTATTGCCGCTGCCGCAAAGCACCGCTACCTTTCCTCCTGCAGGCGAAACTTCCCGCACCTCTGCGGCAAGTCCTTCTGCAGCCCGCTCCATCAAAGTAAGAGAGGGGATATGAAACATATGGATAGCCGTTTCGTCAATGGTTTTCATCTGTGCAGCTGTGGCCCATTTCATACGCGGTTCCTCCTGTGCGTTTTTTTCTTTCCATACTATTATAAAATCCTCCCCCTTTTGTTGCAATCGTCTTTTGCGGAAAACACCTTCTTTTGCCGCAAAACAATTCCCTCTTGCAATCGACATATTTCTATGGTATAAATGTGATGTATGAGCGTTGAGCGGGAAAATAAACGAGTTTGCATGCAGCAGAGAGGGTCGGTCAGCGGCTGAAAGCCGATCCGGTATGTGTCGTTTTGTTCGCCCGGGAGCTTCCGCAAGGAAATGTGCGGACGGGTCGCCTCCGTTAGAAGGCCAAAAGCGCACACCGAAAAATCGGTGTGAATCACGGGTGGTACCGCGGAAGGTTTCCTTTCGTCCCTGACATCGGGGATGAA
>JAZQUM010000037.1:0-10199 GCA_045631305.1 Oscillospiraceae bacterium | reverse complement strand
GGAACTCATTATGGAGTTTAACACCAACAGTACATTTTTATATATTGTGGCCCTTGGTGTCATCCTGTTTGTTCTGGCTCAGTCCGTTTTCTTTCTGATACGGGCCTATCGCCGTGGCAAACAGCTGGGCATCTCGACTGCCACTTTGAAGAAGACCATCGTGTCCACTTCGGTCTTCACCATTGCCCCTGCTATTTCCTTTTTGGTGGGCATCATCACCCTGGCTAAGTTTTTGGGCATTCCGCTGCCCTGGATCCGCCTGAGCGTCATCGGCGCCATCACCTATGAGCTGCCCGCAGCCACCTCCACCGCAAATGCGCTGGGCATCTCCCTTTCCGAAATGATCACCGACCCCAAGGTATTTACCGCCATCGCATGGGTTATGACCATCGGTATCCTCCCCAGCATCTGCCTGCCCCCTCTGCTGATGAAGAAGATCAACGGCGGCATGCTGAAGATCAAGAATAAGGACAGCCGCTGGGGCGACATCTTCCTCACCGCTATGTTCCTTGGTATGATCTCCGCCTTCCTGGGCATGGTATTTGCTGATGTCCGCAGCGGCATTCAGGGCTTCATTCCCATTTTCGTGCTGCTCTTCTCCGCTCTCCTCATGGCTCTTTGCGGTCTTCTCATCAAGAAGTGCCGCATGACATGGCTGGAAACTTACGCAATGGCTATCAGCATGGTTGGCGCCATGATCTTCGCCGTTGTCATCACCCCCATTTTGACTTGATAAGGAGGTCTATAGTATGAGCGATTATATGAAAAATACAGACCGCCTTGGCAAGATCTGGGTATGGACTGCCGTGGTCGTTATTCTCATGGTTCCCGTTGCCATCTGCGTGCGTTATGACGCGTGGCCCTCTCTCACCGCTGTGCTGAAAGGTCTTCTGGGCGTTGCTCCCATTTACTGGACTGTCGGCGTCATCGAAGTTATCACCTACACCCCCATGCTGGGTACCGCCGGCACTTATCTCGCTTTCGTTACCGGTAACCTCACCAGCCTGAAGGCTCCCAGCGCCCTCACTGCTATGGAAAATGCAGACGTAAAGGCTAACACCGAAGAAGGCGAGATCATCTCCACCATCGCCATCGCCACCTCCGCCATCGTTACCACCATCGTGCTGGCGCTGGGTGTGTGCCTGCTGACCGCTATTGCTCCCATCCTGAATTCCCCCACTCTCAAACCCGCTTTCGATAACATCCTGCCCTCCCTCTTCGGCGGCCTGGCAGTGGTTTACGTCAGCAAGAACTGGAAGCTGGCTCTGGTACCTCTTATTTTCATGGTGGTGCTCTTCACCGCTGTCCCCTCCCTTGCCTCCTCCGTTGGCGTGCTGGTGCCCGTTGGCGTGCTGGTAGCTCTTGGCGCAGGCCGCATCATGTACAATAAGGGGTGGATCTGATGCTTTGGCTTTTGATCCCCGCTTTTCTCGTTATTTTTCTTGCGGTGCTTCTCCTTCGCGCTGCCGCTTTCAAGCCCGCAGCAGAAGAAAAGTTTGAAGAAGACCCCATCGACCTGGATCATGACCGCATTGTGGAAAGCATGCAGCAGATGATCCGCTGCAAGACCGTTTCCAACCGCTATGAAGACCTGGTAGACAAAAACGAATTCAAGAAGTTCCGCGATCTTTTGAAAGACCGCTATCCCCTCATCCACAAAACTGCCACCCTCACCCGCTGCGGAGAAACCGGCGTGCTCTATCACATTCCCGGCAAGAGCAGCGAGAAGGCCTCCGTCTGCATGGCCCATTACGATGTGGTTCCCGTGGTGGAAGAAATGTGGACCGTACCCGCCTTTGACGGCCTTGTGAAGGACGGCTGCATCTGGGGCCGCGGCACGCTGGATACCAAGGGCACCCTCTGCGGCTTGATGGAAGCGCTGGAAAAGATGCTTTCCGACGGCTTCGTACCTGCAAACGACCTCTATCTCTCCTTCTCCGGCGACGAAGAGGTGGACGGCAACTCCTGCCCCGCCATCGTGGATTATCTGGAAGAGCACGGCATCCGCCCCGCCATCGTGGTGGATGAAGGCGGCGCCGTAGTGGAAAACGTGTTCCCCGGTGTCAAGCGCGAGTGCGCCGTGGTGGGCATTGCCGAAAAGGGCGGGCTCAACTACGATTTCATTCTCGAAGCCAAGCCCGGCCACGCATCCACGCCTCCTACCCGCCAGTCTCTGGGTAAGCTGGCACGGGCCATTGTGAACATCGAAAAGAAGCCCTTCCCCAGCCGCCTCACCAAGCCTGCGGCTGAAATGTTTGATACTCTGGGCCGCCACTCCACCTTCCTGTACCGCCTGATCTTCGCCAATCTCTGGTGCTTCAAGGGCGTGCTGGATATGATCTGCAAGGCTTCCGGCGGCGAGCTCAACGCCCTCATGCGCACCACCGTGGCTCTCACCCGCGCCCAGGGCAGCGATGCCTACAACGTGCTGCCTGCCAAGGCAAGCTTTGGCATCAACACCCGCGTGCTTCCCGGTGAATCCAACGAAACCGTTATGGAGCGTTTGAAAAAGACCATCCATAACGATGAGATTGACATCCGCTTTGTCAGCGGCACCGAACCTTCCCCCTGCTCCGAAACTTCCGGCGAAGCCTGGGACATTCTCAAGCGCGCTATCGCCCAGACCTGGACGGAAGCCATCGTCTCTCCCTATCTCATGATGGCCTGCTCCGACTCCCGCCACTACTGCCGCATCAGCGACCATGTGTATCGCTTCTGCGCCATGAAGCTCTCCAAGGAAGAGCGCGGCATGATCCACGGCCACGATGAAAGAGTTCTCATCGAGACCATGGTAAAAACCGCAGAATTCTACGTGCGCCTGCTGCGCCAGCTGTAAAAAAAGAAAAGCACTCCGCGTTTGCCGCGGGGTGCTTTTTTCTGCCTTGACAAAACCCGCCCTTTCGGGTATGCTATCTTCAATGTCTCGCTTTAAAGTGTGATAATTTCGAGTATGTGTGAATGTTGAGGAAGAGATGATGAAAGAAACAAAGCAGGTGAAATTTGCCACCCGCTGGGGCTTTATCCTTGCGGCAGTCGGCAGCGCAGTAGGCATGGCCAACGTGTGGGGCTTCCCCGCAAAAATGGGTGCTTACGGCGGCGGCGCATTTTTGGTGGCTTATCTTATTTTCGTAGCCCTCTTTTCTGTGGTGGGTCTCAGCGCAGAATATGCCGCAGGCCGCAGAGCCAAAACCGGCACTTTGGGCGCTTACCGCATGGCCTGGGAAAGCCGCAGCCAGAAGCTGGGTAAAGCCGGTGGTCTTCTGGGCACGCTGCCTCTGGCAGGCTCCATGTGCATCGCTATCGGCTATGCCGTGATCATTTCTTACGTGCTCAAGGCTTTCTTCAATTCCGTCACGGGTGAACTTATGAAGGTGGATACCGAAGGCTGGTTTGCTTCCTTCAGCGGCAACGACTATTCCGTCATTCCCTTCCATGTGATCATTGTGGTGGGCACGCTGCTGACGCTGCTTCTGGGCGCCAAGAGCATTGAAAAGAGCAACAAGGTGATGATGCCTGTGTTCTTCATCATCTTCGCCGTGCTGGCTATCCGCGTTGCTTTCCTCCCCGGCTCTCTGGAAGGCTACATTTTCATGTTCACCCCCCGCTGGGAAGCGCTGAAAGATCCCATGGTGTGGATCTGGGCCATGGGTCAGGCCTTCTTCTCCCTGTCCGTCACCGGCAGCGGCATGATCGTGTACGGCGCGTATCTGGGTAAGGACGAAGACGTGGTGCACGTTGCTGTCCGCACCGCCATTTTCGATACCATCGCCGCCATGGTTGCCGCTCTCGTCATCATCCCCGCCTGCTTTGCATACGATCTGGACGTGGGTGCAGGTCCCTCTCTCCTTTTCGTGACCCTTCCCCGTATTCTGCAGGATATTCCCTTCGGCGGCATTTTCGCCATCATTCTCTACACCGCCATGGTCTTTGCAGGCGTCAGCTCTTTGCAGAACATGTTTGAAGCTGTGGCAGAATCTCTGCAGCACCGCTTCCCCAAGCTCAGCCGCGGCGCATCCCTCGTGATCCTTGGCGTGGTGTGCCTTGGTGTGGGCATCAATATGGAACCCATCCACAAGTGGGGCCCCTGGATGGACATCGTCTCCATTTACATCATCCCCATCGGCGCAACCCTGGGCGCTGTCAGCTGGTTCTACATGATGCGCAAGGACGATCTCCTCAGCGAGATCAACTGCGGCACGGAACGCCCCCACGGCAAGCTGTGGCTTGCAGCAGGCCGCTATCTCTATGTGCCCTGCGCACTGATCCTCAGCTGCGTGGCCCTGTTTATGAAAGTAGCATTCTAATTTTAAAAAAGAAAAGCACTCCGCGTTCGCCGCGGGGTGCTTTTTTCTTTCTTTTTTATTCTCTTCCCAGCATGCGGCGGGCGAAGGCTTCGGCTCGCTCTTCGATGCCTTCCATCTGCAAGAGGCTGCCCGCCTCGTTGGCCGTTTCCAGAATGTCGAAATAGGGCGGGAGGAAGAAGCTCTTATTCATGTTCAGCGCGGAAATCAGCTGGCGGGCCAGCAAATCGCCGCCCGAATAGCCGGATACCACAATGCCGAAAAGCTGCTTATCGTAGAATCGTGCCTGACGGAAGAGAACCGTAAGGCGGTTAATAAAAGCGGTGAGGTTAGCGGAAAGGGTGTCGTTATAATTGGCGCAGAGCATCACCAGCGCGTCGGCTTCGCGAAGGGCAGGGAAAATATCCTTTACCACCACGTCGCCGCCGTGGAGGCAGCTGCCCTTTTGCCCAAAGTGCATGCAGGCGGTGTAGCTGCAGCCGCTGCAGTCGGCAATGTTGCCGCCGTCCACCAGAGAAAATTCCCGGATCTCAGCAGAATGGAGATGCCGCTTTACAAGGCTCCACAGAGAAAGGGTGTTGGAAGTTTCCCGCAAAGAGGCGTGGACCGCCACGATCTTGCGGATGGGAGGCGGGCCCTGCCATGCTTCCAGACGCTCAGCAAGATCCCGGATAGCGGCGCGGTAAGCGCCCTTCACATCGGTGCCCTGCACCTTGGCCTGGGTGTGGAAATTTCGAAGAGAGCCTGTGCCCTCCACCAGAGGCCGACCGATAAAGGCGCAGCCGGAGGCATTGGCACTACCCACCAGCACGCGAGCGGAAGCCTTGGTGTAAAACTCGCAGCAGCTGGTGACGATGATACCTGCCGTGCAGCCATAAAGAGACTTTTTATCTTTGCGGATCTCACGCAGCATGAAGTAATAATTATCGTTGCAGCCGCACTCATCCAGCGCAAGAGCAAAAAGCAGCTTGCCCTTGACGCCGCGGATATGGTTCTGCACGGTATAGTCCATGCCCTGAAGGGCCGTCTGAAGCTCGCTCTGCAGCGCGCCGCTCATTTCGTTTTCAGGCAGGATCACGGTAAAGGCCATGAAAGCGCCTCCTTTCTTTTAGGGTTCGATGGTGGCAAGATAGGCCATGGTCTCGCGGATGCGGCCCATAAGTTCTGCGGGCAGCTCCAATCGTTCGATTTCGATCTCCCCGCCGAAGCGGTTTTTGCCGCCCATGAAAATGCCCCCAAGATAGGTGCTGGAGCAATGCCACTCGCCCTTCAGCAGCAGCACCACGGAAATGGCAGCGGAGGAAAGGGCGGGCGCCACATAGGGTTTGAAGCCAAGGCGGCGCATGGCAAGGTTGGCATTCTGGGTAAGGTCGGTAAGCTCAAGGCTCAGAGCGTTATCATAATGCGCAATAGAGTTTGCGATGATGAGCCCCTGACCGTGGGGTCCGTAAGCGCGGCCCTCGGTCAAAAAGGCACTGAAACGTTCATCCCGCTTGGCATAGTATGCGGCGCGGGCATTCATCACCCCAAGGCCGAAGCCGCGGACCTGACGGGTGAAAAGACCCATGAAGTCCATTTCGCCATTTTCGTTCTTGTTGGATGCCACAAGCGCCGCGCGGCAAAGCTGGTCCACAGGGTCGCTGACCACGCAGAAAAGGCCTTTATAATTGGCTTCGCGGGCTTTCTTGGCATACATAGCCACCAGCTCACGGTTCAGCTCATACTGGGCCATGCGCACATCCCCGCTTTTTACCGCGGTGTCGGGCACAAAGCGGGAAGCGCAGAAGAGGAACACGTCACAGGAAAAGAGGTCATCCTGTGCCACCACTTCCACTTTGGGAAGGCGGTCATATTCCCAGGGGTATGCCACCTGCTCCATTTCAAACTCCCAGCGGGCGGTGACTTCCTCACGCACGTCGCAAATGCCGATGGTGGAGATGACATCCTCACCCAGAAGGCGCAGCGCGGTGAGCATGGTGCTGCCCACGTCACCCAAGGCAAGGATATGCACCCGCTTTTTGCCCATAGGCATGGCGTCCATCAGCTCTTCCCAGCGGGGGTGGGAAAAGTTCACGGCGCGGACGCGGCCCTCGCTGACGGCTTTGGCAAGGTCACCGTCCACCGCGATAGGTGCGGTGGGAGTCAGGGTCTCAGGGCCTTCTTCTGCGGTAAAAAGGCCGCAGTCGGTCACAGCGAAGGAGTCGCGGCCTGCAAGCGGCGCGCGGCGGAAGAGGAAAATAACCTCTCCTTCGCCACAGGTTTCTTTCTTTTCAAAGGGCAGATCCGCCTCAAAAGAGCAGAGACAGCGCCCCTGATGCTGATAATAAAACATATTAGCCTCCGAAGACGACTTTGATGGAATTGGAATGCATGCGCAGCAGCATCTCCAGATCGTTTTCCACGTAAGCGGATGCGCAGCGGCCTGCCTCGTAGGAAACGGTGCTTCCCTTGTCGGGGAAGAGGGGGGAGATGATGACTTCACCCAGACGCTCCAGCGTCAGGTTACGGGAGAAGGCCATGCAGTATTCTGCCTCCAGCACCATGAGAATATCCCGCGCGTTTTCAAGGCAGCACTGAGACAGGGCAAAAGCAGACCCGTCTGCGCAGTTTTCGGGATAGTCGGGCACGGCGTAAGGGAAGATGCGGTTGATGGCGGGGTGGAACACACCGTCATTTTCCACGCGGCGCACAGAGTCACCGCCGATGAAGGGATAAAGGGTGGATTCCACGAAACGCATGCGGAGATTGGGCAGATAATACACACACTCTGTGTTGCAGCCCAGTTCCTGCGCAGTGTCGCGGCCAAGGCCCGTCAGATAGCCTACCAGCACCGTATCCACCTTGGCGCCTTCTTTTTCCATGAGAGGAATGATGCGCTTAAGGCGCTTACCGTCGTGGAGCATATCGTCTACCAGAATGGCGGGGCGGTCAAAGGAGCGCAGCGCCTTCACCTGATTTTCCAGCGTGGAGTAGCCGGGATAGGCATCGATGGTATAAGAGGAAAGGTCAGGCTCGTAAACCTTGTCGGTATGCAGCGTTTTGGTAACGGTATTGGGCATGGCGGCAGAGCGAAGGATCTTTCCGTAAGGCACGCAGATCTTGCTACCAAGGGTGCGGGGCGTTACGGGGACGGAGGGCACGCCGTTGATGGCAGCCACGCGGCCAACAAGGCGGCGGTGGAGCAGCGTTGCAGAGATGGAGAGCACCAGATGCCCGGGATAGAACATGGTGAGAGTCTTCTGCAAGCGCTGGTGAGCCTGCAGCAGCACCGCACGCACCCGGGGATTTTCGGAAAGGGGCGCCTTGATCACCGTATCCATATTGCGGGTCAGGATAATGGGGCGGCGCATATCCACCACCAGAAGATCCTTGCAGCCGGGAACGGGAGGCGCGCTGACAAAGCCCTGCAGATTCAGCACGGAGCGCACATAGGGGGGCACCTGCAGAGAGAAGGGGGAATAGAAAGCGTAGGTGTATTCCTCACGCAGCGCGGTGACCAGCGCTTCAGTGAGAAGATACTGGCTCAGCTCTGCCTGATGGGGTCCCTTAGGCACATACACGCCCGAAATGGCAACGGCCTTGCCGCCGCTGCGGTCACGAACGTAAGAGGAGAGACGGGTGTCACCAAGACGATCCAGCAACTGATGGGAAGAAAGGCAGCTGTAGCTTACAAGGCCCATAACTTCCCCCGTCTTTTCACGCCGCAGCATGATAACGGTGTCCTTATGCTCCTGCACGGCCTGCAAAAAGGCATCTGCTTCACCCCAGCGGGAGAGGAGCCCCTTGCGCAGCATGTTGCGCTGGGATTCACTCAGCGTGGCACAGGTGTGGAAGAGCAGCTCTTCTGCCTGCAGCACGGGCTTATTCAAAGGCTCGCGGAGATAGAGACTGTGGCGGTAGATATATTCCTGCGCCACGGGGTCGATGAGGTTGGAAATGTCACGGTTGGCATCGATAGCATCACGGATGCGGGTGGAAGAAATATCTTCCAGATGGTCCGGCAGTCGCAGTTCCACCACCTCGCCCTGAATGCAGGAGGTGTCTGCCGCTTTTTCGTTCCCGCGGCGGAACACCACATGGTGGAAGGAGTGGATGGAATTTTCTGTGGGTTCGCCGCGGTAAGCCGAAGCCCCCTGCACCACGTCGCTGCCCACCACGATATAAAGTTCCTTGTCGCCAAAGGCATCCCGAAGGGCCTTCAGGTCAGAGGCGTTGGTGAGATTCACAGGGAAATTCTCGGGGAAAACATGCACGTTGAACTCGTCTGCCACGGAAGTGGTGGCAAGACGGCGGCGCACACGGTGAGGCTGGGTCTTTTTGGACCAGCTGAATTCGTCAATGGAGAGCATCACCTCAAAGCCAAGGTCGCGGATCATCCGCACGATGCCCTTGTGGGAAAGGGTGAAGGGGTCGAAGGTACCGGGGAAGAAGGCCACCTTCTGCCGCTCTTCAAATTCGAAGCCTCCATGGAGCTGCTGCTCCACGGTGATAAAGCGGTAGATCTGGCCCATGGTGGCAGCGCGGTAGAAGAAGGTCATGTCGCTGTCGCCGGTTTCTTCCATCAGGAAGAGCATCTTCTTTGCACAAAGGGCAAAGGCGCGGCGCTTTTCCTCCCGGGAGAGGACCTTGGAGCCAAAGACCCGCTCGCCCATAACCTGCAGCGCTTCCCGGCGCACCTCGTCACGGAAGCCGGCAAGGCCCTTGAGCAGCATGCCCAGAATGCGGCTCTGACGGTCGCGGTAGCTTTCTTCGCTTTCGCCGAATCTGCCGCGGTAGCTGCCGTAATTTTCATACAGCACGCCCACGGTGGAAAGGGCTGCGGAAACGATGGCGGTATTGGCACTGGAAAGAGAGGTGTTGAGCTGGCTCAGCGCCTCATCCAGCAGCGAGGGAGAGAGATAAAGGTAGAAGCGGCCAAGGTAGCCGGGGATATACTTGGCATATTCCTGCTGCCCCGTTTCAAGGCCGCGGGTCAATTCCACAGCGATTTCGTTGCGCTGGTCCACATACAGGTGGGGCGCAATACGCAGCAGCACGGCACCCGCCGTGCGGCGGATGGTCACCTGTTCGCTGACCATCAGGAGATTAGAAAGATGGGTGGCGATATGCAGCGCCTGAGAGGCAGAGCTGTTGGCAGCTGCCATCTGCAAAAGGGCGATGTTGTGCTTTTTCACCATCCAGGGGGTGGCGGATTTCAGGTTTTCCAGGAAGATAGCGGAGATCTCATCATCCCGCAACTTGCGCAGTTCCTCTTCCCCTGCCTTGGCAGAGAGCAGCGCAGCACGGTGGACGGCAAGGGCGCGGTGATCTTCCACCATAAGGTCTTTCAGGGCGCGGCGGGCAGCATCTTTCACGCAATCCTTGCTCAGCAGCACTTCCAAAAGGGAGAGCACAGCGCCGCGAACGGCAAGGCTCTTTCTCTCAGCGGCAGCGGCGGCAAAGGCCAGCAAGCGCTTCAGATCCTTTTCATCGCAGCCTGTCAAAGGCATAGAGGTGGCCGTATCCAGCAAGGTGAAAAGGGTGTCATCATCCATGCCCTCTTTGAGGCGGAAGAAGCGCAGGAAGATAGCGGTAAATTCCTTCCGGTGGCTTTCATCGCAGCGCTTCAAAAGGGATTCCAGCACGGTTTTCAGCGTGTAATGGAGCCAGCGGCGGTGATAGGAAATGATCTTATGATCGGGATAGAGAATGTGGGAGATGTAGTATTCTGCAAGGCGCAGATCCGTCATCTCCTTGGGGTCGCTATGGTGGTGAGCAGGCACTTCCTTCACATAGCCTGCGTGGAAGGTGGCGATGGTCTCACCCATGATGGTGGCCGCCTGACGGCGAATGTCACCTTCGCGATGCATGAGATTTTCATAGAGGAAGGCCAGGAGCTGCTCTTTCTGGGAGGCATTC
>JAZQUM010000036.1:0-14349 GCA_045631305.1 Oscillospiraceae bacterium | reverse complement strand
TTCCTTCAGCTTGGGAAGTTCTTCTTTGATAACAGCTTCCACACCGGGGTTCTGCAGACCCACGGAGTTCAGCATGCCTGCAGGGCATTCAGCAATGCGGGGGGTGGGGTTGCCGAAGCGGGGATCCTTGGTGGTACCCTTAAAGGAGAAGGTGCCCAGGCAGTTGATATCATACCATTCGGTAAATTCATAGCCAAAGCCAAAGGTGCCGCTGGCGGGGATCACAGGGTTATCCATGGTGATACCGCAAAGAGTTACTTTCGTGTCGGCCATTTGATTTCCTCCTTTACAAGAACGGGACCATCCCGGCAGATGCGCTTAGCGCCATAGAGGGTTTCACAGGTGCAGCCCATGCAGGCGCCGAAGCCGCAGCCCATGCGCTCTTCAAAGCTGAACTGACCGGTCAGCTCGCTGGCATTGTATACAGCCCGCAGCATAGGTTCGGGACCGCAGGTGTAGATATAGGAGCATTCACCGCATTCGGCAATGGCATCGGTAACGAAGCCCTTGGTGCCGCGGCTGCCGTCCACCGTGGTGATGTGAACGTTTGCGCCGAGAGCGGCGAAGTTTTCAGCGTAGTAAATTTCGTCTTCGGTGTTGAAGCCCAGGATCACATTGACTTTCTTGCCTTCCTTTACAAGGCAGCGGGCCAGATAGAACATGGGAGCTGCGCCAACGCCGCCGCCGATGAGCAGGGGAGCGTCGCCGCTTTTGGAAGTGTCAAAGCCATTGCCAAGGCCGCTGAGAACATTGAGTTCCTTGCCGGGGAGGAAATGACTCATTTCCTCGGTGCCCTGGCCCTGTACTTTATAAACGATGGTGAGGCTGTTTTCGTTCACATCGCACACGGAAATGGGGCGGCGCAGGAAGCGGCCGTCCAGCGCGATATTCACAAACTGACCGGGGGCGGTGATGGAGGAAACATCCCCCGTGAGCACCATTTCAAAAGTGCCCCGTGCCACGCCGCGGTTGCTTGCCACGGTAAGAACGGTTTCTTTTCTCATGTGTATCTTCTCCCTTTGTTACTTCAGTTCGTCTGCCACATACACGGCCTTGCCGCCGCACACGGTAAGCAGGCAATCTGCTTCGCTCTTCCAGCCGGTGAAGGGGGTAGCCTTACCCATGGAAAGGAAGCTTTCGGGGTCAACGATGGATTCTTTGCCCAGACGGAAAACGGTGTAGTCATCTTCGGAGAGGGACAGACCAAAGCGCTTTGCAGGAGCAATAGCCATGAGGTCCACCAGCTTTTCCAGCGTCAGCACACCGGGCTTTACGAGATAGGTATAGAGCATAGCAAAGCAGGTTTCAAGGCCTACGATGCCGAAGGGGCTCTTGGCAAGACCGCGGCTTTTTTCCTCAGCGGAATGGGGCGCGTGGTCGGTGATGATCATGTCGATGGTGCCATCCAGAATACCTTCGATCAGTGCGGCACGGTCTTCCTTGGAGCGCAGGGGGGGATTCATCTTGAAGCGGCCGTCTTCCTGCAGATCTTCATCGCAGAGGATCAGGTAGTGGGGACCGGTCTCGCAGGTGATATCCACGCCTTCAGCCTTAGCCTTGCGGATAAGGTCTACAGATTCTTTGGTGGAGATGTGGCACACGTGGTAAGCACAGCCGGTTTCCTTGGCAAGGCGGATGTCGCGCTCGATCTGGCGCCATTCGCTTTCAGAGGAGATGCCAGCGTGGCCGTGGGCTGCGGCATAAACACCGTCATGGATATAACCGCCGAAAAGGAGGTCGTTTACTTCGCAGTGTGCTACGATCATTTTGCCAAGCTTCTTGGCTTCCACCATGGCGCTGCGCATCATTTCTTCATCCTGCACGCCGCGTCCGTCATCGGAAAAGGCGCAGACATAAGGCGCGATGGCTTCCAGATCAGCCAGCTTTTCGCCCATTTCGCCAACGGTGATGGTACCGTAAGGATACACATGGATCAGCGCATCCTTCTTGATGGCTTCCAGCTGGGGAGCAAGATTTTCCAGAGAGTCAGGGGTGGGCTTCAGATTGGGCATGGAGCAGACAGCGGTGTAGCCGCCATGAGCTGCAGCCAGAGTGCCGGTTGCCACGGTCTCTTTATAAGAAAATCCCGGTTCACGCAGATGAACGTGTACATCTACGAAACCAGGAAAAAGGAAATATTCATATTCATTGGAAATGGAAACAGCAGCACTGCCATTGGGCATGTCAGCGCAAACAGTAGTGCCGTTGAAATAACGGGAAACCTTATTGAAATTGCCGTTATTGTAAACGTTCAGTTCGGGGAACAGCACCATAGTAACCTCCTAGTGGAAACAGTAAAATATCCTGCTTTCTTCAGCAGGACATATCCGGATAAAACACACAAAAAACACTACCGAAAATGCGAAAAGCCGAATTCTCCGTATTTTTAGATATTGTATCATTCGGTGGCTTTGGTGTCAAGGCGAGGCAGGATAAAATGCGATGGATTTTGCGATTTTTTTCGGTGTGCTAACGGGATAAAAAAGAAGCAGAGAAGCACTGGAAAAGTGCTTCTCTGCTATGACTTATTCGTACACGGGGAACTTAGCGGTAAGTGCCTTAACGAACTCGGAAACGGTTTCCTTATTGCCTTCGAAATCCCGTGCAACCATGCCCATGAAACGAGCAACTTCGCGCATTTCTTCTTCCTTGAAGCCGCGGGTGGTGACAGCGGGGGTACCTACACGGATACCGGAGGTAACGAAAGGCTTTTCGGGGTCATTGGGGATAGCGTTCTTGTTGACGGTGATGAAGCACTCGTCCAGACGCTTTTCCATTTCCTTGCCGGTGATGCCGAAGTTACGGACGTCAACCAGAATGACATGGTTATCGGTGCCACCGGAAACCAGACGGAAGCCTTCAGCCTTAAGGCCTTCTGCCAAAGCTGCGGCATTCTTTACCACCTGATGGCCGTATTCTTTGAATTCGGGCTTCATAGCTTCGCCGAAGCAGACAGCCTTGGCAGCGATAGCGTGCATCAGGGGGCCGCCCTGAGTGCCGGGGAATACAGCGGAGTCTACCTTTTTGGCCAACTCTTCCTTGCAGAGGATCATACCGCCGCGGGGCCCGCGGAGAGACTTATGGGTGGTGGAGGTAACCACATCGGCATAGGGGACGGGGTTCATGTGCGCGCCTGCAGCAACAAGGCCTGCAATGTGAGCCATGTCTACCATGAGGGTAGCACCAACGCTGTCAGCGATTTCGCGGAACTTGGCGAAGTCAAGCTTGCGGGGATAAGCGGAAGCACCGGCCAGAATCATCTTGGGCTTGTGCTGCTGAGCCAGATCATAAATGGCATCGTAGTTGATCATTTCGGTCTCGTCATCTACAGAGTAGGAAACGGGATTGAAATACTGACCGGAAATATTTACGGGAGAACCGTGGGAGAGATGACCGCCATGAGCCAGGTTCATGCCGAGATAGGTATCGCCGGGCTGAAGGAGAGCTTTGAATGCAGCCAGGTTGGCAGAAGCACCGGAATGAGGCTGTACGTTGGCGTGTTCTGCGCCGAAGAGCTGGCAGGCACGTTCGCGGGCAATACGTTCAGTCTGGTCGACGCACTGGCAGCCGCCGTAGTAACGCTTGCCGGGATAGCCTTCGGCATACTTATTGGTAAGGCAGGTACCTACCGTTCTCATCACAGCTTCGCTGACAAGGTTTTCAGAAGCAATGAGTTCGATGTTGGTCTTCTGGCGGGTCAGTTCAGCTTCGATGGTTTCAGCAACTTCGGGGTCATACTGCATCAGGAAATTCATGGTATCGTTAAGCATATTAATATCCTCTCTTCATTCATAAGATATGCGTTTTGAAAAAATAAAACGGAGCAGCAAAATCAGCTGCTCCGAGAACATACAAAAAGCCTACGAATACAAAAATGCCAATACTGCATTTGTTGCTTTAGTAAGCACTCCGTCCTTTTACCTGAGAGATTCAGCGGATTTTCCGCCTTGCACCTTCGGTACCCGCATATCGGGATTCTCCAGAGCTGCATCCATTTCCGGTCTCTATCCTTTCGGACACCTGAGAGATTTACTCCTTCGGTAGGCTTTCGCCGTTCACCCGGGAAATTTCGACTGCTGTTATTAAGTTGTGGTTTTACAGTAGCACGTTTGATTCCTGTTGTCAACGGAGGTTCTGTCAAAAAACAGAATGTGCAAAAATGTTCATTTTATACCGCAGGTGATTATAAGATTTTTGGTATTTGCGCGGGGATAATCACCTGAGCAACCGTTGGTTTTATAAAAGTGTATCTGTGATAACGGTGGAAATTCTCTTGTCAAAAGGTTCTGTGGGGATGTGGTCAAGAAGAAGGATTTCGGGGCAGATGACAGCGGCAGGACCGCTGTACAGCTGGAAAAAGCGGTCATAGTATCCACCGCCTTTGCCAAGTCGATCTCCCGCCCGGGTGCAGGCAAGGCAGGGGATGAGAGCAAAGTCGATGGCGCTATGGGGGAGAGTGGGGCAATTTTCTGCAGGCTCAAGGATGCCGTAAGCCCCGGTTTGAAGATCCTCCAAAGAGGTGATATGGCAAAGTGCCATTTGGTTACCCGCAATACAACGGGGAACACAGACAGTTTTCCCGCGGCTCCACGCATCTTCCAAAATAGGAAGTGTATTCACTTCCCGCGCTGTACCCACAAAGAGGAAAACGGTTTTTGCTTCTTTGTAAGGCTCATGCTCTAAAACGCGGCTGCAGATACCGCGGCTGATTTCTTCCCGGCGGGGGAGGAAACGCTGGGTGATGATTTCGCGGATCTCTTTTCGTAAAAGCTTTTTTTCTTCCTGAATGTGCTGCATGATACTCTCCTGCTTCAGATGCTCCCATCCTTATCAAGGTCTTTGGCTTTGCCGTAGGAAATGGCGGCAGAGCCGAATTTTGCGCGGATGGCATCCATGGCTTTTTCTACTTTTTCCTGCTTTTCGTTTTGCTCGGGTTTGCTGCCGGACAAAAGGTCCATTTGTTCGTAAGTTTCCGGTGCTGCGGTGAGATTGATGGCGGTAACACCCAGAAGCCGGATAGGATTGGGGGGCGTCCAGGCAGCTTCCATCAGTTCCGTGGCGGCATGGGAAATATCTTTCATAAGGTGTGTGCCGACACTGAGTTGCTTTTGACGGGTAATGGATTTGAAATTGGCATCCTTTACCGTGATCTGCACGCCGTTGCAGTAAAGTCCGTGATGGCGCAGTCGCATGGCAACGGAATCGGAAAGAAGGGCAATGCCTGTGCGTACTGCATCCCAGGTAGTAAGGTTATGGCGGTAGGTGGTGCTGTTGCCAACTGATTTTACTGTTTCAGGTTCGTACCAGCTGCGGACGGGACTGCGTTCTTCGCCGGTGGCGTATTCGTGAAGCTGTAAGCCGAGTTTGCCGAAAAGTTCTTCCAGAGTTCCCGGGGGAAAGGCTGCCAGCTCGCCAATGGTATAGACTCCGTATTGATTCAGCACCTTGGCTGCAGCGCGGCCCACAAAGAGAAGGTCGCGGATAGAGAGCGGGTACACGATCTCTTTCCAGTTTTCGCGGGAAATGAGAGTGGTGGCATCAGGCTTTTGGTAGTCGCTGCCCAGTTTGGCAAAAACCTTGTTGAAAGAAACGCCTACGGAAAGGGTGAGCCCCAGTTCGGTACGCACACGGTTTCGGATCTCATCTGCTACCTTTACAGGATCGCCGCCGAAAAGATGGCAGCTGCCTGTAATATCCAGCCAGCTTTCGTCAATGCCGAAGGGTTCCACAAGGTCAGTATACTCGGTATAGATGGCATTGACCTTTTTGGAGTAAACGTGGTAGAGGTCATGATGGGGAGGGAGAAGCACCAGATCGGGACATTTCTTTTTGGCCTGCCAGATAGTCTCTGCCGTGGCGACTCCGCACTTTTTGGCAAGTTCGTTTTTGGCAAGGATAATACCGTGGCGGGAGGTAGGATCACCGCAGACTGCCACGGGAACATCCCGCAAGTCCGGACGGGAAAGAAGTTCCACAGAGGCATAAAAACAGTTGAGGTCGCAGTGAAGTACGATGCGGTCCATGGTAAAAACTCCTTTCCTTCGTTTTTTTCAGTTTACCACAGACGTGTGGGAAAGGAAAGAGTGAGGCGGATTTTGAGGTTTACAATAACAGGAAGGTGCTTTATAATAAATCCATAAAATCGGTAATTCTGCGCGTTTGGCGAAAGGAGGGGAGCAAGGTGAAAGGCAAGCAGTTTTCCTGTAGTTTCACAGGCCATCGGCCCACAAAACTCCCCTGGGGTTATCGGGAAGACGATCCGCGATGTATTGCGCTGAAAGAACGAATCTTCGATGCGGTGGAAGCGGCTTATGCCGAAGGGTACACCCATTTTCTTTGTGGCATGGCGCAGGGCTGCGATATGTATTTTGGGGAAGCGGTTCTTGCGCTGAAAGAGCGTTGCAGCGATGTTACGCTGGAAGCGGTGATCCCCTGTCCGGAGCAGACCAAAAACTGGCCTGCATCTGCCCGTGTACGCCACGAAAGAATTGTGGAAGCGGCGGATCTGGAAACGGTGGTCAGCGAAAAGTATACGGCAGACTGTATGCATCGGCGCAACCGCTATCTTGTAGATCATGCCTCACTTTTGATCGCCGTTTATAACGGGCTTCCCGGCGGTACCATGCAAACCATCACCTATGCCATGAACCGCGGCATATCCATTGTGGATATCCCTGTGGGTGCAATGGCAGAAAAGGAGAACCATGAAGGTTAATTATCACACGCACCTTGGCCGCTGCCTTCACGCGGTGGGCACAGAGCGGGAATATGTGGAAAGCGCCATCGAAGCAGGCTTTGATGTTCTTGGTATTTCTGACCATGTGGCATGGCCCTTTCCCAATGGCTATGTTTCCCGCGTCCGTATGCCTATGCGGGAGATGGACAGTTATGTGCAGACGGTGCTGGATCTGAAAAAAGAATACAAAAATGACATCAAGCTGCTGCTGGGCTTTGAAACGGAGTACATGCCTGCTATGTTCCGTGAGCTTATGCAAACTGTGGATCAGTACCCTTTGGATTATATGATCCTGGGTCAGCATTATTTCGATGCCGAAGGTGTGGGCGCATATGTAGGCGATCCTTTCAGCGATACAGAGGCGCTGCATCTGTATGTCCACCAGACACTGGAGGGACTGGACACGGGCCGGTTTTTATATCTGGCCCATCCCGATCTTCCCAATTTCCGCGGGGATGCGGAGGATTACCGCGCAGAGATGGAGTATCTTTGCCGCGAGGTGAAAAAACGGGATATTCCCATTGAATTCAACCTGCTGGGCTTTGGGGAGCAGCGTTGGTACCCCCGTGCAGCTTTTTGGGATATTGTAAAAGATGTGGGCAACCGTGTGATCTTCGGATACGATGCTCATCAGCCGTCCTTCCTTGCCCGCTCTTACCTGCGGGATCGGGCGGCGGAATATCTGCGCTCTCTGGGGATCGTTCCGTTGGAGACGCTGGGTGTAGAAAATAACTTGTAAATCAGGAGAAACAGCATGCTTTGGGATTTTCCTTTCGGCAATGTGCTGATGACATTTTTCGTATCTATGCTCCCGGTAGTGGAGCTGCGCGGCGCTATTCCTGTGGCTCTTGCCCATGGTATGAATTTATGGCCTGCTATTGTGGTTTCCGTTTTGGGGAATCTGGTGCCTGTGCCTTTTATTATTATCTTTATCCGTCAGATTTTTGCATGGCTGCGGCAAAAGAGTGCGTGGCTTAACAAAGTGGTGACGGGGCTTGAGCAGCGGGCTGCCCAAAAGGCAGACACAGTGCGTAAGTACACCTTCTGGGGCCTCTTTATTCTGGTGGCAATTCCCTTGCCCGGTACCGGCGCGTGGACGGGGGCACTGGTGGCAGCTATGATGAAGATCCGTATCAAGCGTGCCTTTCCTGCCATTGCGCTGGGTGTGGTGGCAGCAGGCCTTATTGTTGCCTTTGTCACCTACGGTGCGGGCATGATGTTCTTTTCCTAAAGGAGGTCAGCTTTGATCGAAATTTTGCAGCAATGGGATTGGGACATCCTCTATGCCATTGCCCAACTGCGCGCTTTTTCCTTTTTGGACACGCTGATGCCCTTGGTTTCCCAATTGGGAGACGCGGGGCTTATCTGGATCGCGGCAGGCATCGCGCTGCTTTGCACCCGCCGTTATCGCAAGGTGGGCATCGCTGTGCTGCTGGCTTTGGCGGTTGGCGTTCTTGTGGGGAATGTAGCGCTGAAAAATATCATTGCCCGTCCGCGGCCTTGTTGGCTGCAGCCTGAAATGCTGGTTCTTGCGGGAAATCCCACGGATTATTCTTTCCCTTCGGGGCATACCCTTTCTTCCGTGATCGCGGCAACTGCGTTGATTCGCGGTGAGAAGCGCTTTGCGTGGGGAGCTGCTCCGTTGGCAGTGCTGATCGCTTTTTCCAGACTTTATCTTTTTGTCCATTTCCCGAGTGATATTTTGGGCGGCACGGTGCTTGGTGTTGCCATTGGCTGGCTTTGCTACGAAGCGATACTGAAAATCAAAAAGAAAAAAGAGTGAATGCTTTGGCATTCACTCTTTTTTTCAGCGATTCAGTTTTTCGGGGAATTTTACACCGTGGAAGCGCATCAGCATGCGAAGGGGGTAGTCGCGGTCCAGATAGTTTTGGCAGAACCACTGGAAGGTGGCATCAGGTACGTTGCAAAGTTCGGGTGCCTCGCAGCGGAAAACTTCGAAGGTGGTTTGATCGCCGCTTAAAAGGGCGGCTACCAGTTCCAACTTCTTTTCTTCCATCAGCCGTGCTAAACAGCGGTCCATCAAAAGAACACACTTTTGCTCCTCTTCTTGGGCATAAAGCTCTTTGTTGCCCAACCAGTAAAGAAATTCCTGAGGGTCAAGATCCATCTTGGTGGTGATTTGTGAAAGCTTGAAAAATTCTTTCCAATCCTCATTTTTGATGACTTCAATGAGATAGGTCACCAAAGAATCTTCCTGATTGATGCAGTCCAGAAATACCTCGAAAGCATGTTTTCCCTTATCGGGGTCTTCTTCAGCAGGCGCTTCTTTCTGAGCGGGTACATCCTGAGACGCTGCCATGGCCTGCAGGGAGGCAAAAAGATCGTCGCTGTTGAAATCGGCATAGACAGTTTCGTCAATAACGGTGCCATCCACTTCGGCGCAGGCGCGCACAAAAGCGGGGATACCCATAGCAGCGATCTGCTGCTGGAGCTCTATAGCTCGCTTTTCAGGGCTGCTTTCCCGCAAAGTAATGCCTGCGGGAGCGGGGAGAAGGCCCTCGCAAAGTTTTTCCATGTAACTGAGATAATAGTCAAAAAGTGTCATGCGAAACTCCTTTACAACATTGCATCATGAAGCTCCTGGGTAATGGCGCCGCGGAAAATGCGGGTGGAGTGGCCGTGGAGGGTTTCCAAACTACCGGCAGACATAGGGATGTCAATATTGCCCTGCATGGAAATGTCAATATCCAGAATGAACTTGGGTTCTGTATCCTGCACGGCACCGGGTTTTGCGATTTTCAGGGTGCCGGGGCCTGCATGGACTTTGGCGCGGCAACTGCTATCCAGCATTATTTCAAAATCGATGGAGGATTTCATGGTTGCCTGTTCCCGCACATCCTCTTCTGCCAAAGGGCCGAGATAGGGGCTTTGGATCAGGTCGCTCCAGGGCGTGTCTTCCAGATCCAGTTTCTTGCGGGAAATAATGTTGAGATAGCGCAGACCGATGCGCTGGAAAAACGCGGGCTGATAGATTTTGATAAACTGTGCCAAAGGTTTATCCAGCATTTTGGCAAAGTCTTCCCAACAGGTGTAGCGCAATGTGGAGAGGGCAATAAAATTGCGGGTGAGATTCAGTTTCCACATATTATCTGCGGAAACGAAATGGTAGTTGGTAATGGGGGCAGGACGGTCCATCTGGGGGGTGCCGTCCACGAAGCCGGTGATTTTGGGCGCAGGCTGGTCTTTTTTCAAAAGATAACGGGGAAAATCGGCACGGATAGCTTCCTGAAAATCTGCGGGTTCTTTAGCCTCGATGGTAAGGATATCAGGAAAACGGATCTGGCAGATTACCTCGTGGAGAGGGGAGCGGTCATAAATAACGCGCTCTTCGTTGGAAAACAGCATGCGCAAAACTCCTTTGCTAAGTCATTACCGATATTTTAATCACCCGCGGAAGAAAAGTCAAATCAACGGTAGAATCGGTGGCAGCCGATGGTACGGACATAGGTGCAGTTGGCATTGATCCATGTGCCCTGAGAGAGGGCGGGGGCATAGAAATAGAGGCTCTCACCCACGGGGCGGTTGCCCCGCATCGCCAGCTTTGCTGCTGTAATAGAAAGAGCGGAGGGGATATTGTAAATGGTGCCGTTGGCGATGGGTTCAAACTGCACGGCATCCTTGGTGTCGAAAATAACTTCGTAAATACTGTTGGGATATTCTGCAGAGCGGACACGATTCAAAACTACATTACCTACAGCAATTTGTCCTTCCAGACTTTCCCCGCCGCTTTCGGCGTAGATCACGCGGGAGAGCCAGTAGAGGTCGTCTTCCGTGTAGGGGTAGGCAGTAAGGTTAGCGGCAGTATTTACAGCAGCACCGCCACGGGTGCGGTCCCAGCAAACATCATATCCCAAAGCGCCCGCAAAGACGCGAAGAGGAACGTATGTAACGCCGTTTTTAAGATAGATGGCATTTTGCAGATCGTAGAATATGCCGTTTACGGTGATGTTCTTTTGATCGATCGGAGCTGTGATCTCGTTTGCGGTGCTGCGGGCAGCAGCGGCTTTGTTTTCGCCATCCCACCAAATTTCATAGCCGCCTACGGCATTTAAGAACGCTCGCATCGGGACATAGGTTGTACCGTGATCTAAGGGACAATAGGCTGGCAATGGGGTGCCATCAATATAAACGGTGGTGCCCGCTGCTGCCGTTACAGGGAGAACTCCGCAAAAAAGTGTCAGCAAAAGCAACAGGGCGAAAAACTTTTTCTTCATAATGCTCGTCCTTTCCAAAAAAGATATTCTGAGCATAAAAGAGAAAAAGTTGGATTGCAAACCATAATATTTTCAACTATTGGAAAGCTTTTCCGCTTGACAGAGAAAATCTTTTGAAAAAGGCAAAAGCGCCGCTGTAAAAGCAGCGCTTTTGCGGATAAATGGGAAATATTAGATATACTGCTGGGTGAGAACATCGAGAACGCCGCGGGTGGTGATGCGCAGCGTGGGAATCACGGGAAGAGCCATGAAGCTCAACGTCATAAAAGGATCGATTCCGCGGGATACACCCAAAGTGAAGGCTTTTTCTTTGGCAGTTTCCAAATCTTCGTTTACCTTTTCCAAAGGCTCATCACTCATGATGCCGGCAATCGCCAAAGATACATGCCCAAGAACTTTTCCGTTTTCCATTACGGTGATACCGCCGTTGCTTTCGGCAATGTGATTGACTGCGGCGGCCATATCTTCTTCGTTGGTGCCTACCACGATGATATTATGAGAATCGTGGGATACGCTGGTGGCTACAGCGCCGGATTTAAGTCCGTATCCTTTGATGTAACCGATGCCGATATGACGGGTATTTTTATGGCGTTCCACCACAGCGATTTTCAGGATGTCCTGCGCTATATCGATTTTCTGGGCATAGCCTTCGTCGCTGGTGACGATCTCTCCGGGAATCATACCAATGACACCGCGGGGGCGGGCATCTGCGAAGTCGGCAGCGGTAAGATGGGAGAGATGGAACGTGTTGTGGGCACGGGCTGAAAGATCGGCATCTACCTGAGGGACGGGGAAGTCTTTCACTTCACCGTCATACATCAATTCACCCTTTTTATAAACGCGCTCGATATTGAAGTTTTCAAAATTATCAATAACCACAAGGTCACCTAAATAGCCGGGAGCGATGGCACCGCGGTTATTCAGCAGGAAGTAGCGGGCAGCATGATGACAAGCTACCTTGATGGCAAGAATGGGATCTACACCCAGTGCGATAACCTTTTTTACAATATAATCAATGTGGCCGGTTTCCAAAAGGTCATTAGGATGCTTATCATCGCAGCAGAACATGCAGCGCTCTGCATACTGAGGCGTGAGCAAGCCGGCCAAAGCGTCCACGTTGCGGGCAGCGGTGCCGTCACGCAGCATGATAAACTGTCCCAGACGCAGCTTAGCCAATGCGTCTTCCAATTCGGAACACTCGTGGTCGGAATACACGCCGGCCGCCACATAAGCATTGAGATCGTTGCCTGCAAGGCCGGGGGCATGGCCATCAATTTTTTTGTGGTGTGCCTGAGCACCGGTAATTTTTTCAATAACCTGAGGATCTGCGTTGACAGCTCCCACAAAATTCATCATTTCGGCAAGCCCCTGCACTCTGGGGTGCTCATAGAAAGAGTCGATAGCGCGGTAATCCAGCACAGCACCTGCTTCATCCAAAGGCGTTGCAGGCACGCAGGAAGGCAGCATAAAGCGAACATCCACAGGAAGATCTTCTGTTGCCTGCAGCATATATTCGATGCCGTCGGTCCCCATGACATTGGTGATTTCGTGGGGGTCGGTAATGACGGTAGTGGTACCGTGGGGGAGGACGGCTTTGGCAAATTCTGCAGGAGTGACCATGGCACTTTCCAGATGAATATGGGCGTCAATAAAGCCGGGCAAAACGATTTTGTCGCTTACATCCACTTCTGCAACGCCGCTGTAAGTACCAATGCCGGCAATGAGCCCGTTGACCACGGCGATGTCACCTGTGCAGAGTTCGTTGCTGAAAACATTGACATAGGTGGCATTTTTCAAAACGAGATCAGCTTGTTTTCTGCCTGCCGCCACATCAATGATGCGGATTTTTTTGGCGGTTTTGCGGTTGATTTTTCCAGTGTAGCTTTCTTTATTTGCCATACGATGCACTCCTTTCCATGCTCTTATATTTCTATTCGCTCAAGACCTAAAATATTATTAGCTAACCTAAATATTATTTTTATAAGAGTACCATAAAACAGGGGAAAAGTCTAATAGAAAATCAAGAGCTTATTTTGTGCAATATGCAAAAAAGGACTGACCGATCATCGGTCAGTCCTTTTGAAGTTTTAAAGTTATTCTTTTACGGAGCCGTCTGCATTGAAGAGGGGCAGGGGAGCCAGGAAACGGATATCGTCACGGTTCTGGGCATCGCCTTCTGCCAGCACAGCGATTCGGCCGGTGACAGTGCCGCCTGCCTGCGCAACCAGCGCTTCCATGGCGAGGAGAGAACCACCGGTGGAGATGACATCGTCCACGATCAGGATGCGCTTGCCGCGGATCAGTTCAGCATCGTCGCGGCCAAGATAAAGCTTCTGGTTGCCTGCGGTGGTGATGGAGCGATCTTCCACGGAAATGGGATCGGGCATATAAGCCTTGGGGCCTTTGCGGGCGATAAAGTATTTTTCAGCGCCGCTCTGACGGGCCATTTCGTGAATCAGAGGAATGCTTTTAGCTTCGGCAGTGAGCATATAGTCATAACTGTCGGCAGGAACAAGGGTCAGAAGATCCCGTGCGCAGGCGACGGTGAGTTCGGCGTCACCGAAAACGATAAATGCGCCAATGTAAAGATCGTCTGTGATCTTGCAGATGGGTAGTTCGCGCTTGAGCCCGGCAATGGTCATAGGATATGTCATCAAAGAAGCCTCCCAGTTATATAATTTCAATCAATATTATACGGTGAAAAAAGAAAAAGTCAATCGGGGGAGGCATGAGAGGGACTGTGGCAGCGGGATTTCTTAGAAAAGCATTATGAAATAATTTCACATATATTTGAACAAAATGTAAGCAAAGAACGGATTTTTTCGCAAAAAGTGCAAAAAGATAAATAATATTGAAAAAAACCAACATTTTTTGCGGGTTGAAAATTGCGGAAAAAAGAAAAAAGTTCTTGTTAAAATGAAAGAATGGTGTTAAAATGGAACTTGCGGTGGAAAGCACCGCTATCATCCGTTCTAGGGGATAAATATTTAGGAGGTAGTTACTCTCATGAATGCTTATATTGAAAGCGTAATCGAAAGCGTAAAGCAGAAACACGGCAATGAACCCGAATTCGTACAGACCGTTGAAGAAGTTTTCTCTTCTCTGGAACCTGTTATCGAAAAGCACCCTGAATATGAAAAGTTCGACCTTCTCGGCCGCATGGTTGAGCCCGAACGTATGTTTACCTTCCGCGTAGTGTGGATGGATGATAACGGCAACTATCACACCAACATTGGTTATCGCTGCCAGTTCAACGGCGCTATCGGCCCCTACAAGGGCGGCCTGCGCTTCCAGCCCAACGTTTACTCCGGCATCATCAAGTTCCTGGGCTTCGAGCAGATCTTCAAGAACTCCCTGACCGGTCTGCCCATCGGCGGC
>JAZQUM010000035.1:0-10425 GCA_045631305.1 Oscillospiraceae bacterium | reverse complement strand
CGTGCGCCGCAGCCTTGGCGGCGATATTGACGCTTCCTGCGGTCAGCTTCGCAGGAAGGAAATGGAATCCAAAAGGAAGGCGGAATCGAAAGAATGAAAATTTTTGGCATGACCGACATCGGTCTCGTGCGCAAAGAAAATCAGGATGCTTACGGCATCGCAGAACTGCCTGAGATGAATTATGACATTGCTGTGGTGTGCGACGGTATGGGCGGCGCCAAGGGCGGCCAGGTTGCAAGCACTTTGGCAGTGGAAACCTACATAAAGGAAATGAAGAACATTCTCACCGCTGACATGATGCCCGAGCAGCTGCGGGAAGCTTCTTCCTATGCGGTTTCTCAGGCCAATGCTGCAGTTTTCGCCAAGGGTCAGGAAGATGAAGAACTTCACGGCATGGGTACCACTCTGGTTTCCGCCATTGCTTATCCCGGCGGCGTGCTGGTGAGCAACGTGGGCGACAGCCGCGCATACAGCATCACCGAAAACGGCATCACTCAGATCAGCCGTGACCACTCTCTGGTGGAAGATATGATTTCCCGTGGCGACATCACCGCTGAGGAAGCCCGCCGCCACCCCAATAAAAACGTCATCACCCGCGCGCTGGGGCCTGAAAAGAACATCCAGTGCGACGGATTTATCCATACTTTGGAAAGTAAAGAGTTTATCCTTCTTTGCTCTGACGGGCTTGTAGACACCGTCAGCGATCAGGAGATGCTCTTTGAAGTCTGGTACAATCAGGACGTGGATTCCTGTCTGGACCGACTCCTTGCCATCGCCAAAAGCAGAGGCGCCTCTGACAATGTCACGGCTGTGCTTCTGCACAACGCGTGAGAAAGGGGGCAGGAATTATGGATCGTTACATTGGTAAAATGCTGGATAACCGCTACGAGATTTTGGAGATCATCGGACGGGGCGGCATGGCTGTTGTTTACAAAGCCAAGTGCCACCGCCTGAACCGACTGGTGGCGGTGAAGATTTTGAAAAGCGACCTTGCGCAGGATGACGATTTCCGCCGCAGATTCCACGATGAATCTCAGGCAGTTGCCATGCTGTCGCACCCCAATATCGTTTCCGTTTACGATGTTTCCAAAAACGGCGACGATGAGTATATCGTCATGGAACTTATTGACGGTATCACCCTCAAGCAGTACATGGCAAAGCGCGGCCAGCTGAACTGGCGCGAATCGCTCCATTTCATCACCCAGATCATGAAGGGCCTCAGCCACGCGCACAGCCGCGGCATCGTGCACCGCGACATCAAGCCCCAGAACATCATGATCCTGCGTGACGGCAGCGTAAAGGTGGCAGACTTCGGTATTGCCTGCCTTTCCAACTCTGCCAACACCCTGACCCAGGAAGCCCTGGGCAGCGTGCATTACATCTCTCCCGAGCAGGCCCGCGGCGAACGAAGCGACGGCAGAAGCGACATTTATTCCGCCGGCGTAGTGCTTTATGAAATGCTTACCAGCCGTCTGCCTTTTGAAGGTGACAGCGCCGTCAGCGTTGCCATTCAGCATTTGAGCTCCATTCCGCTTTCTCCCAGGGACATCAATCCCGATATCCCCGAAGCGCTGGAACTCATCTGCATGCGTGCTATGTGCTCGGATATCAACCGCCGTTATGCTTCCGCCAATGACATGCTCTATGAGCTGGAGGAATTCCGTAAGGATCCCAATGTGAGCCTGCACTATACCCTGCAGGATATCCACGGGGAAGTGGATGAACCCACCGCGCCTATCAAGGTGGCGCCTCCCATGGGCGGCGGACAGAAGGAATATGTTCGCGAATACAGCCGCGGCGAAAAGAAGATGCGCCATGAATATGACTATGAGGATGAAGGTTCTTCCAAGGGCTTGAAAAAAGCCATTATGATCGGCGGCATTGTGCTGGCAGCTGTGGCAGTTGCGGTGCTGCTCTGGAAGATCGTTTTGGGTTCCTTCGGCGGTAACGTTTCCTCCGGTTCTTACACGGTGCCCGATGTTATCGGCTACACGGTGGAAGAAGCGCTGGAACTGGAAGATGTTGTCGGCGTGTGGGATATTGAAGTTATTGGCAGCCGCGTGCGGGATGACTATGACGTAGGCGAGATCATTGAGCAGGATCCTGTGGGTGGCCGCACCAAAAAGAGCGACCTTGTGATTCAGGTGTATATCTGCGCTGAAGAAGAGGCAAGCTTCATGCCGCCTCTGGAAAACGTGGAAAAGCAGAGCGCTGAGATCCAGCTGAAAAACCTGCATCTGGATCTTGATATCCAGTATGCCGAAGAAGAACTCTTCCATGATGAAATTGAAGCCGGCAAGGTTATTTCCACCATTCCCGCGGCAGGAGAAGAACTGAAGAAGGGTGACACCGTGATCCTTACCATCAGTAAGGGGAAGGAAATCAAACCTGTTACCGTACCCGTTCTTACCGGCATGCAGATCGACAAGGCAAAAGCTGCGCTGGATAGCCTTGAACTGAAGTACAAGGTGATCACCGTGGATAACGGTCTTCCCGCTGGCGTGGTGGTGTGGCAGAGTATTGATGCTACCACCGAAGTGGACCAGGGTACGGAGATTGAACTGGAAGTGAGCAACGGCAAGGCAGAAGAAAAGGCCGTTACCCTTTCTTTCCCGCTGCCTGAGTGCAACATGGATGCCAACGGAAACAAGATCCCCACCAATGTCCACGTGCAGATTTTGCAGGATGGTATGATCGTGCTGGATACCAGTGTGGACATTTCCACCATGGATTCCATTTCTCAGACTGTTACCGGTACCAGCGGTACCAGTGTGATCAGCGTGTATTATGATGGTGTTATTTTTGCCGAAGAGAGGATTCCCTTTAACTGATGAGAGGTAGAATACAAAAAGCGTTAAGCGGATTTTATTACGTAAATACCGGGGACGCGGTGCTGCAGTGCCGCGCCCGTGGTAAATTCCGCAAGGATAAGGTTTCGCCTCTTGTGGGCGACTGGGTGGAAATCACCGACCTTGGCGGCGGCCAAGGTGTGGTGGACAAGATCGAAGAGCGGAAAAACGCCTTTGACCGGCCTGCTGTTGCCAATATCGACCAGCTGGTGATCATTGCCAGTGAAGCGATTCCCCAGACGGCGCCTTACTTGATCGACCGCATCAGCGCCATCGCGGCATTGAAAAACTGCGAAGTGCTGGTCTGCCTTAATAAGTGCGACCTGGATCCTGCGGACGAACTCTTTGAGATCTATTCTGCCAGCGCTATTCCTGTGATCCGCATCAGCGCGGAAACGGGCCTTGGCATGGAGGAACTCAAGGCGCGAATCGGCGGAAAGCTCTCTGCTTTTACGGGAAACTCCGGTGTGGGTAAATCCAGCATTCTCAATCTGCTGGATCCCGAATTCCGAATTGCTGTTGGTGAAGTGAGCCAGGCCTTGGGCCGCGGCCGCCACACCACCCGCCATGTGGAGATGTTCCATCTTCATGAGTGCGATGCCTATATTATCGACACGCCGGGCTTTGCCTCTTTTGAAAGCACCGAGCTGAATATGGAGCTCAAAGAGCGGCTGGAGGAAACTTTCCCCGAATTTAAGCCCTATCTTGGAGATTGCCGCTTTGTTGGCTGCAACCATGTAAAGGAAAAGGGCTGCCGTGTGCTGGAGGCGAAAAAGGAGGGCAAGATCCATCCTGTGCGCCACGCAAGCTATGTGCGGCTTTGGGAGGAACTCAAGCCCCTGCAGGACTGGCAGCAGAAAAACAAATAATGCACGAAAAGCCGTGGTAATGAAAATTACCGCGGCTTTTTTGCACCTTGCTGCAGGGGAATGTATATACTGGAAAAACGGGCAAAGGGGGGAAGAAAATGCGGAGAGGCGGATGTCCGATTCTGGGGATCTGCGCGCTGGCACTGGGGCTTGGGATTTTTGCCGCGGCGGTTTTTCCCACGGGATGCCTGCTGTTTATCGTGGCATTTTTGCTCATTGCCTGCGGATGGATGTGCGTGAGGAAATGAAAGGAGGGGTGAGATGAAAGCTGTGATCTGGAAGTCGCCCAAAGCGCTGCGGGGGATTCTGAAACGTCTTTTTGGCATCAGCGAATAAATCTCCTGCAGGCGGCATAGGTTGGAGAGAAAACCGGCCGCAAAAGGGAGGACAACATATGGATCTGGAACTGAATCTTACAGAGCTTTCATGCTGCGTGCCGCTGAAGCGGCAGGTGCTGACAGCTGAAGAAACGGTGGAATTTGTGCTCAGCGATTATTGCGCCGATGCAGGGCGCATCATTTCCTGGCACACGGAGCCTGCCATCCATACCAAACGGGTGTCAGAGAGTGGATTTGAGCTTGCAGGCAGTGTTTGTGTGACGGTGCTGTATGCGGGTATGGATGGCGACGGGCTGCGCAGCTGCCGCATTAAAGTGCCCTTCGCGGTGCGGCAGGAGCGCAAAGAGCCCCTTGCCTTTGTGGAGGGGCAGGCCGTTTGCGAAAGCTGCGAGTGCCGCCTTTTAAATGCCCGCAAGATCCTTTGCCGCTGCCGTGTGGCGGTGGCGGCTGTGGGATATGAAGAGCGGCTGCTGCGGTTCTGCTCTGAGCTTTCCGCGCCGGATGGAATGCATATCTGCCAGCTGCGGCGGCAGACAGACGCAGTGTTTCTTGCAGGAATGTGGGAAAAGGAATTTTCCTTTATGGATGCAGTATCTATCCATTCGGGTACAGGCCGTGGGGAAGAGGTGCTCTATTCCTGCGCCGCGCCCCGTGTGACAGAATGCAGGCTCTGCGGGAGCAAGGTGATGGTAAAGGGTGAAATGGATCTTTTTGCCCTTTGCCGCAAAGAAGAAGGGGGCTGCTTTACGGCACGGGAAATTCTGCCCTTTGCCCAGATGACTGATGTGCCCCGGGGCTGGGAAGAAGCAGAATTTGAAGCCGATGCGGAAATTATGGACCACACCGCAGCGCTGACGATGGAAGGTGCAGGGCAAAAGGTGGAAGCGCAGGTAACCGTGCGGCTTACCCTGCGGGCAAAAAAGCCCTGTCGGGAAACTTACCTTTCCGATCTCTACGGCACCGATTGCCAAACAGATGCGGAAACAGAGATCATGACTTTAGCGGAAAGTGACCGGATCTTTACCAAAAAGCAAAGTCTTCGACTCAAGGCTCCTGCAGGACTGAAGCCCCGCAGTGTGCTCTGCGCCCGGGGGGAATGCGGCTGTGTAGAGACGGTAAAAGAAGATCGGGGGCATTTACTTTGCAGCAATGTTACGGTGAAAGTGCTCTATCTGGATGAAACCGACACCCCTGCTTTGGCGCAGGGCAGCGCGCGGTGCGAACTGCGGCTGGAAACGGGCGAGGGAAGTGAATTTTCGCTGGAAAAAGCACGGGTAGCAGATGTGACAGCCACGGTGGGCGAGGATGGCATTGAATGCCGTGCAGAGGTGGAATTTGCCTTTGAGCACCGGGTTTTGCGGAAAGTAGGCACGGTGACGGGTGTGAAAGCTGAGGCGCTGAAAGAGGAAAAAGAGCGCCCCTCCGTAGCGCTGCGCCGCATGGAAGAAGGGGACACCTTGTGGCAGTTGGCAAAGAGCCATCGCACTACGGTGGAAGCCATTGAAAAAGCCAATGGCGGCAGCATGGAAAAGGGAAGTTTTCTTCTGATCCCCAAGGCAAGAACATAAAAAAAGAACTGCAGACTTTGCGGTCTGCAGTTCTTTGCGTTTTAAAGTTCGCCGCTTGCGTAGCGGGAGAGGAACTGGCGGGTGCGCTCTTCTTTGGGATGGTCAATGACCTGAGCGGGATCGCCCTGTTCCACGATGACACCGCCATCCATAAAGATCACCTGGTCTGCCACGTCACGGGCGAATGCCATTTCGTGGGTGACGATGATCATGGTGGTGTGGTTTTCTGCCAGCTGGCGGATGACCTTCAGCACTTCGCCGGTGAGTTCGGGGTCAAGGGCGGAGGTGGGTTCGTCAAAGCAGAGAATGTCGGGCTTCATGGCAAGAGCGCGGGCAATGGCTACGCGCTGCTGCTGGCCGCCGGAGAGCTGGTGGGGATAATTATTCATGCGGTCAGCAAGGCCCATCTTCTTGAGAAGTGCCACGCCTTCTTCGCGGATGGCGGCAGGGTCTTCGCCGCTGCCGTCTTTCTTGGCCATGAGTTCACGGGCAAGCGTTACATTTTCCAGAGCAGTATACTGGGGGAAGAGGTTGAAGTTCTGGAACACCAGACCGAAGTGCAGGCGCTTTTTGCGAATGTCACTGTCACGCTGGGTCTCAGCGTTATTGGCATCGAAAAGCACCTTGTCGCGGACGGAGATGCGGCCGTGATCGGGGGTTTCCAGGAAGTTGAGGCAGCGAAGAAGGGTAGTCTTACCGCTGCCGGAAGAACCGATGATGGAGAGGGCCTGACCCTCCTGGAGAGAAAAGCTGATATCCTTCAGAACGGAGGTGGAGCCAAAGTGCTTTTCGATATGTTCCACTTTCAGAATTTCCATATCTGCGCCTCCTTATCTGAAGTAGCTGAGCTTGCGCTCAATGAGGTTAAAGACAATGGTAAGGATACCTACGAACAGCAGGTAGAAAGCACCGGAATAGAAGAGGGGCCAGACGAGACCGTCGCTCTTCATGAAGGAGAAGCCGGTGAAGGTGAGTTCGTAAACGGCAATAATGCGGGCAAGGGAAGTATCCTTGACCAGGGTGATGATCTCGTTGCTCATGGGGGGAACAATGCGCTTGATCATCTGCAGCAGTGTTACCTTGAAGAAGATCTGACCACGGGTCATGCCCAGAACTTCGCCTGCTTCACGCTGGCCAACGGGCACACCTTCAATACCGCCGCGGTAAATCACGGAGAAGTAGCAGGCATAGTTGATGGAGAATGCCACCACGGTGGCGGTCATACGGCCGGTGTCACCGCCGCCCCAAATGTTAAAGCCCAGGATGCCGGGAATATAGAAAAAGGCAATGAGCTGGAGCATCAGGGGAGTGCCGCGGACGATCCAGACCACGACATTGCAAAAGCCTTTCAGGGGCTTAAAGCGGCTCATGGAGCCAAAGGCGATCACAAGGCCCAAAGGCAGGGAGAACAGCAGCGTCAGACAGAAGATCTCAACCGACGTTGCCATGCCTTTGAATAATTCAAGCGTTACGTTCCAGAGCATAGACAAACCTCAAAAAAGTGATGATAAAACCCGCTCAAAGGCAGAGGGCGCAAACCCTCTGCCTTTGCAGATATTCGGTTTCGTGCAGATTATTCAGCAGCAACGACAACAACCTGTGCGTTGTTGCAGTAGGGAACGGAGCAATCCATAGCAGCCATAACTTCAGCGGTCAGGGTCATGCCGTTCCAAACTACGTCGATGTTCTTGGAATCCAGTTCCATGATCTTGCTGTCCCAGTCGATTTCAACGAATTCAACAGCTACGCCCAGCTTTTCGCCAACGATCTTAGCCATGTCAGCGTCGAAGCCGATCCATTCGCCGTTTTCATCCTTATAGTCCATGGGAGCGAAGTCGGTGATACCAACCAGCAGAACGCCCTTATCCTGAACGTAAGCAACGTCGCTTTCTTCGTTAGCTACGAATTCGCAGGCAGCCTGTTCAACCAGGGATTCCTGAACGCCGTAAACGGTGGCAACTTCTTCCATCTTGCCGGAAGCATAAGCTTCAGCGAAAACGGAGTTGATGAAGGAGGGAAGGTCGGAACCCTTGCGGCAGCCAACACCGTATTCTTCAGTGGTGAGGGAGTCGGTATAGGTCAGGTTGGGATAGCTGGTGCCTTCGCCGATCATAGCGCCGGCCATCAGCAGGTCGATGATAGCAGCGGAGGAGTTGCCGGAAGCAACTTCCATCAGAGCGTCAGCCATGGAAGCAACGGAGTTAACAGCCCAGCCGTTTTCGGTAGCAACTGCTTCACCGGCGGAACCGGCTTCAACAGCGTAAGTCATAGCGCCGTCATCAGCGGAAGTGTCAGCGGAATTGCCGCAGGCAACCATGCTCAGAACCATGAGAGCGGCGAGAACGATAGCAAACAACTTTTTCATTTTGAATCTCCTTACTTGTCCCCATCCAAAAAGAGGAACTGTTTTATTGCACTAACAATTTACCATGCTAAAGTGAAAAAAGCAATAGTCATTTTGACCAATAATTATTATAAGACTTTGTATTTTTTGATAAAACCTACAACCGGGTTCTAATCCTGTCCCGAGGGGCATAGTTTTTAGCAGGAAAATCTCAAGAAAAGGGGAAAAATTATGGAGCAGACCATTTATCGGGACATCACGGAGCGCACCGGCGGCGACATTTATATTGGTGTGGTGGGACCGGTGCGGACGGGGAAATCCACCTTCATCAAGCGCTTTATGGAAACACAGGTGATCCCCAATATTGAAAATGTATATCGCCGTGAGCGGGCCATCGACGAGCTGCCGCAAAGCGGTTCGGGTCGCACGGTGATGACGGCTGAGCCAAAATTTGTGCCGGAAGAAGCGGTGGAGATCACTATGGAAGATGGAACCGCCTTTTCCGTGCGGCTGGTGGACTGCGTAGGTTACATGGTGCCCGGAGCCATGGGGCAGACAGAGGAAAACGGAGAAGCGCGGATGGTGACCACCCCCTGGTTTGATAAGGAGATCCCCATGCGGGAAGCGGCAGAGGTGGGGACACGGAAAGTCATCGGCGAGCATTCCACTATCGGCATCGTGGTGACCACCGACGGCACGGTGGGTGAGCTTCCCCGAGAAGAATATGTGGAGGCGGAAGAACGGGTGATCCGCGAGCTGCAGGCTTTGGGAAAGCCCTTTACCGTGTTGCTCAACACCCGCGATCCCGATAGCCGGGAGGCAAGGGAACTGTCCCGCAGCATGGGGGAAAAGTACGGCGCAGTATGCATTCCTGTTAACTGTCTGATGCTGCAGAGTGAAGATGTGTGGGAGATTTTAAAAACCGTGCTCTACGAATTCCCTGTGGGGGCAATGGATGTGTTTTTGCCGCCCTGGGTAGAGGCTCTGGAAGAAGGACACGGGCTGAAATGCAAGATCTATGATGCCATCCGCAGCGGCTGCAAAGTGCTGAAAAGTCTGCGGCATGCCGAAAAGGCGCTTTCTGCCATGCGGGAGTGGGACGAAGTGGAAGAAGTGCGGGCATTGGAAATGCTGCCGGGGAAGGGGAAAGTGACAGTTGCGCTGACGGTTCCCCGCCGTCTTTTCTATGAAACGCTCAGCGAAGAAAGCGGCCTTGGGGTGAAAGATGACGGAGATCTTCTGCTGCTTTTAAAAGAGCTCTCCGCTGTGAAGAAAGAATACAGCAAGGTGGAGCAGGCGCTGCGTGATGTGCGGGAAACCGGGTATGGCATCGTGGTGCCGGAGATGGAAGAACTGGTTCTGGAAGAGCCGGAAATTATCCGACAGGGTGGCCGCTACGGGGTGAGTCTCAAGGCCAGCGCACCCAGCATCCACATGATGCGGGCAGATATCAAAACCAGTGTTTCCCCCATTGTGGGCAGCGAAAAGCAGTCGGAAGAGATGGTGGATTATCTGCTGCGGGAATTTGAAGATGACCCCGCCAAGATCTGGCAGAGCAACATGTTTGGCCGCAGTTTCAGCCAAATGGTAGGGGAGGACCTGCAGAATAAACTGCGCCGCATGCCTGACGATGCCCGCAATAAGCTTCGCGAGACCCTTCAGCGCATCATCAATGAAGGAAGCGGCGGGCTTATCTGCATTATTTTGTAATTGCGAAAGGCGGCGCTGTGTGGTAAAGTAAAGAAAAAGATAAAATGTGGGAGAAGGGGGCATGCAACATGCTGCTTGCAATTGACGTTGGCAATTCCAATATGTCTGTGGGTCTTTTCGGCGAGGATAAGGAACTGAAGTTTCTGGGTTCTCTTGTGACTGACAGCAAGAAAACGGCGGACGAGATCAGCATTGATATTCTGAACCTTTTCTTCCTTTACGGTTATGATATCAAAGAGGTGACAGGTTCCATTTTCTGCAGTGTGGTGCCGCCCATCAACTTCATGCTTTCCAAGGCGCTGACCCGCCTGCTCTCCAAGCCCCCCATGATCGTAGGTCCCGGGGTGAAAACGGGTCTTAACATCCACACCGAGTTCCACAACCAGCTGGGCAGCGACATTGTGGCAGACGCAGTGGCAGCCATTGAAAAGTACCCCTGTCCCATCATTATGGTGGATATGGGCACTTCCACCACCGTTTCCTACACTTCCGAAAAGAAGAGCTACGAAGGCGGTATGCTTTATCCCGGCGTGCGCATCTCGCTGGATGCTCTTTCCGGCCACGCGGCGCAGCTGCCGGACATTTCTCTGCAGAAGCCCAAGTGCCTTATCGGCAAGAACACGGAAGACTGCATGCGCTCGGGCATCGTATACGGCACGGCCGGCATGATCGACGGCATCGTGGAGCGCATTCGCGAAGAATACAAGCTGGACTATGTCACCGTGGTGGCTACCGGCGGCACGGCAC
>JAZQUM010000034.1:0-8013 GCA_045631305.1 Oscillospiraceae bacterium | reverse complement strand
TCACAAACACTTTTTCCGCAAGTTCTTCTTGCGAGATTCCTTTTTTCGTTCTTAATTCGAGAATCATATTTTTCACTTCCATCGAATCATCACCTCGATATGATTATAATGCGAGAGGTTTTCACGCACAAGCAACTCGCTGTTGCTATTCCTTTGATACATTCAGTCAATGATTGTCAAAATTACCAGAATTGGAAGTTGTCAGTCCAAAAGGTAAAAGGGACCAAAATGTGCTGGTATTCCGAAAAGGGATATGATACAATTATTTTGGAAGGGGAGCGAATGCTCTTCGGATAAATTTATGTTAACTTGATGCCGTTCAGGGAGGAATAGATATGACCGTTTGGAAAGCAATATTTTTAGGGATCGTGCAGGGCGTGGCAGAGTTTTTGCCCATCTCCTCCTCGGGTCATCTTTCCATTGCGCAGAATTTGCTTTTCACGGCTGAAACGGTGGCAAATGACAATTTGTTTTTTGATGTATTGCTCCATTTGGGTACTTTGCTTGCTATCTTCGTTGCCTATTGGACAGATGTGAAAGAAATGGTAGTGGAATTTTTCGGCGGTGCGCGGGATATTCTTCGCCGCTCCACCCCCACTCCCGTGCCTCCTGCACGCCGACTTGTGATGCTGGTGGTTTTGAGTACGCTGCCCCTTTTCCTGATCCTTCCCATTAAAGATAGCGTGGAAGCGCTTTACAGCAACACTTGGTTTGTAGGTGGGGCTCTGCTTGTGACGGGTTGTTTGCTCTTTGCGGCAGATCGGTACACCAAGGGTAAGCGCACGGAAAAAACGGCGCGAGTCCGCGATGTGCTGCTGGTTGGCTGCGCTCAGGCCATTGCTACTGTGCCCGGTATCTCTCGTTCCGGTATGACTATCACGGCAGGTTGCTTCTGTGGATTTGACCGAAAGTTTGCTGTTCGCTATTCTTTCCTGATGTCTATTCCTGCGGTGCTTGGGGCAAATATCCTTTCTTTGGTGGATGCCATTCAGACCGGGATCGATTGGAGCTTGATGCCTATCTATCTTGTGGGTGTGGCGGTTGCTGCTGTTTCGGGTTATCTCAGCATTTGCCTGCTGCGCTTCGTGGTGAATAAAGGTAAATTTGGTGCATTTTCTTATTATTGCTGGGGCGTTGGTTTGCTGACGCTGATCCTTACTGCTGTTCGCGGATAAATTTAGGGAGGTTTTGTTGTGGCTAAGACAACAAAGAAAACAACAAATAAAAAGTCTTCTGCACGCTCTGGCAAGGGCAGCGCGAAGAAAAAAACAACGGCACAGAAGCGTCCTATCCGCCGTGAGGTGGGAGGCGTTGTGTGTCTTGTGATGATGCTGTGCGTGCTGGTAAGCTATTTCGGTGTGGATGCACTGCTGATCCGCTATCTTTCCATGCTGTTCAAGGGCCTTTTGGGCTACGGCTATTATTTAGTCGCTCCTGCGCTGTTGGTAATGAGCGGAGTGCTGCTGCTGCACCGTGGCCGTCCCGTCCGTGGACGCACGGTTTGTACGGCGTTGGTGCCTCTTGTTTTGGGTAGTTTCCTGCATCTTATTCTTTGCAGGGAAACTGTTGAGGCAGAGGGTATTTTGAAAACGCTGTGGGCAAGTGGGCTTGATGTGAAAAGCGGCGGTGTGCTTTCCGGCCTGCTTTCGGCAGGATTGCTGGCGTTGGTGGGAAAAGCGGTGGCTATTATCCTGATCCTGCTGATCATGGTGATCCTTTTGTTGGTGGCATTCCATGTAACCGGTGAGCAGATCGCTGAAAAGATCCGCGACCGCGAGCGCAGCGAATATAAGGAAGAGGATTACGAAGGTGATCTCATCAGCGTGATTCAGGAAACCAAGAGCCGTGAAAAGGCAGCTGCCAAGCCAAAAAAGAAGATTAATATTGATATTCCTGTAGACGGTGAAGCTATTGCGGCTGCACCTGTGGAAGAAAAAGCAGAAACAGATAAATCCAAGGGATTTTTCCGCCCCAAGCCTGCAAGCATCAAGAGTCCTGCAGAAGCTTTGGCAGAGGGAAATTCTCAGCAGGAAGAAAAAGAAGAAGTGCCTGCTGCGGCAGAAATGCATGTAAAAAAAGCACCCCTTCCCGTGCTGCCTGAAAAAGTTGCAGAAGAAGTGGAAGAACCGGCAAAACCTAAGCGGGAAAAAGCGCCTTCCATGACCCGCAGCGAGCTGGAAGAATCTGCCCGCGAAGTGGCAGACAGCATCGAAAAGGGAGAAGAGGAAGAAAAGGATACTTATATCTTCCCGCCCATCACCCTCCTGAATGCACCCCGCGGTGATAATGCTGTGGAAGCCGGTGCAGAACTGCGCAACAACTCCCGCCGTCTGGGCGAGACGCTGGCAAGCTTCGGTGTGGATGCAAAGCCCGGTATCGTGGTGCGCGGTCCTTCCGTTACCCGCTATGAATACACCCTTGAGCAGGGTGTGAAGCTTTCCAAGATTACCAATCTTTCCGATGATATCGCTCTTGCGCTGGGTGCCAGTGGCGTGCGTATTGCACCCATTCCCGATAAGATCTCGGTAGTTGGCATTGAAGTGCCCAACAAACTGGTGTCCACTGTGTCTATCCGCGATGTTATTGAATCCCGTGACTTTGTGGACCATCCTTCCAAGGTGGCATTTGCCATCGGTCGCGATATCGGCGGCAGCAACATTATCGGCAATATTGCAAAGCTGCCTCATGTGCTGATTGCAGGTACTACGGGTTCCGGTAAGTCGGTTTGCACCAACTCGCTGATTATTTCCCTTATGTACAAGGCATCTCCCGATGATGTTCGCTTTATCATGGTAGACCCCAAGATGGTGGAACTTGCGCCTTATAACGGTATTCCTCATCTGCTGATTCCCGTAGTCACCGATCCCAAGAAGGCGGCCGGTGCGCTGCAGTGGGCAGTTTTCGAAATGATGAAGCGCTACAAGACCTTCTCCGAACACGGTGTGAAGGACCTGATCGGCTACAATGCTTTGGCTGAAAATGATCCCAACCTCAAGCACATGGCAAGCGTGGTGGTAGTCATCGACGAATTGGCAGACTTGATGCTGGTGGCAGCCAAGGAAGTGGAAGAATCCATCTGCCGTGTGGCACAGATGGGCCGTGCTGCAGGTATGCACCTTGTAATCGCAACCCAGCGTCCTTCTGCAGATGTTATCACCGGTTTGATGAAAGCCAATATTCCCAGCCGTATTGCGTTCTCTGTGGCATCTGCTATGGAATCCCGCATTATTCTGGATAATACCGGTGCGGAAAAACTGGTGGGCCGCGGCGATATGCTTTATTCTCTGGTGGGTGGCGGCAAGCCCAAGCGCGTGCAGGGCTGCTTCATTGGTCCCGAAGAAATCGAGCGTGTAGTAGAATTTGTCAAGTCTGGCAGCGAAGCGCAGTATTCTCAGGAAGTTATGGACAAGATTGAAGAAGCGCTGGCTGAAAAGGAAAAGGGCAACAGTAAGGGTAAGACCTCCGGCGGTACTGCGCCTGAAGAGCATGCAGCGCCTGCTGATGATCGCGATCCTCTCTTTGATGAGGCGGTAGAAGTAATTTTGGAAACGGGACAGGCTTCCGTGTCCATGCTGCAGCGCCGCTTGAAGCTGGGCTATTCCCGTGCTGCGCGACTGATTGACCAGCTGGAAGAATACGGTTATGTTGGGCCTTTTGAAGGCTCCAAGCCCCGCCAGATCCTGGTTTCCAAGGAGCGGTGGATGGAAAAGAAGATGCGGCAGAACGGAACGGCTGAAGAAGAATTCAGTGAAGAAGCCGATGAACCGCCCTTCGACGTGGAATAAGGTATAACTTAAAAGGAAAGACTCCGCTTTGACAGCGGAGTCTTTTTTTGATACCATATTTTTAACCTTAGTAAGGAGCGAAAAACTATGTTTACCGGATATTCTGATGCAACCGTAGATTTTATGTGGGGCATTCGCTTCAACAATGAGCGCGGTTGGTTTTTAGAGCATAAGCAGGAATACCTGGACCATCTTTATGGGCCTACAGCGGCACTTGCAAAGGAAGTTTATGAAGACTTTGTCAGCAAGTATAAAGACTTGGGCCTGGAGCTGCATATTTCCCGTATTTACCGCGATGCCCGCCGCCTTTTTGGCCGCGGCCCTTATAAAGACCACCTTTGGTTCTCTTTGCGCCGCAACGGAAAGTGGGAAGAAAAGCCCTGTTTTTATTTTGAAATTTCTCCCGAAGGCTATAGTTACGGAATGGGATTCTATTCTGCCAAAGCTACCACTATGGAGCATTTCCGTAAGGATTTGGACCAGGACGGCGCAGCGTTTATTGCTATGGCTGAGAAACTGGAAAGCTATGGGAAATATGTGATCAACGGGGAAGAGTATGCCCGCAAGAAGGGAAATCCCGATGGGGTGCTGAAAGAGTGGTACAACCGCAAACGCATTGATATCGAGTGCCGCCGTCCAATTGATGGTCTGGCATACAGTCCTGCGCTGAGGGAAGAAATCAGCCGCAGTTTTGATGAGTTGATGCCCTTCTTCCTGCATTTCCAGAAACTTTGTGACCGTGAGATCGCAAAGCAGAACTCATAAGAAACTTTCTTCAAAAGAGCAGCTTAAAAGTTTATGCAAAAGCTCATCTCTCGTTTCGGGAGTAACTTCCAGAACCTTTACGTTGGGGTGGCTTCGCACAGTGTCTAAAAAAGGCGTGGAACGGGGTTTGATGACACCAAAGACGGGAAGAGTGCCATCCAGCGCAGAGAGCACTGCGGCTTGAAAAACGGGGGAATCGGATTCCAAAAAACCAAGTTCGTCCATCACCAGAAGATCAGCGCCGCTGCAGCGAGTAAGAAGGTCTGTGCCCAAAGAATCAAATACCTGAGAAAAGCGGGTATTGGAAGGACTATCGGGCAGGAAACGGGCCAACAGATTTGCTTCGGTGCATTGGCCGATTTTTCCGTAAGGATGCATATAGAGTCGGCGGCCGCCATCTTCGGCAGGAGTTCCCCACACAGTAGCAAAGCCGCAGGCGGTCAGACCCTTAGCATCAATATACTTTTTGATCAAAGTGGATTTGCCGATTTGGGTGCGGCCGGTGAGGAAAATGTGCATCTTTAAACCTTCTTTCCTGAAGATGAAGTGATTATAACAAAAAGAAAGAAAAGTGGCAAGAGAAAGGGCCCGCATCAGCCCCATGGGTGGGATTTTCTCGCAGCAGACAGAAAAACTCCTTGTATTTGGCAGAAACGGCTGCCTTGCAAGGAGTTTTTAGTTTATACCAATAATTGTAATGTTAATTCGCTTTACAGAGATAAAGGGGTGGTGAGGGGAAATCCGGCATGGTTGAGGGGAGGTTTTCCTATAAAAAGTTGTGTTTTACCGGCGGAAAAAAAGCGTGTCGATTCTGCGGTGAAATATTTGTGAAAAAGGGTTGACTTTACTGATTAAAAGTGTTAAAGTGACAGCGTCGTGAAAATTGCGGAGACGGAAAAAGTAGGCTGCAGTAAAGTCTCTCAGAGAGTCGGCGGGTGGTGCGAGCCGATGAGAAAGCAGCAGCTGAAATACCTTCCTGAGCAACATTTCTGAACCGGGGCGGCAATTGTCGCGGACGCGAAGTAGGAGATGCCGGGTACGCCCGTTATAGCTTTAAGAGGCCGCGTTTGCGGTAAAATGAGGTGGTACCACGGGGTGACCCGTCCTCTTGCGGAGAGCATTTATTCTCCGTTCTCAAATACATCTTAGGAGAAACACCATGGCTGAGATCAAGTTTTACAAGAGAGAACCTATTCCCGTTGAAATGCATAAGGTAAAAATCGTGCAGAAGCTGAACTTCCTGCCCGTTGATGAACGCCTTGCCAAGATGAAGGAAGCAGGCTTCAACACCTTTAAGCTGCGCAACGGCAATATTTTCCTGGATATGCTGACTGACTCCGGCGTTAACGCTATGAGTGACAATATGCAGTCTGCTATGCTGCGCGCCGATGACGCGTACGCAGGCAGTGAAACTTTCTTCCGTATGCGTGATAAGCTGGAAGAAATCTTTGGTATCGGCGACCTGCTGCCCGTTCACCAGGGCCGCGCTGCAGAAAACATTCTGGCAACCCGCTTTGTTAAGCCCGGCAACTGCGTTATTATGAACTACCATTTCACCACTGCCAAGGCTCACGTTACCCGTATGGGCGGCCATGTGGAAGAACTGGTCAAGGAAGAAGGCCTTGTTTCCAAGAGCGATAAGCTCTTCAAGGGCGATATCGACCTGGAAGCTCTGGAAGCTTGCATCCTGAAGGAAACCCCTGAAAACGTGGCATTCCTGCGTATCGAAGCAGGTACCAACCTCATCGGTGGCCAGCCCATTTCCTATGAAAACATGAAGGACGCTGTAGCTATTGCCAAGAAGTATGGCATCCTCTGCGTGCTGGACGCATCCCTGCTGCAGGATAACCTCTACTTCATGAAGACCCGTGAAGAGAGCCTGAAGAGTAAGTCCGTTCGCGAGATCGCCCGCATGGTTGCAGATCTTTACGATATCGTTTACTTCTCCGGCCGCAAGTTCGGTTTTGCCCGTGGCGGCGGCATCCTGGTCCGCGACATGAACATGTTCCATTCCATGGAAGACCTGATCCCCATGTTCGAAGGCTTCCCCACCTATGGCGGCATGTCTGTTAAGGAAATGGAAGCACTGACCGTTGGTTTCGATGAATCCATGGATATGGATGTTATCGGTCAGGCTCCCCAGTTCATCAAGTACTGCGTAGGCCAGCTGGAAGAATACGGTGTGCCCGTGATCACTCCCGGCGGCGGCCTCGGCGCTCATATCGACGCAGGTGAATTCGTTTCCCACATTCCTCAGGAAGAGTATCCTGCAGGCGCGCTGGTTTGCGCATTCTACATCTGCGGCGGTATCCGCGGTATGGAACGCGGCACTCTCTCCGAAGAACGCAACCCTGACGGCAGCGAACACTTCTCCTCCATGGAAGTGGTTCGTCTGGCTATGCCTCGCCGTGTATTCACCCTCTCCCAGATCGAGTATGTTATCGACCGTGTGAAGTGGGTTTACGATCACCGCGACATGATCGGCGGTCTGCGCTTCGTTCACGAGCCCAAGACCCTGCGCTTCTTCACCGGCGTTCTGGAACCCACCTCCGATTGGCCCGAAAAGCTGGCTGCAGCATTCAAGGCTGATTTCGGTGAAGATCAGTAAATTGCATAATAAAAAGCCAACGGACGAAAGTCCGTTGGCTTTTTTGTTTTGGAGTTTACTCTACGGTGACGAGACCGTCTTCACCGATGGTGATGATCATGCCGTCTTTCACATAGTTGAGGAAGTCTTCACCCAGAGAGTCCACTACGGGCATAGAAACATCTTCCAGCCAGACATCGGCCAGAATGGCGCCTGCGGCAGCCAAAGAGTCGATGGGTTGAGAGAAGAGCATGCAGGCGGGCTGACGCTTCATGGAACAAGCGCAGTACAGCACCAGGCCACCGGTGGTGGAGCCAATCGTCTGGGGAAGGCACAGGGCCTTGCCGGCCATTTCCTTGCCGTAAAGATCGGGGTTATTCTGGTCGCCGCAGGTGGCTTTCTTATCGCCGAACTGCAGAGCCTTCTGGAAAGAGGCAAGGGTGTTGAGACCGCCGTGAGAAACTACGGCTTCTGCCTTGGCGCAGCCTGCGGCTACAACGCGTCCTTTGAAAGTTTTCATGGCTTACTTGCCTCCTTTCGTGATCTGCACCAGAATTTCATCGTCCGTATAGTAGCGGGCGGTGGTATAGGTGCGCAGCTTATTGCTGGAAGTGATGACGGGCATCTTGCCGCAGAGGGGGTTGTTCATATACATCAGGGGGCAGATGTAAGAGGTGATGACACCCGTTGCCTTCAGGCGGGCAGCGTAGGGAGTCTTTTCGAATTCCTTCAGCACGGCGCTGGGGGCGGTGAAAACGGTGGGGATCAGCACCTTGGAGTTGCCTGCTTCCTTCAAAGAGGCTTCTACCTTATCAGTCCAGTCCTTAAGCTGCTGGAGACTCATGTGGGGGCAGCCCATGAAGCAGAGCTTGGGCT
>JAZQUM010000033.1:0-3650 GCA_045631305.1 Oscillospiraceae bacterium | reverse complement strand
GGTCTTGCGTCCGTTTTTGTACATGGGATAGCTCTGCTTGGTAATATAATCCATTCCCCCGCAGTCGTCGAAATCCCCTGTACGGCGCTGACGGATGTATGCCGCGATGACTTCGCTGTGCTTTTGGGCACGGTCCAGCAGCATCTCCACATTGCGGACAGGCTGCTGATGGCCCATGACCACCGCATTATTCAGCACGGGACAGGAAAACCGAGCTGACGGTGCTAAGCCGTTGGCTGTCAAGGCCTGTGCAAGCATCTCCCCCGCACCTGCGGTCAAGCCATCACAGGTCAAGCAGGTCCAAATGTATCGGGGTGTATGGTCAAACTTCAGAGCCCCAATGAAATCGGGAATACGAATGGGAATTCCATAGTAATAGGTAGGCATCACAAAGCCAACGGGCTCATCGCTGCCGATAGTATAGGTGTATTCCCCCGTCTTCATGGCAGCAGCGATATTCACGAGGGTATCCCCGTTGCAGCGCGCTATGGTCTCGGCAACCATTTGGCTGTTGCCTGTGCCTGTGTAATAAAAAATCAACAGTTCGTCCCTCCTTCATTTCGTGCATTGCATCAATCTTATACTCTCCCCTACCCCTTTGTCAACGAAAAAAACTCCCACAGCCGAGACTGTGGGAGTTTGTAATTTGTATAAAAAATTATACCAGTTCGATAACTGCCATTTCAGCAGCGTCACCGCGACGGGGACCGACGCGAGTGATACGGGTATAACCGCCGTTGCGACCTTCGTACTTGGGAGCGATTTCCTTGAATACCTTGTTCGCAACTTCTTCACGGGTAATGAATGCCAGAGCCTGACGGTATGCTGCCAGGTCGCCCTTCTTACCCAGGGTGATCATCTTTTCAGCAAGAGGAGCGATCTCCTTGCAGCGAGTAACGGTGGTTTCCATGCGGCCGTTAGCCAGGAAATCAGTTACCTGCTGGCGCAGCATAGCCATGCGCTGATCGGTAGTCTTGCCGAGCTTTCTAGTACCGGGCATATTACTAACCTCCTAAGGTTTAACTGTGATTACTGATTGTCGTCGCTTGCCAGAGACAGACCCAGCTGAGCCAGCTTGTGCTCAACTTCTTCCAGGGACTTTCTGCCAAGGTTGCGGACCTTGATCATCTCATCCTGAGTCTTGCTGATCAGATCCTCAACAGTGTTAATGTTTGCTCTCTTCAAGCAGTTGAAGGAACGTACGGAGAGATCCAGCTCTTCGATGGTCATATCCAACAGCTTGTCTTTCTGTTCGGGAGCCTTTTCCACCACGGTAGAAGTACCGCCGACGGTGTCAGACAGGTCGGTGAAGATGGTGAAATGGTCTACCAAGATCTTTGCACCCAGAGAAAGAGCATTTCTCGCGGTGATGGTCTTGTCGGTCCAGACTTCGATAGTGAGCTTGTCATAGTCGGTCTGGTTGCCTACACGAGTGTTTTCCACAGTGTAGTTGACCTTCAGAACGGGGGTGTAGATGGAGTCTACGGGGATGGTGCCGATGGGCATCTGGGGGTTCTTGTTCTTCGCTGCAACAACGTAGCCACGGCCATGACCGATGGTCAGTTCCATGGTCAGAGATGCACCTGCGCCCAGAGTTGCGATGTGCAGGTCGGGGTTGAGGATTTCAACTTCAGCATCAGCCTTGATGCTGCCTGCAGTAACTTCGCACTCACCTGCTGCTTCGATGGTGACGGTCTTGGGACCTGCACAGTGCAGCTTAGCGATGATGCTCTTTACGTTCAGAACGATTTCAGTTACATCTTCCTTAACACCGGGGATGGAGCTGAACTCGTGCTGTACACCGGCGATCTTGATGCTGGTAACAGCAGTGCCGGGCAGAGAGGACAACAGAACTCTTCTCAGAGAGTTACCCAGAGTGGTACCATAACCACGTTCCAGGGGTTCAATGATGTATTTACCGTAAGAATCATCAGTGGGTGTTTCGAGACATACGATACGAGGCTTCTCGATTTCGATCATTTTTTAATAACCCTCCTTAATAATGTTGTGTATCAAAAAGATACGGTGGTTTTCAGCTTACCAATTGAGGGTCAATGGATTACTTGGAGTACAATTCGACGATCAGGTGTTCAGCAACCTCGAAGTCGATATCGTCTCTAGCGGGCATTGCGATTACGGTGCCTTCACCCTTCTTAGCATCGTAAGTCAGCCACTTGGGCAGGCCGCGGAAAGCATCTTCTTCCATGAAGCCCTTGATGCGTTCAATGCTTCTGCTGGTTTCCTTAACGCCGATAACCATACCGGGCTTAACCAGGAAGGAAGGAATGTTTACAACCTTACCGTTGATGGTGTAGTGACCGTGAGATACCAGCTCACGAGCTTCACGACGAGTCTTAGCCAGACCCAGACGGAAGATTACGTTGTCGAGACGACGTTCGATGGTAGTCAGCAGAACTTCGCCGGTCATGCCGGGAGCCTTAGCTGCCTTTTCGTAGTATGCGCGGAACTGCTTTTCCTGGATGCCATAGACGAACTTTACCTTCTGCTTTTCGTTCAGCTGGGTAGCGTATTCGCTCTTCTTAGCTCTCTTCTTAGCACCGGGATTGCGCTTGGTGGAACCAAGCTTGGATTTTTCGGTATAGCCCATAACTGCGGGAGAAATGCCCAGCGCTCTGCAACGCTTGACAATGGGCTGCATATTTTTTGCCATAGTCTATTTCCTCCTTCCCAAAATCAGACGCGGCGACGCTTGGGAGGACGGCAACCATTGTGAGGAATGGGAGTTACGTCCTTAATCATGGTGACTTCCAGACCTGCGGTCTGCAGTGCGCGGATCGCTGCTTCGCGACCCTGGCCGGGGCCCTTAACGAAAACTTCGACGGACTTCAGGCCATGTCCCATAGCTGCCTTAGCTGCGGTTTCTGCAGCAGTCTGAGCTGCAAAGGGGGTAGACTTTCTGCTGCCACGGAAGCCCATTTCACCTGCGGATGCCCAGGAAATTGCATTGCCGTGGGTATCGGTGATGGTTACCATGGTGTTGTTGAAGGAAGAGCTGATATGAACCTGGCCCTTCTCAATGTTCTTACGTTCTCTGCGGCGAGTACGTACAACCTTCTTCTTAGGACTTGCCATAATTCAGTTACCTCCTTACTTCTTCTTGTTAGCGACGGTACGCTTGGGGCCCTTGCGGGTACGAGCGTTAGTCTTGGAGCGCTGGCCGCGAACGGGCAGGCCCTTTCTGTGACGCAGACCGCGGTAGCAGCCGATTTCGGTCAGACGCTTGATGTCCAGAGCGGTCTGACGACGCAGGTCGCCTTCTACCAGGTACTTTTCGTCAATGATGTCACGGATCTTTGCTTCGTCTTCGTCGGTCAGATCCTTAACTCTGATGTCGGGGTTGATTCCGGTTTCTTCCAGAATCTTGGTTGCGGTGGTCCTGCCAATACCGTAGACATAAGTGAGAGCGATCTCGATTCTCTTGTCCTTAGGCAGGTCGACGCCGGCTATACGTGCCATAGTAATTTCATCCTTTCAAATGATGTTTTGTGTCACACCTTTGCTCACGGGGCTTCATCCCGCCGGAGGGAGCTTACCGCTCGCGGTGTGGCTAATGGGGAATTGTTTGTTTCAGGACCAGTTTTATTGGTAATAGCCCTGCTTCTGCTTAGCCCTGCTTCTGCTTGTGCTTG
>JAZQUM010000032.1:0-6156 GCA_045631305.1 Oscillospiraceae bacterium | reverse complement strand
CATCAATTCTTCCGCCATGCTCAATACACTCCTAAAATTAGTTTTTTGCTAATCTAATATTATACAAGTGCGCTTTGTGAATTGCAACACTTTTCGCGCGTTCAAAGGGCCATGAATTCCTCGTAGCCATACAGCAGATTCAGCGCCTCCAGAAGGCCGTTTGCCGTCAGGTGCTGCGGAAGCTCCAGCTTTTTCAAAAGCGCCTTGCGCTTGTCTTCGCTCCCGGGGCCCACAAGGCCTTTTTCCATCATGTCCGCCTTGGTGATAAGGCGGTGGGGCGCAGCGCTTTCCTGCCCCTCAAAGGTGGCGCCTGCGTTTTTCAGCGCCGTGAGGATCACCTGAGGGCTCATGCCTTCCACCCCCAGTTTCCCCTCCTTGCCGGCGGTGCGCTTGCGGCGCTCCTTGCCGTATACATCGGGGATATAGGCCTGCTTGATCTGCTCTTTGGGGATAGCGCCTTTTAAATAATTGCGGATCACAAACCCTGCGCCGTCGCTATCGGTAAAGAGGATCAAACCTCTTTCTGCAGCAAGGCGGCGAAAAAAGGAGAGCTTCTCCTTATTGTTGAAAACGGAAAAACCTCCCGTTTCCACCACGGTGGCATCCACCACCTGCAAAATCGCGTTTTTATCGTAGCGGCCTTCCACTACGATCACTTCACGGATCTTTTCCATTCCCTCTCTCCTACTGCCGTCTCGTCTGGGCCAGCTGCATCAAAAAGATCTTCAGTTCATTTTCTGCATCCACGCCCTTTTCGCTCTTCAAACGGCGGTCCAGTACCTGGCAGGCCTTCATACTTTCACTGCACCACTCTTTGCTCACTTTGCGGGCAGATTCCATGGCAAGCTTTGCGGGATAATCCGAGCGCATGTTCCAAAGTTCCATAAGCCAGTAGCGGTCTTTGCTGCCTTCAATGGCAATGCGTGCAGTGTAGATCTTGCGCAATTCCTTGCCCAGCATGGCAAGGATCATAATGGGTTCTTCCTGCTGCTGGAAAAGATTTGCCATGATTTCCGCCGCCCGGTCGTAATTATGGGAAGACACGGCATTGGTCATGTCAAAAACAGCCGCTTCCAAAACAGGAGCTGCCACCGCATCAATATCCTTCACCGTAATACGCTGACCCTTGGCATAAGCTGCCACTTTTTCAATTTCGGGAAGCAGTCCCGTCATGAGATCGCCGCAGGTGAAAATGAGATGCTCACAGCCCTGCTGATCAATATCCTTACCCAAAGCGCGGAAATGTCTTGCGATCCATGCGTGGAGAGCACTGGAATCCTGCGGCTCAAACTTCACCGCAAGGAACGCATTTTCCACGGCAGCACAAAGCTTTTTCATGGTCCTATTAGGCTTGTACTCCACAAGATCATAGACAAAGACCACGCAGCCGTAATCAGGAAGATCGGAGATCAGCTCCATAAACTGGCCGCGCTGCTCTTCGTTAAGACCGAAAATATCAAAGTCCGTCACCACAGTCAGCGTGCGCTCTGCCATCATGGGCATGGCTTCCACCGCCTCCGTAAGCCCCTGAACAGTAAGCCCCTTGCCTTCAAGACGGTGATAGTTGAACTCCTCAAAACCCGCAGGCACCAGCTTTTTGCGAAGATCGTTAAGGTAATATTCCCGGAGATAGGTCTCCTCGCCATAAAAAATATAACCCTTGCCGATGTTCTCCTCGGAGAGTTCTTTTTTCAGTTGGCGGAAATTCACATTTTCCGATTTCTGTTTTTTTACAGCCATATTTTTTCCTCAATTCGCTTTGATGCTTATATTACCCATAAGATCTGTGCGGTAAATCGCACAGCCCATTTCTTTCGCACGGATTTGCATTTCATAACCGGGGTGCCCGAAATGATTTTCTCCCACGCTGATAACCACCGCTTCCGCAGTCGACCACTGCAGCAGTTCCTCACTGCAGGCGTCATCTGCGCCGTGATGACCGGCCAGAAGCACTTCAATCTTTCTCTGGGGCAAAATCTCCATAAGAGCCTTCTCCCCTTTTTCACTCATATCTCCTGTGATCAGCACATCAAACTCGCCTGCCGAACACAAAACCGCAAGGCCTCCATCATTACCACCCACGCCGCTCAAAGGCGCATATACCGTAAGGGTAGCATCGCCAAAGCTCAGTTCTCCGCCCGCTGTAACAGTAACGGGACAGCCATCTGCCGCAGCGTATAAAGCTTCCCCTTTGGCAAATTCATCTTTTACCGTGGGAATCCAAATTTCTCCCACATCTGCGCGGGCAATAAGCGACGCCGTACCACTCATGTGGTCTTCATCCAAATGCGTGAAAACCAAGGCACGAGGCGCATAATAGCCGCGGCGGAAAAGTTCTTCCGCTGCGATCGCTCCGGCGTCCACCGCGACACTGTCACTGCCGCAATCCACGACCACACTTTCTTTCCCGGAAGTAAGCAGCACGCATTGCCCCTGCCCCACGTCCAGCACCGTCACCGTAAGAGGCGGTTCTGCCGCTTCCCGGCGGATAACCCCAAGGCACAGCACAAGACTGCAGGCAGCAAGCGCTGCAGCCGTCAGAACTCTGCGGCGAATCTTTCTCTTTGCCAAAAAGCACAGAAGCACAAGAGCGTAAGCATAAATCAGCCAACATTTCATCCGATCATCGGTGAAATATACCGTATGGTATGGAATCCCCGCCACAGCATCTGCCACAAACAGCACATACTTTGCCAAAAGATCCGCCCCCCATGCCAAAACCGCACCAAGGGGCGGAAATACAAACGCCAAGCCAACCGACAAAAGCCCCAGAGAAAAAGCAGCAGATACCGCCCAAAGGCAAAGAAGGTTGGATACAGGTGTAATCAATGTAAATGTATTGAAATAAACAGCTGTCAGCGGCAAAGTAAAGGCCAGCGCACCCAAGGTGGCGGAAAGATTCCCCACCAAAAAGCGCCGCACTCTTCCAGCCTTCGCTGCAAAAGCTGCCTGCAGCCGCTGAGAAAGAACCAGCAAACCCAGCACCGCCCCGAAGGACAGCTGCAAAGATGCACCTTTTGCCGCAAAAGGATTGCACATCAAAATCAGAAGCAAAGCCGCAGAAAGTGCCGTCAGCGGATCGTTGTCTCTTCTGAAAAGCGGCGCCACCAGCACAAAGCCGATCATGATGGCCGCTCTTACCACCGAGGGCGAAGCACCCACCGTCAAAGCATACATCATCAAAAGCGGAATGCCAAAAAGCGCCTTTCGTTTATGGCCGGCCTTCCCTGTAAAAACGGTCAAAAGCGCAATAAGAAACGAGCAGTGCAGGCCCGATACCGCTGTGATATGCCAAAGGCCGGCCTCCGTTAATGCAGCACGATGAGATGCGGAAAGCGCCGCAGTATCTCCCACAAGAATAGAAGAAATAAATGCTGCAGTATCTTCACTGTAAAGCTTATTCACTTTATTGCAAACCGCGTGATTGATCCGCTGTGGCAGGTAACGAAGAGCACCTTCTTTTCCTTCCTGCACCACAATTTCACCGCGCTCATACAAAAGAAGAAACACGCCCTTTGCGGCATAAGACGAATCGTCGGAAAAAGCAAACTCTGCCTGAGTCAAAACAATATTTCCGGGACACAACGCAAGCATTTCTTTCGTTCCGAAATATACGCCTTTGGGACCTAGGATCCCCTCTCCCTGCACACGCACCGTCACCTTCGCGCCATATGCCGTTTCTTCGGGATAATCCGTCACTTCCAGCGCTACCGTCTTTATATCGTCATCCACTGCCTCTAAGGGTGATAACACAAAGTGAGAAAAAGCTGCATGATACAGGAAACCCACCCCAAGTGCGCAGAGGATCAGCGCCACACGAACCTTTTTTAAAAAGATTGCCGCCACGCCGCAAACACCAACTGCAGCGGCTGCTAAAAGCTGAAAAGAAATATGGGAAAGAAGATACTGCGAAAGGAAAATGCCTGCCGTAAAGGAAAACGCAGCCGTGGCCAGTTTTCGCATGTCGCCATCCCCTTTCCGCCCATTTTATTCTATTTAGTATAGCAGATTTTTCCCCTTCGGGCAATAAAAAAGAGTGGATCAACGATCCACTCTTTTTCTTAAAGTTTAGCCCATGCGTTCTTCCAGCTTGGTGCCGGCAAGTACATGGAAATGGATGTGATGCACGGTCTGACCGGCATCAGAGCCGATGTTGGTGATCACGCGGTAGCTTTCGATGCCCTTTTCAGCAGTGACCTTGGCGATCACTTCGAAAATGTGAGCAACTACAGCGCTGTTATCAGCGGTGATCTCAGCAGCAGAAGAAGCTGCATGAGCCTTGGGAATCACCAGGAAATGCACGGGAGCCTGAGGATTGATGTCATTGAAAGCCAGGCAGATATCATCTTCATATACCTTGGAAGAAGGGATCTCACCTGCTGCGATCTTGCAAAACAGACAATCGGACATAGTGTTTTCTCCTTTCGATTACTTCACATTAGCTGCTACGTATTCGCCTGCTGCTGCGAGAGCGGCATCGATCTTACCTACTTCGCTGCCGCCGCCCATAGCGCTGTCAGGCTTGCCGCCGCCCTTACCGCCAACAACGGGAGCAACGTTCTTAATGATATCGCCAGCCTTGATACCCTTGGCAATGGCTGCCTTACCGCAAACGGCAAGGAGGGTCACCTTTTCGCCGTTGGCTGCTGCCAGAACGGCTACCACGTTTTCATCCTTATCGCGGAGGAAGTCACCCATCTTGCGCAGGTCGTTAGCTTCCACACTGCCGCGGGAAGAAGCAACCAGCTTGAGTCCGTTTACATCGCTTGCAGAAGCGAGCAGCTGTTCCACTTCACCTGCAAAGACCTTGTCCTTCATGCGGTCGATGGTCTGCTGCAGTTCCTTTACTTCCTTCACGGTGTTTTCAGCCTTTGCAAAGAGTTCAGCAGGAGTGGTCTTGAGAACTTCGGCAAGAGAAGCAAGCTTCTTGTCCATTTCGTCCACCAGATCCAGAACAGCCTGACCGGTAACAGCTTCGATACGGCGCACGCCGGAAGCAACAGAGCCTTCGCTGACGATGCGGAAAGCGCCAGCCTTGGCGGTGTTGGTCAGATGGGTACCGCCGCAGAATTCGATGGAACGGCCTTCCATGTTGACCACGCGAACGATATCGCCGTACTTTTCACCGAAGAGAGCAACTGCGCCCATCTTCTTGGCTTCATCAATGGGCATTTCGCGCACTTCAACTTCCAGACCGGCCAGGATCATTTCGTTGACGCGGCGGCTCACTTCCTTGATTTCTTCAGCGGTGAGACCTGCAAAGTGAGTGAAGTCATAGCGCAGACGGTCGGGTTCCACCAGAGAACCTGCCTGATGTGCATGGTCACCCAGCACTTCGCGCAGAGCAGCATCCAGCATATGGGTAGCGCTGTGTGCACGCATGATAGCGCTGCGGCGATCGGTATCAACGGAAGCGGAAACTTCGCAGCCAACCTTCAGTTCGCCTGCGGTGACAACACCGTAATGCATGTACTTGCCGCCTGCGTTCTTCTGCACGTTGTTTACAGCGAAGGATGCGCCGTCAGCGGTGGTGATAACACCGTGGTCAGCAGCCTGACCGCCCATTTCAGCATAGAAAGGAGTCTTATCCAGAACCAAAATCGCGCTGACACCGGAAACTACGCTATCACGCAGTTCATCTTCAGCAACGATAGCAACTACCTTAGCGCTGTAGTCCTTCAGGTTTTCGGCAGCATAGCCGTCAAATACGGTAGCGGGCACTTCCTTACCGAAGTCGATGCCGCTCCAGCCCAGATCGCCCATAGCCTTGCGTGCTTCGCGGGCGCGGACCTTCTGTTCCTGCATCAGTGCGCGGAAACCTTCTTCATCCACGCTCATGTTTTCTTCCTTAACCATTTCAGCGGTCAGGTCGATGGGGAAACCGTAGGTATCGTACAGCTTGAATGCATCAGCACCGGAGAACACGCTTTCGCCGCTCTTCTTGTGCTCAGCGAGCATTTCAGCAAAGATCTTCATACCGCCGTCGATGGTCTTGGCAAAGTTTTCTTCTTCGGTGCGGATAACCTTAACGATGTAGTCTTCCTTTTCGCGAAGATCCTTGTATTCGCATTCGTTAACAGCAACCACGGTGTCCACGATCTCATACAGGAAGGGACGGTTCACACCAAGGAGCTTGCCGTGGCGGGCAGCGCGGCG
>JAZQUM010000031.1:0-8713 GCA_045631305.1 Oscillospiraceae bacterium | reverse complement strand
GAGGAATGGAGTTCCAAGTGTTCAAGTATGTATCGTTGACACATTCTTCTGCGTCCTCATTGTTGCCAAGTATGTTCTTTGCAATCATCTTGCAGTACCCACCATATTTAGAGGCTGTCTCTTTGATTGCATTGGAGTTTCGTTCCCAATACAGATTTACAATTTCTCTATCTTCCATAAGACAGACCCCCTTTCACCTATATACACGGAAACCGTCTGGAAATCTTACACATTTTCAGACGATTATTTTTATCTTCTTATATATTGTAGCGTACTCAACCCCATTTGTCTCACTCCAGGAACGAAAATTTACAATTTGGAGCGGTTGGTGTGATAGATTTACAGAGTAAAAGGCTGATTTTGCCTCATTTTACTACCTGCTGACCCATAACAGGCCACAGACCATTTTTTGAGCAAATGGCTTCCGTCAAGTCATTTCAAGGCAAAAAGAGAGTTTCTGCGCGGGATTGCGTCACGCACAGAAACTCAACGAAAAACACATTTTAACTTTTTTGAACTCAAAAACTATGCAGAATTACAACACGCAACCCCAATCAAGATAATTTTCAACTATATCAGTTTTCTTTTACGTGCTTGTATACAACAAAAAACTGTGGTATTATTATTAATAGGTATGCCCAAAATTCCTTTTTTCTGATAAGGCGGTCATCTATGAAGCTGAGAAGACTTCTGCTCCTTGCGTTGCTCCCGGTGCTTTTATCCCTTTGTGGCTGCAGCAACGATGCGCAGGTGCATTTTTTTGCCATGGATACCTCCATGTCTATGACAGTTGTCACCCGCGATGCCAAAAATGTTCTTGCCGCATCGGAAGAAGAGATCCTGCGACTGGAAAATCTCCTTTCCTATACGGATGAAAAAAGCGCAGTTTCCGCTTTAAACCGTGGTGAAACGATTGAAAACGAAGAACTCGTCGCTTTGACTGCCGAGGCCATTTCCTATTCTGATATCACACAAAACGCTTTTGATATTACCATTGCACCCATAGTATCCGCATGGGGCTTTACAGAAGACGCTTTCCGTGTTCCCACCGAAAGCGAAATTTCCGCGCTTCTCCCCCTGGTGGGAAGCGGCGGCATTTCCCTCAGCAACAGTACCGTTTCCCTCGCCCCCGGTGTTTCCATAGATCTTGGCGGCATCGCCAAGGGGTATGCCTCTGATCGCATTGCAGCAATTTGGGATGCGCACAACGTAGAGAGCGGCTGCGCAGCATTGGGCGGCAATGTTTATGTCCGTGGCTATAAAAGCAACGGAAGCCTTTGGCGCATAGCTGTCCGCGACCCCCACAACAGTGCAGGTACCATTGGTGTTCTTTCTCTTAACGACGCTTTCGCCGTTACTTCCGGCGGCTATGAGCGGAACTTTACCGAAAACGGCGTCACCTACCACCATATCATCGACCCCGCCACCGGCTATCCTGCCCAAAGCGGCCTTCTTTCCGTCACCGTGGTTTCTCACGAAAGCGGCACGCTGTGCGATGCCTATTCCACTGCTCTTTTCGTTTTAGGCGAAGAGAAAGCACTGGAACTTTACCGCGCTGCCAACGGCGCCTTTGAACTGATCCTTGTCACAGAGGACGGCCGTGTACTGATTACAGAACATCTTGCAGATGCATTTGAAAAAAATGAAAGCAGCACATACCGCTATGAAATCCTTCGATAAACTAAAACCCAACTTTTTTGACCTGATCCCTGCCGCCGCAATAGTCGTGCTGGCACTTCTGGCAGTTCTTTGTTTTCGAAGCGGATTGCAGCACAGCGAAAACATTACCGTTGCCATTATGGCAGACGGCGAAACAGTACAGAAAATCACTTTGTCCCAAGCCGAAGAAAACGAAACCCGCACCTTCTCCCACAACGGCATAACGCTGACCCTGTGTCTTAATCCCAATGGCGAAACGGGTGTGCAGGTCATCTCTTCCGATTGCCCCACCGGCGACTGTATCCGCACAGGAACCGTCACCCACAGCGGCGAAAGCATCGTGTGCCTTCCCGCCCGCACTGTGATCTCCCTGCAGGGCGGCGATGCAAGCGGCGTGGATGCCGTGATCGGTTAAGGAGGTGCCGCCATGAAGATCTCCACCAAAACCCTGGCCCTCTGCGCCCTTCTTTCCGCATTGGCGCTGGCACTCTCCTGGGCAGAAAGTTTCCTGATCCTGCCGCTCCCTATCCCCGGCATGAAACTGGGTCTTGCCAACATTGTAACACTTTATGCCCTGTATACTCTAGGCTTCCCTTCCGCACTTCTCATTTTGTTGGTACGCTGCACGCTGGGTTCCTTTTTTGCCGGCAGCATTTCTTCCCTGCTCTTTTCTTTGGGTGGCGGACTTTTGGCCCTTTTGATAATGGCTCTCGTCCGCAAAAGTCCCCTGAGCATTTACGGTGCATCTCTCTGCGGCGCGGCAGGACACAACATCGGGCAGGTGCTCTGCGCCATTCCCGTGCTGCGCTCTATAGCCCCCTTGGGTTATCTACCCATTCTTTTGGTTCTGTCCCTTTTCACCGGTATGCTCTGCGCCTTCTGCACATCTTCCGTATATCGCGCAACGTACCGCCTCCAGCAAAAATAATTCCCAAAATTTACAGGATTGTCATGCATTTTCTTCGCATACCCTTTATAATATAAATAAACATAAAAGACCGAAAGCAAAGGAGCCTTGGAATGAACATCGTTTTCCTGCTGAAGCCTAAATTTCAGACCCGCTACTTATATGATCATACCCCCGTATCTCAGGCATTGAAAGAAATGCGCAACAGCGGTTTTTCCGCCATTCCCGTTATCAACAAAGACGGCACCTATGTAGGTATTGTCAGCGAAGGTGACTTCCTTCGCTATGTTCTCGATTACGGCACGCCCACTACCCAGTCTTCCCAGTCTCACCGCGTGAAGGATATCATGGGGGATAAAACCTCTGCACCCGTGAAGATCACCGCCAAGCTGGAAGACCTTCTCTGGTCTGCTGTTACCCAGAACTTCGTTCCCGTAGTGGATGATAACGACAGTTTCGTAGGCATCATCACCCGCCGCAGCATCATCACCTATCTCAGCAACCGCATTACTGACCTTCAGCTGGATATGAACGAGCTGCATCGCGAAAACACGCCCGAATAATAAGCTGATAAATAAAAAAGAGAGCATCTTACGATGCTCTCTTTTTTATTTATCAATTCATCTGCTTGCGGCGGGAAAGGTTCATAGTGCCGTCCTGCATGGTGCTGATCCAATCCAGGCTCTTACCGGTACCTTCTGCTACACAGGAAATGGCATTTTCAGCAACGGTAGTCTGAATGCCGGTGCGAGCTGCAATAAGCTTATCAAAGCCTGCAACCATGCTGCCGCCACCGGTCATCACGATGCCGTTGGTGGAAATATCTGCCACCAGTTCGGGAGGCGTGCGTTCCAGCACGGCATGGATAGCTTCCAGAATGCGTTCTACAGGTTCTTCAAATGCTTCGCGCATTTCTGCAGAAGAAACACTAACAAGGCGAGGAAGACCGGTCATCAGGCAGCGGCCCTTGATTTCCATGGTCCGTTCCTCTTCCAGAGGATACACACAGCCGATCTTGATCTTCATCTCTTCTGCGGTACGCTCACCGATAAGCAGGTTGTGCTTGCGGCGCATATACTTGATGACAGCTTCATTCAGTTGGTCGCCTGCCACCTTGATGGAACAGGATTCCACTACGCCGGAAAGAGAAATTACAGCGATATCAGCAGTACCGCCGCCGATATCCACTACCATGTTGCCATCAGGCTTGGCAATGTCAATACCTGCACCGATAGCAGCTGCCACAGGTTCTTCAATGAGGTATACCTTGCGGGCACCGGCCTGAATGCCTGCGTCGATTACAGCACGTTCTTCAACTTCGGTGATACCGGAAGGAACACAGATGATGAGACGGGGCTTAAAGAACTGGAAGCCCACTACCTTGCGGATAAATTCACGAAGCATGCGTTCGGTCATGTCATAGTCAGAAATGACACCTTCACGCAGAGGACGGATGGCAATGATATTGCCGGGGGTACGGCCCAGCATAGCCTGCGCTTCAGCGCCGACTTTCAGGAGCTTACCCGTATTCTTGTCCATTGCTACCACAGAGGGCTCGTTGAGAACGATTCCCTTACCCTTGATATACACCAGCACGGACGCCGTGCCCAGGTCGATACCGATATCTTTAGAAAGTGCACACATAGTTCCACCTCATCGCTTTCTTATTGTCTTGTTGTATGACGATGTTCCGCCAAAGCGGGTAACATAATATCCTAATTTTATATTATACTGAGGCAAATTTTATTTTGCAATAGCATTTTCTTTCATTCTATGCCCCACCACTTAAATTATGCAGTAAGCACCATCCAAAGGGGCATTACCAGCACAGAGCAAAGGGTGGTAAGCATCACGCACTTGGTGGCCAGCTGATAGTCTCCCTTGTACTGGCGGGTGAAAATGGCACAGCAAGCACCGCTGGGCATGGCAAAAAGCAGCACGGCAACGCGGCCCACCATAGTAGTATCCACACCAAAACCGTAAAGCACGGCGAACACAAAAGCGGGGATCACCAAGAGCTTGAGCCCCAGCACGCCCAAAACCCGCTTATCGCGGAACATTTCAGAAATTTTGATCTCACCCAACTGCGCACCGATGAGGAACATCACCATAGGAGTTACAGCGGCAGAGATCATGCCTGTAGCATCGGTGATAAAAGCAGGCAGGCGCACACCTGCAAGGAAGAGCACAAGGCCAATGATAACACTGAGGAATCCGGGGGACAAAATGCTCTTCAAATCCGCCTTGCGTTCTTTACCGCAGCCGGTTTGAATCACCAGAATGCCGATAGTGAAAATCACAAGGTTATGGGTCAGTTCTACAATGGAAGCAATAAAAAGCGCTTCCGTCCCCAAAAGGCTGCGGATCAACGGCATACCGATAAGGCCGGTATTGGAGATAGCCAGTGCAAAAAGGAGAATACAGCCGGGCACCTTGCCCATGCGGATCACCTTCAGATACACCAGCGCCACCACCACAGCGATGGCAATACCCATAGCACTGAAAAGCGCAGCACGCATTGCCGAAGATAAAATTTCACGGCTCACCTGCACCTGCACCATAGCATCGATGACCATGATGGGCCAAAGGAAATTTACAATTACGGAAGAAATACCGTCCACCTGCTGGGCAGTGATAAGCTTTTTCCGCGCGAAGAAAAAACCGGGAATCGCCAGCAGCACAAAGGTGGCCACCGCGCCCACAGCCGTCAAAAGCGCTTCGTAATTCATAGTCTCTTTCTCACTTTCTCTCAAGTCTCGGTGTGGCCAGAACGACGCACAACACCTCCGCCGCTCCTGCGCGGCGCAGCACACCTGCACACTCCCCTAAAGTAGACCCGGTGGTGCGCACATCATCGATCAGCAGGATCCGCTTGCCTTTTATGTATTCTTCACGCAGAGGTTCAAAAGCACCAAGCACATTGGCTCTTCTTGCCGCAGCATCTTTTTTGCTCTGGGTAGGGGTATCTCTGGTCTTTTTCAAAAGCGGAACTGCGCGGGTCACCCACAGTTTTGCCGCTTCCTGCGCAATAAGCTGTGCCTGATCATAGCCGCGTCTGCGCAGTCTTTTTCGGCTAACGGGCACCCAGGTAACGGTGTCAAATTCCCCGGCAAAGTGCTCTGCTGCGCATTGGGCCACCAATTCTCCAAAAGCCACGCAGCTTCCGCGGCGTCCACCGAATTTATAGCGCAAAATCGCCTGCCGCACAGCTCCCTCATAATAGAGTGCCGCAGCGCAGCGGCCTGCTCCACGAAGCGAAACACAGGCATCTTTCCCCGTCACATAGGGCAGTTCTTTACGGCAAGGAGAACAAACCGCTCCCTTTGGGGAAATTTCCCTGCAAAAGGGGCAGCGCCCCGGGAATAAAATATCCAGCAGTTTACTCATGGCAAAGTCTCCAGCGAAGGCCACTGTAGCGACGGGCCTGACGGTCATTTTCCGCCATGCGGCAAACGGCAGCGTCGTCGCCCACCAAAACCAGCATTTCCCGGGCGCGGGTCAGTGCCGTATAAAGCACACCCCGCACCATCAGCGAAGGAGCCGCCGGCATAGCCGCAAAAATCACCGCTCTATATTCGCTGCCCTGTGCCTTATGCACCGTCACAGCATAGGCCAGTTCCAAATCATTTAAAAGGTCACTGGTATAGGTAGCCGTACGGTCATCAAATCGGATAAGAAACAGTTCTCCTGAAGGGTCGATCTCCACAATATGGCCCACATCGCCGTTGAAGATGCCGCTGCCTACGGTACCATCTTCCCGTTCCCAGATCACATCGTAATTATTGCGGGTCTGCATCACGCGATCCCCTGTGCGGAAGAGCTTGTCCCCCCACTGTCGCTCCCGCTTGCCACGGGATGCGGGATTGAGGGCACTTTGCAGCGCGCGATTGAGATTCACCGTGCCACTCTCCCCTTTTCTCGTGGGAGACAGTACCTGAATTTCGGATGCAGGCACACCCATATTCTCGGGAAGACGGGTGGCGCAAAGGCTCACCACCGTTTCCACCAGTCGGGTGGGGTCACGGCGGGGCATGAAGAAAAAGTCGCCCTGATTATTTTCAAAGCTTGGCTGCATACCCAGATTCACCGCGTGGGCATTGCGGATAATGGCAGAAGATTGGGCCTGACGGAAAATTTCTGTCAGCGCCACAGTCTCTACAAGGCGGCTGCGGATCAGATCGGAAAATACATTTCCCGCACCTACGCTGGGAAGCTGATCAGCATCCCCTACCATTACAAGGCGGCAGTCAGGCTTCAGCGCAGCCAACAGCGCCCGCATCAAAAGGAGGTCCACCATGCTCATCTCATCCACGATGACAGCTTCTGCCTCCAGCGGTTCCTTTTCACACTTGCTGAAAACCACCTCGTCGGCAGTTTCATCATAGTTCATCCCCAATGCGCGGTGGATGGTCTGGGCTTCTTTACCGCAAAGCTCGCTCATGCGCTTGGCAGCACGCCCCGTGGGAGCAAGTAGCATTACCTTATAGCCCATTTTTTCATAGAGTGACACAATGCCCCGCACAGAGGTGGTCTTGCCCGTACCGGGCCCACCTGTCAGCAGCATCACGCCCTGCTCTGCCGCAAGGGCCACAGCGCGGCGCTGCTGAGGCGCATAGGTAATGCCCTCTTCTTTTTCAATGCGGTCAATGATCTTTTCCGCATTCTTCCCCACATCGGGGGCAAAGGAAAGCATGGTCTTGATTTTTTGGAGCACATAGCTTTCCGCTTCATAAAAGCGCCAAAGATAGCAGGCCTGTACATTGGCTACCTGACGGCACACAAGGGTGCCTGCGGCGGCAAGATCGTCAATAGCCTTTTCCACTTCCTCTTCCCCGCATACCAGAAGCTGCATGGTGGCTGCCACCAGCTTTTCTCTGGGCAGGAAAACATGGCCGTTATTGGCGTTGTGTTCCAGTTCAAAGCGAACAGCAGCTTCCACGCGGAAGCCTTCGCTGCCTTCAAATCCCATGGCAATGGCAATGGTATCTGCCGCGGCAAAATCCACACCAAAGCGGGTGTTTACCAAGAGATAGGGGTTCTCCCGCACCCGCTGCATGGCTTTTTCGCCATAGGAGCGGTAAAGCATAATGGCAAGAGAGATGGGCAGTTCATACCGCGCCATGAATTCCATCAAGCGGCGCATGCTCATCTGGCTGCGGAACTCATAGGAAATCTCCATAGCCTTGCGGGAAGTGATGCCCTTGATCAGCGTCATGCGCTCAGGCTCCAGCTCGATGACATCCAGCGTGTCAGCGCCGAAAGTATCCACCAACCGCTCCGCCGTGGCAGAACCAACGCCCTTGATAATGCCGGAGGCCAGATAGGAAATGATCTCATCTTCCGTGTGGGGCATATACCGCTCGGCGCTCTGCACTTCGAACTGCTCGCCGTGCTGCGGATGGGTCTTCCACGTGCCGTTTGCGCTGATGCGCTCGCCGGGCGCAGCGCAGGGAAGACACCCTACCGCCGTCACCACTTCGCCATCATCGGTGACAAGACGCAGCACGGTATAGCCGTTTTCTTTATTCTGAAAAATAATATCAAGGATACCGCCCTCGATCAAAGCCAGTTCCGTCATGCGTGTTTCGTCTCCTGATCTGTGAGTTCTTCCAAAATGCGTTTCAAATCATCTGCGCGGCACAAGATAAAGGTGGTGTCCCACGCAGAAAGCTCTTCTGCGGCGCGGCGGGTCATATCATCCATGCCGCAATCCGCCACCACGATCCTTGGCGGCATTTTCATGCTCCATGCCGTTTCCTGCGCGCGGCGCACTCTTTTTTCTATCTGCGGCTCGTGCCCGCTGATGGCAAGCACCAGCACCGCACCCTGCGGCGCCCAAAGCCGAAGGCGCAGGATCTGCCCTGCCACCAGCCAGAAAATGGCCGCAAGACCCGTTGCCGCCAAAAAGGCAATGAGTCCGTCTCTCCACAATTCCATATCTTCACCCCCCGCACCATTTTATGCGGCGGGAAAAATTTGGTTATTGCAAAGACTTTTTCAAATACTGACCCGTGTAGGATGCCTGGCACTGCGCCACTTCCTCAGGCGTGCCGCAGGCAACCACCGCGCCGCCGCCATCGCCCCCCTCAGGGCCAAGGTCAACAATATAGTCGGCGGATTTGATCATATCCAGATTGTGCTCGATCA
>JAZQUM010000030.1:0-6430 GCA_045631305.1 Oscillospiraceae bacterium | reverse complement strand
ATCGGCGGCCGTTGGGGCAAGCGCGTGGCTCACGGCCAGGCTCTTACCAAGATCTTCACCACTGAAGAAGAAGCTCTGGATGTTGTTGAAAAGGCAATCCTGCTCTTCCGTGACGAAGGTATCTCCGGCGAACGCTTCGCTGACACCGTTGCTCGTCTGGGCTTCGACTATGTCAACGAAAAGCTCCTCTCTAACTCTATCGATAAGGATGCGATCCTGAAGAAGACCGTTAAGGGCGGCGCTACCTGCTAATTGCTTAATTGCATACTTCCTCATTGTGAGGAACCTGCCATACCGATATAGAACGGTTTAAGGGCTTTAAAACGGTTTCCCCACGGGTCATGAACAACCCGTGGGGAAACTTTATCTTTTTTCGGATTTTTGTCGCATTTTCTGTCGTTTTGTCGTATGATATATCCATCTTTTCCGTAATCGATCACTTGAAGGAGTTTTAATTATGATCAGAAAATCTGCAGCGCTGCTGCTTGCTCTTCTTATGCTCTTTACCTTTGCTTCCTGCGGTTCTGCCCAGGATGCCGCGGAAGATGCTTCCTCCTCCGCCGTTACCTTTACCGATTCTCTGGACCGCACCGTCACCGTTGAAAACCCTCAGCGCGTGGCAGCTCTTCTGGGCAGCTTCGCTCAGATCTATATGCTCGCCGGCGGTGAAGTCATTGCCACTGCAGACGATGCCTGGGATGATCTGGGACTGGATCTTCCTGCCGAGGCTGTAAACTTGGGCAATACCAAATCCCTCTCTTTGGAAGCGCTTCTTGCTGCCCAGCCTGATTTCATTCTGGCCAGCACCAATACCCGCCAGAATGTGGAGTGGCGGGATACCCTGGAATCCATCGGCATCCCTGTTGCCTACTTCGATGTTTCCAATTTTGAAGATTATCTTGCCCTTCTCAAGATCTGCACCGATATCACGGGCCGCGCCGATCTTTATGAACTCCACGGTACCGCAGTTGCTGATGAGATCGCAGCTGTAAAGGAAAAGGCCCGCACAGACTCCCCCACCGTTCTTTCCATGGTTGCCTCCGCTTCAGCCGTTCATGCCAAGAACAGCGAAGGCAATGTGCTGGGTGAAATGCTGCGTGATATGGGCTGTGTCAATATTGCAGACTCCAATGAAATGCTTTTGGAAAACCTTTCCATTGAGTATATCGTTCAGTGTGACCCCGATTATATCTTCTTCGTCCAGCGCGGTGACGATGAAGAAGGTATGCGCGCCTATGTAGAAGAACTCCTTGGTTCCAACCCCGCGTGGAACAGTCTTACGGCTGTACAGGAAGGCCGCGTTTACTTTATGGAAAAGAACCTCTTTAACCTCAAGCCCAACCACCGTTGGGGCGAAGCTTATGAAAAACTGGAGACGATCCTGAATGCTTAAAAGAAAATCTTTTCTTTTTACTCTCGCTGTTCTCTTTACCCTTACCGCTGCGTTTCTGAGTTTGCGGTACGGCGCAGCAGACATGACCCTTGCAGAGCTTTGGGCTACCATTCTGGCAGGCCCAAAAGGCGGCGTGATCTTTTATTATGCCCGTCTGCCCCGCACGCTGGCAGCGCTTCTGGCAGGCGCGGCTCTCGCTGTTTCCGGCTGCATTTTGCAGCGGCTTCTGGGTAACCATCTGGCCTCCCCCGGTATCATCGGTGTCAATGCAGGCGCAGGCTTTGCCGTAACGGTCTGCTGCGCTATGGGCGCTTTGGGCGGCTGGAGCGTCAGCCTCTCCGCTTTCGGCGGGGCGCTGGCTGCTGCCTTTCTGGTAATGGGCCTTGCCCGTGCTACAGGCGCTTCCCGCACCACGGTGATCCTGGCAGGTGTTGCCATGAACTCCATTCTGGGCGCTCTCAGCGACGCTGTGATTACCTTGGTTCCCGAAGCCGGCATGCTTTCGGGCGAATTTCGTGTAGGCGGTTTTTCCGCCGTGTCCCATACCCGCCTGCTCCCTGCAGGCGCGCTGATCATTCTCTCTTTGGTGCTTGCCTTCACCATGATGCATGAGCTGGATGTGCTCTCCCTTGGTGAAGATACTGCCAAGAGCCTTGGCATGAATGTGGGCCGTATCCGCACGGTATTTTTGCTGCTGGCTGCTTTGATGGCCGGTGCTGCTGTCAGCTTTGCGGGTCTTCTTGGATTTGTGGGTCTTTTGATCCCTCACCTTTGCCGCCGTCTTATCGGCACGGAGAGTCGTTTCCTGCTGCCTCTTTCCGCTCTTGCAGGCGCAGGCTTTGTCACCTTGTGCGATGTGTTAGCCCGTGTGCTCTTCGCGCCTTACGAGTTGTATGTGGGCATTCTTCTCTCCCTCATTGGCGGACCCTTCTTCCTGTTTTTGCTGCTTCGTAAGAGAGGAGGTCACGGTCATGCTTAAAATTGAAAATCTCACCGCAGGCTATGAAGACGGCGATGCCATTCACTCTGTCAGCTTCACCGCTCCCCGGGAAAAACTCACCGTGATTCTGGGTCCCAACGGCTGCGGTAAATCTACCCTTCTCAAGTGCCTCTGCGGCATCCATACGCCTAAAAGCGGCTCTGTGATGATGGATGAGCAGGATCTTTTGGCTTTGCCCAGAAAAGACCTGGCCCGCCGCGTTGCCTATCTTTCTCAGTCCCGCGCCGTGCCCGATATTACGGTAGAGCGCATGGTGCTCCACGGCAGATTCCCCTATCTTTCCTATCCCCGCCGTTACCGCAAAGAGGATATTGCTGCCGCAGCTGCTGCGATTGAGCAAATGGGTCTTTCCCACCTTGCCCACACTCCTCTTGCCAACCTCTCCGGCGGTCAGCGGCAGAAGGTGTATATCGCCATGGCTTTGGCACAGGATACGCCCCTCATTTTGATGGATGAGCCTACTACGTATCTCGATATTCGCCACCAGCTGCACCTGATGCAGGAGGTGGAAGATCTGAAAGCCCGTGGCAAAACTGCCATCATGGTGCTTCACGATCTGCCCCATGCCTTCACCGCGGCCGATAAGATCGTGGTAATGGACCAGGGCCGTCTCGTTTATGACGGAACACCCGCCCAAGTTCTTGCTTCCGGCTGCATCGAAAAGGTTTTCGGTGTGAAGCTTGTGGGAGTGGAGACCCAGCGTGGTATGCGCTATTATCTGGAAGGAGAAAGTCTATGAGCCACTTCCCTTTTATGATCGATCTTGCAGGAGAGACTGCCCTTTTGGTGGGTGATGTTGCGGAGCAAAAAGCGGAACTTCTGACATCTTTCGGCTGCTGTGTCCAGCGACACTGCGTTCTCACCGAAGAACTGCTGGATGCCCTCGCTCCTGCGCTGGTGGTCATTGCACGAGGCGACCCGCGGAACGAAACTTGGGCCTGCCTTTGCCGCAGCCGCGGTATTTTGGTAAACGTGGTGGATGAACCGCAGCTTTGCACCTTCTATTTCCCTGCGGTGATTCGCCGTGGCGATTTGACAGTTGCCATTTCCACAGGCGGGGCAAGTCCTGCAGCCGCTGCGGTGCTGCGCCGTCATATTGAATCTTCCCTTCCCGATGCCACGGAAGTGATTCTGGATTGGGCGCGGGAGGAAAAGCTGCGTTTGCGCGAAATGGGCATTTTAAAGCAGGCTGTTGCTGCTGCCTTTTCTTTGGGCCGCCCTCTGACGGAAGACGAACTTGCAGATTTAAAAGCATAAAAATATCCTCACGGAAAATCCGTGAGGATATTTTTTATTCGTAAAGCGCTTTGCGCCGCAATGCAGGATAATAATGTTTGGAGCGCTTGGTGCTGCCATCTTTAAAAGACGCAGTAAGATCCATATCTACCTCGCAGACCAGAAGCGCAGCCTCGTCTTTGAATTCTGCCGCTGTCACTTCTCCTCTGGGGTCTGTCACAAGGCAGCCGCCGCCAAAGCGCGCGCTGTCCCACAAGTTGCAGCAAGCCATATACACGCGGTTATCGTAGCTTCTTGCGGGAATGAACTTATTCCAGATCTTTTCCCGATCCCCGGAAACGCGGGGCACGGCATGGGGCGCAAAAACCATCTCTGCACCTTTGAGAGAAAGCGTTTGGATGATTTCGGGATAGTGATTTTCCACGCAGATGGAAATGCCGATCTTTACGCCGTTGGTAAGAGAGAAAACCTTCAGCTCAGCCCCCGGATTAAAAACAGTTTTTTCCTTTTCTCCCAGGTGCGTCTTGCGGTAGCATTCCACCACGGTGCCGTCCTTTCGGAAAAGGCCGTGAGTGATGAAAAAAGCGTCCTCTTCGCGCTCCATAAAGCCAACCAAAAGATCAAGCGCGCACGCAGCCGCTGCTGCGGAGATTTCTTTCAAAAGGCCGTCCTCTTTTGATAGCGCCAGTTCCTCTACCGCGTCGGGTGCGTAAGAAGTGAGAAAGCATTCGGGAAAGCAAAGTGCTTCGCAGCCCTTTGTTGCAGCTTCTTCTGCATAGCGGCGCAGGTTTTTCAGGTTCATGTCACTATCACGGAAGGATTCTGCCTGCACAAGGCCAAGTTTCATCATGCCTCGCTCCTTTCCGGGAAAAAGAGATCGATCTTTTCCTGCAGATCCGCGTATTTCAGATAGACGATGTTAAACTCGCGGATAATGGGCTCACCTTCGATGGTAAACTTGGCCACACCGGGATCACTGTCTGCCAGCACCTCGTACACAAAGGAAACGCCGAATCCGTTTTTCACCATGTCAAGGATCAGCGGGAAGCTGGAAATGCAGATCTGCCGCTTGAAGCGGTCCAAAGACTCATTGTAGCCCTGCAGCTTCTGCTCCAGAATGGCGCGGGTGCCGGAGCCTGCCTCGCGGTGGATGATGGTTTCTTTAAAAAGCTCTTCTAAAGTGACCTCTTTTCCCGCAAAGGGATGGCCAGGAGGACAAATTCCCACGAAAGGCTCTTTGCGATAAAGCCTGCTGTCAAACTGAGAGCGATCAAAATATCCTTCGATCACCGCAAAATCAAGCTCGTTTTTATCCAGCATGCTTAAAAGATGCTCTGTGTTGTCTACCACCAGGGAAAGCGCGTGGTCATCCTGTTTCAGATAGCGGAAAATGTCTTCTTTTAAAACGTAGTCGCCGATGGTTTTGGTGGCGCCGATCTTCAGTTCCCGCACACCGCTGCCCAGTTTTTCCCGCACATACTGATCCTGGAGACGCATGGCACGGGCGTATTTTTCCAATGTAACGGCGGCATCTGTTTTTTGCAACCGTGAATTTTGATAAGTAAAAAGCTTGCAGCCGTATTCTCGCTCTAAAAAGTGTATTTGCTGTGTCACGGCGGGCTGGGTAATGCCGAGAACATCTGCGGTTTTTCTGTAATTCATCAACTGACACAAGATCAAAAATGTGTCCATACGATAATCAACCATACTTCCCTCCGTTGATAAAATTTGATAATCGACCGCGCTTGTCTTTTAAGATGATTTTATCGCAAATGATACCGGATAATCAAGCAGAAATTTAAAATTCTTATGATGAAAATTGGCAGATGATTTCAAATTGACCAATGAAAAAATCCGTGATATTCTGTAAAAAAAGAGATAAGCGAGGTGATTTGATGAGCAAAGACCACCATGAGCACCACCATCACGATCTGGACGAGATTATCCATGAAGTGGGTCACGCCCTTCATGAAGTGGGTCATGTCCTCCACGAAGCTGAGCACATCGTGGAACACGTTGCGGTTGACGCCATCCATCACCTGAGCGAAACGGCGGAAGATGTTTATGAAGGTCTTCAGGAAGAAGAACTCATTGCCGAAGGTCACCACCAGAAAGCGGACAACGTATTCCTGCTCTTCCGCAATGTGGCGGTGAGCGTTGCGCTGGTGCTCTTCCTCATTTCCCTCTTCCACTACCCCGGTTATGAGCTTACCAAGGGCGTTGCCTATTTCTTCGGTTCCGCAGCTTATGTCATGGAATATCTCCTTCTGACGGACTGTTTCTCCCATAAAGTTCCCCACAGCGAAATGTTTATGGTTTATGCTTTTGGCCCGCTGTACATCCTGTTGGGTATCAGCTATTTCCTTCATTGATTTGTAATAAAAAACACGGTAATGCAAGTGCATTACCGTGTTTTTTTGTTATTTTGTAACCTTTTAGCCTTAATCCTTGGTGAGGCGCTGATAGCCTGCAAGGCGTTCCTTTGCGTCGCGGGCAGCCTTTTCGTAAAGAGCGTCTGCCTTTTCGGGGAAGGAAAGCTTCAAAGAAGCGTAACGGTTCTGACCCATGAGGAATTCCTTGAAGTCGCCGGTGGGTTCCTTGGAATCCAGAGTGAAGGGGTTCTCCCCTCTTTCCTTGCGCTGAGGATCGAAGCGATAGAGGTGCCAGTAGCCGCTTTCCACAGCCTTCTTCTGTTCCAGCTGGCTCAGACCCATGCCGCATTTCATGCCGTGCTCGATGCAGGGGCAGTATGCGATGATGAGAGAGGGACCGGGATAAGCTTCTGCTTCGCGGATGGCCTT
>JAZQUM010000029.1:0-20879 GCA_045631305.1 Oscillospiraceae bacterium | reverse complement strand
GATGTGCTTGGAGGTGGTGGAGGGACGGATATAGTACTTGGTGGACTGCATGGTTTCGGGATTGATGGCGCAGCGGGCAAGACCGCGGGTATCGCTGAGAGCCTGGTCATTGGCATGACCCTTATGCTTGCAGAAGTTGAAGCAGCCGTTGTGGCAGCAGATGCAGGGGCGGATGTCTTCCAGACGGTTATCGATGAGCTTGGTGATCCATGCTTCGTCTGCCAGGAACTGACGGGCAACACCCATAGCGTCGATGCGGCCATCGGCCACAGCCTGAGCGCCGACATCGGGTTCCATGCGGCCTGCGCAAACCACGGGGATGTCCACAAATTTCTTGATGTGGGCTACATCGTCCAGGTTGCAGTTCTGAGGCATGTACATAGGGGGATGAGACCAGTACCAGGAGTCATAGGTGCCGTTATCGGCATTGAGCATATCGTAGCCGGCATCCTGCAGGTACTTGGCAGCCTTTTCACTCTCTTCCATGTCGCGGCCCAGTTCGGTGTATGCTTCGCCGGGAACAGCGCCCTTCTGGAAGCCCTTGAGCTTGGATTCTACGCTGTAGCGCAGGGAAACGGGATAATCTTCGCCGCAGGCAGCCTTGATGGCCTGCACGATCTCAACGGGGAAGCGATAGCGGTTTTCGAAAGAGCCGCCGTATTCATCGCTGCGCTTATTGAAAAATTCCATGGTGAACTGGTCCAGCAGATAACCTTCGTGTACTGCGTGAACTTCCACACCGTCTACGCCTGCTTCTTTGCAGAGCTTGGCGGTCTTGGCGAAAGCTTCCACGATCTCCTGGATCTGGGCAGCGGTCATTTCGGGGCAGATGATTTCTTCATCCCAGCGGCAGGGAGTTTCACTGGGGCTTGCCAGCTGGAAGCTGGTGTCGATAATGGGCTTTACCATAGCACGGGTGAACTTGTTCTTGTGCAGGGGGGCGATATGGTCGGTAATAGCCCAGGAACGGCCCATGCCAGCGGTGAGCTGCACGAAGAGCTTGGCGCCGGTCTTGTGGATCTCATCCATGAAGACCTTGAGTTCCTTGAACATCTTCTTGTTGGTCCACAGCCAGCGGCCCAGAATGGTGTCGCGGACGGGAGCGATGCCGGGGATGATAAGACCTACATTGTTCTTGGCGCGTTCCAGGAAGAAATTGGCAGCTTCCTTGTCAAAGTGGCAGCCGGTAAATTCCATCCAGCCGAAGAGGGAGGTGCCGCCCATGGGGCAGAGCACGATGCGGTTTTTGATTTCGACCTTGCCGATGTTCCACGGCGTGAATAAGGCTTCGTATTTAGGATCCATACAAATTCACCGTTCCTTTTCTTGTTATTTATAAGGAAATCTTAACTTATTTATTATACCATGTCTGTCAACAAAAGGGAATGTGGACACAATTGTGTTATATGCGCAGATTGTTTGTTCTGTGAGAGCGGTGTGCGGCTTCGGCTTGAAGAAAAGTGAAAATTTTGCTATAATTACACCATATAAACTATAACAACATGAAGGAGGACTATAAAATGGAAAGCCGGATTCAAAAGTTGAAATGCCAGCTGGAAGCGGCAGGCGGTCACCGTCAGGCGGATCTGCTGCTGACCAATCTGCAGCTTGTGGATGTCTATACCAAGGAAATTCGTTCTGCATCCATCAGTATTTATGATGGGCATATAGTGGCCATTGATCCCGATCCTGCTGTAGGCGCGGAAAAGGTGATCGATTGCGGCGGACAGTATGCTGTTCCCGGTTTTATGGATGCCCACGTTCATGTCGAAACAACGCTGCTGACGCCTGAGGCTTTGGCAGAGGTGATCGTGCCCTGGGGCACCACTACGCTGATGGTGGATGCCATGGAAATTGCCAATGTAGCAGGGGAAGAGGGCCTTCTTGCACTGGTAGATCAGGCAGAAAAACTGCCTTTCCGCATGTTTTTGGAGATCCCTTCCCGCGTGCCCACTGCGCCCGGATTGGAGACCACCGGCGGTATTCTGGGGCCCAAGGAAGTAAGAATTCTTCTGGCGCGGCCTGAGAGTGTCAGCCTGGGTGAACTGGATCCTTCCAAAATCCTGGATATGCGGGATGAGTATCTGGAAAAGGTGCTCACCGCTATGGACGCAGGTTGTGTCTGCAACGGTCATGCCATTGGTCTTGGACCGCTGGAACTCAACATGTATGCTGCAGGTCACCTGACGGATGACCATGAATGCGTTACCTATGAGGAACTGTTGAACCGTTTGCGTGTGGGTATCTCCGTGTTTATTCGCGAAGGCAGCAGTGAGCGCAACGGTCGGGAATTGCTCGCAGGTGTTGCTGAGCATAAGCTCCCCACAGAGCACATCATGTTCTGCACAGACGATAAGCACGTGCAGGATATTGCCCGAGAAGGACACATCAGCTACAATGTGCAGCTGGCGATCGATGCGGGTATCGATCCCGTTGAGGCTATTCAGATGGCTACCATCAACACTGCTCGCCATTTCCGCATGGAAGACCGTCTGGGCTCTTTGACGCCCGGCCGCCTGGCGGACCTGATGCTGCTGCCTGACCTGAAGACCATCCGTCCCAGCATGGTGCTGAAGGATGGCCGCGTGGTGGCAGAAAATGGCGTGGCTGTAAAGACGGAAGCCAAGGCTTATCCCGCGCATCTTTTTGAAACCGTTCATGTTTCTCCTGCGCTCTCCGAAGCGGACTTTGCCATTGGCAGTGAAGGAAGCGAAGCGCGCTGTCAGGTGATTGGTCTGATTCCCGATCAGATCATCAACAGCAAAGCCGATGCATGGATGAAGGTGGAAAACGGAGAGATCGCAGCCGATCCTGCCCGCGATCTGCTGAAGCTCTCTGTGGTGGAGCGTTACGGCAAGAACGGCCGCGTTTGCAGCGCGCTGGTCCGTGGCTTCAAACTGAAAAAGGGTGCGCTGGCATCTTCTGTGTCTCACGATCACCATAACATTGTGGTTGTGGGTACCAATGACCGTGACATGCTGCTGGCCGTCCGCGAACTGGAACGCCTGCAGGGCGGTTTTGCCTGTGTGGCAGACGGTGAGGTGAAGGCATCTGTTGCGCTGCCGCTGGGCGGATTGATGAGCCCGCTGCCTGCAGGTGACGTTATGGAACAGATGGAAGTTGCCAACCGCGCTGTTGCCGAACTTGGCTGCGAAATGGCAGCGCCTTTTATGACGCTTTCTTTCATCTCGCTCCCCACTGTGCCTGACCTGGGGCTGACGGATGTGGGCCTTATTGATGTTCTGAAGCACACGACCTGCTCTTTGGTTTTGGAAAGTCGCTAAGTAATATAAAAAAAGAGGTTCCTGCACGGCAGGAACCTGTTTTTTTATATGTTTTAGTTTTCTTTTTCTCTGCGGGTAGCAGCTACTTCTGTGATGGCATCTACCATCTGCTGGTAGCCTGTGCAGCGGCAGAGGTTGCCGCTTAAACCGCGGCGGATCTCTTCTTCGGAAGGATCGGAATTTCGGGAAAGCAGACGCTCAGCAGAGAGGATCATGCCGGGGGAACAGAACCCGCACTGAACAGCGCCGTGGCGGATAAAAGCATCCTGCAGTTCGTTCATGCGGCCATCCTCGGCCAGACCTTCGATGGTAACGATGCTGCGGCCTTCCGCCAGAAGGGCGAGATACAGGCAGCTGTTGACGCTGACGCCATCTACCAAAACGGTGCAGGCGCCGCAGTCACCTTCGCCGCAGCCTTCTTTGGTACCTGTGAGCTTCAGATCTTCCCGCAGGAAAGCAAGCAGCGTGCGGTCTTCCGCTACGGTGCGCTCTACGGGGATGCCGTTTACGGTGCAGTGCAGAACCTGACTCATGCGCGCACCTCCTTTACCATGGTTTTCAACAGATTGACGCAGACCTTGCGGCGGTAAGATGCCGTGGCCCAGCGGTCATCAATGGGAGCGATTTCGGTGAGGATCATTTCACAGGCCTGAGAAAGCCGCGCTTCATCCAAATTTCCTGCGTTCAGGATATCTATAGTGCCCCGGCACAGGCGGGGAGTGGGGGCAGCAGCGCCTACTGCCACAGACCAACCGTCTGCAGAATTAAAAGCTACAGCCATATTGATGCAGGAAACAGCCAGCGCGTTGCGCTTGCCTACTTTGACAAACTTGGAAGCGATGTCCGCTTTGCGGGGAATAACAAACTCGGTGATAAATTCGCCCGGCAGCAGTGCGGTTTTGAACACATGGATAAAAAGATCCTTAATGGGCAGCTCACGCTTGCCGTTGGGACCTTCCAGGCGCATCACAGCGCCCAGTACCAACAAGGGAGCAGCAAGGTCGGAAGAGGGGGAGCCTGCCGCTACATTGCCGCCGATGGTGGCTCTGTTACGGATCTGAGGGCCGCCTGTCTGCGCGGCAGCCTGCCAGAGAGAATAAGTCTCGCGCCGCAGAAGATCGCTGCATTCAATGGCATCCAATGTGGTGCATGCGCCGATGACGATGCCTTCCTCAGTTTCGCGGATGCCCTGAAGAGCTGCAATGCCCTCAAGACTGATAAGATGACGGCCGATGTCTGCGCCTCTGTGGTGATTTACCAGAAGGACAGTGCCGCCTGCAAGATAAGAGCCGTTGGTTTTCTCATATAGATCCAGCGCTTCCTGAATGGAGTTGGGACGGTGCAGATCGAAATGCATATAAAACTCCTTTCGTGAAACCAGTTATAAAGTGACGGAGGATCCCATAGCCTCCAGGATCTGCTCACGATCCAGGGGGAGACGGGTGGGATGCAGGGAAGGACAAATCTGCTTTACAGCAGCGGTGATAGCGGGAGCCAGCGCTACGGTAGAAGCTTCTGCAATGCCCTTTGCCCCGTAAGGGCCGCTTTCTTCAAAGGCGGGAACATTTTCGTTGACCATGTGAGGCGCATCTAGCGCGGTGGGCATAACATAGCTGGCAAAGTCGGTTTCCAGACTGCGGCCATCCTGATAGCGGACCTGCTCAGAAAGAGCATAGCCTGTGGACATGGCGATACCACCGAAGATCTGACCGGACATCATGACAGGGTTAATGATGTTGCCCGCTTCCGTCACGTTATGAACATCCAGAAGATTTACTGCGCCCGTAACGGGGTCTACTTTCAGTTTGGTGCCCTGCACGATAAAGGCAAAGATGCAATGAACGCCGTCGTCTCCGGGGAGTTCGGGGAACACGCAGACGCCTTCGGCATAGTCTGCGCCTTCGCGGATCTTTTTGGCGGCTTCTACGATGGCATTGCCGCAGCCGTAGGTGGTGCGGCTGGCAGCGGTGGAGCCGCTGTCCTTGGTTTCTTCCGTGTTGCCCATGCGCATTTCGATGGCAGAGAGGGGCACACCCAGCGCATCTGCTGCGATCATGGCAAGAATGGTTTCGCTGCCCTGACCGATATCAACAAGACCGATCCGGACGATATAATGATCATCGGCCTTTTTCTCGATTTGCGCAATGGAGGTATCGGGAACGTTTTTGCCCATGCCGCTGCTCATCATACCGGCGGCAATGCCGTATCCCACACCACTCTGGGGAGCGTTTTTCATTTCGCGATAGAAGTCACTTTCAGCAAAGAGACGCAGCGCCTCTTCGAAAGCCACAGAATGATCCATCTCTGCGCCCATGGGACCGCTCTGACCGCGGTGAATGGCATTGCGCAGGCGGATATCCAAAGGATCCAGACCAAGGCGGGCTGCAGCCTCGTTCATCAGGTATTCCACGGCCATGGCGCTCTGGGGCGCACCGAAACCGCGCATGGCGGAGGCGGGAGCATGGTTGGTATAGGCCAGCCAGCCGTCCAGCTTGACGCTGGGGATGAAATAGGGGCCCGTCATATGTTCCGTGCCAAGGCCCAGCACAGCGGGGCCGAGAATGGCATAGGCGCCGGTATCCATCCACATCTTGCCTTGGAATGCCAGTACATTACCTTCGTTGGAGAAACCCATCTTGGCATAGACAATGGCATTGTGGCGCTTCATGCCGAAGCGGATATTTTCTTCGCGGGTGAAGACGCATCTGGCGGGGCGGCCCGTATAGTGGGTGACCACGGCTGCAAAGATCTGGGTGGTGTTGCCGTCCTTGCCGCCGAAGCCGCCGCCTACGGTAGCGGCCTTGGAGGTGATCATTTCATGGGGGATCTGCAAAACGCTGGCGATCATGTTTCTGTCAGCAAAGGCATTTTGCGTAGAGGAGATCAGGCACAGGCGGCCTTCTTCATCACGGTAAGTGAAAGCTGCTTCAGGCTCCAGGAAGCCGTGAGCCTGAATGGGCATTTCAAAGGTTTCTTCCAAAACAAAAGCGCATTTGGCAAAATCTTCTTCAATATTGCCCTTTTCGCTGTGGAATTCGGAGCAAAGGTTGCCCTTTTCAAACACGCGGGGAGAACTATCTTCCAGCGCTGCCTGCATATCTTCCACGATTTCCAACGCTTCCAGTTCCACCTTCACCTGTGCGGCAACAGCGCGGGCTTCTTCCGGAGTGGGGGCTGCAACGATGGCAATAGGTTCGCCCATGTAGCGAACCTTTTCAGCTGCCAGAACAGGCTGGTCGCTCATGATGGAAGGCAGCACATTGGAAGGAATATCTGCAGCTGTATAACAATAAGTGCCCTCGGGAAGGAGAGGGAGCTGAATACCCTTAATAACAGCGTGAGCCAGCTGAGCGCGGACCAGCACAACATGGAGCATGTCGGGCGCGGAATAGTCCGCTGCATAGAGCGCTTTGCCCATGGCTTTGGCGGGAACATCCAAGCGGATGGCAGAGGTACCAACAAGTTTTGACATCTGTACTTCCTCCTGAAATAGCAGAATCTTCCGCCTCAGAGGGGCGGTGAACGGTCCAAAAGGACCGAAAAGTAAACGTTTTCAGAGTGCATACTTATTAATATTTTACCATAGTGAAGAAACAAGGTCAACCAGTTGAAAGTGTGAAGCATTGCGTGATTTGAGAAAGGGAGAGGTATTTGATGAATTTGCGAAAAATTAAAGTCCTATAGTTGACAGAGAAGGCAGAGATTGGTACAATTCATGTGTTGTAGGTGTTTGTTATGAGATGCTTTTTTGCTTTCGGAATTTTCGGAAACGGACGGCAACTCAGAACAGATAACATGAAACGAATTGTGAATGTGAAAAGGAGAAAACAGAAATGAAAAAGGCTCTTGCTCTGATTCTGGCCCTGGTTATGGTGCTGTCTCTGGTAGCTTGCGGCAGCAGCGACACCGGCGCAGACGAAGGTGCTGAAGGCGCTGACAAGATGAAGGTTGCTCTGGTTCTGCCCGGCAAGAAGGATGACGTTTCCTTCAACCAGGCTATGTACAGAGGTATGAACGACTATTTCAATGCTCACTCTGAAGAAATCGAACTGACCGTTGTCGAAAACATCTATGATGTTGCTGACATTACCCCTGCTCTGACTGAGTATGCTGACTCCGGTTATGATGTAGTCATCGGTCACGGCTATCAGTTCTCCGAACCCGTTGTTACTGTTGCTCAGCAGTATCCTGAAGTAGCATTCCTGCTCGGCTGCGGCGTTATCGATCCCATTGCTAATGCTTCTCAGTATGACGTTCAGCTGGAAGCTGGCGGCTATCTGATGGGCGTTATCGCAGCTCTGGCAACTCAGAGCGATAAGATCGGTGTTATCGGCGGCGGCGAAGGCAGTGAAATCACTCGTGGCCACGAAGGCTTCAAGATGGGCGCTAAGACCATCAACCCCGATATCGAAATCCAGGAAGTTTATACCGGCGACTGGACTGACACCGCTGGCGCTTATGAAGCTGCTATTGGTATGTATGATTCCGGTGTTGACGTAATCTGGCACTCCGGCGACGGCATTGGTCTGGGCGTTGTTCAGGCTGCTGAAGAAAAGGATATGTATGTTCTGGGTAACGTAGAAGACCAGTATGACCTGGCTCCCAGCAATGTTCTCTCCGGTCTGCAGTATCAGTGGGGCAATGCTCTGGAAACCATCTTCGCTTCCATCAATGATGGTTCCTTCTTCGCTGAAGGCAAGGAAATCGTTATGATCAACGTTGGCAACGGCGGTCTGTCCATGACCGAACTGAACGACGTTAAGGGCTGGCTGACTGAAGAAGACATCGCAGTTATCGAAGATGTTTACGCTCAGCTGGGCGAAAACGCTATCGAATTCCCCGCACACTAATCGGTTTTACTCTTAGCTACTAAAAAAGGGGCTTGCCTTCGGACAAGCCCCTTTTGAACTTGATTTATTTTCGGGAGGGATATCATGGATACTTTTGTCGTTGAGATGAAAGGTGTCACCAAGATTTTCAACGGAGTCAAGGCAAACGACTCTGTTGACTTCCAGCTGAAAAAGGGTTCTATTCACGGTCTTCTTGGCGAAAACGGCGCTGGTAAGACAACGCTGATGAACGTTCTTTACGGTCTTTACCAGCAGGAAGAAGGCAAAATATATATCAATGGCAAGGAGGAAGATATTCATTCTCCTACTAAGGCCATTTCTCTGGGCATCGGCATGGTGCACCAGCATTTTATGCTGGCTCGCCCTCTGACTGTCACGGAAAATGTGATGCTGGGCAAGAAGTCCCGCCGCGGCATCCTGCTGGATACAAAGGAAACTGCCCGTGAGCTGAAGGAACTGTCCGATAAGTATCGGATGGGTATTGACCCCAGCTCCAAGATCTGGCAGCTATCCGTAGGTGAACAGCAGCGCGTTGAAATTCTGACGGCGCTGTACATGGGCGCCGAGATTTTGATCCTGGACGAGCCCACCGCTGTGTTGACACCTCAGGAAACGGAGATCTTTTTTGAAACTCTGCGTCAGATGCGTGATGACGGAAAATCTATCATTCTCATCACTCATAAGCTGGAGGAAATTCTGTCTATCGTAGACGAAGTAACTGTATTGCGCGACGGCAAGATGATTGGCCGCCGCACTGTGGATGAAACCGTGACCAAGGACGATCTGAGCCGCATGATGGTTGGCCGTGATGTTCTGTTCCAGTTCCCTCCTGTTGAAAAAGAACCCGGTGATGTTAAGGTTTGCATTCACAACCTGTCTGCAAAGAATGATAAGGGTGTTCTGGCGCTGGAAGATTTCTCTCTGGATATCCGTGAAGGTGAAATCGTTGGTCTTGCCGGTGTTGACGGTAATGGTCAGAAAGAACTCTGTGAAGTATTGACCGGTCTGCGCAAGGCTGAGGGCGGCGAATATACGCTGCACGGTGAATCCGTTATCAACAAGGTACCCGCATTTTACATTAAGAAGAAGGTATCCTACATTCCCGAAGACCGTCATACTACAGGTCTGGCACTGAACTGGACGCTGAAGAACAATCTGGTTTTGAAGATGTTGGATGAGGCGCCTGTGGCAAAGCGGGGGCTTCTGAGCAATAAGGTTATCAACAAAAACTGGGAAACCCTGCGGCAGGAATATCAGATCAAGGCCAACAGCGGTGAGGATAAGGCTCGCAGCCTTTCCGGCGGTAACCAGCAGAAGGTGATCCTGGCCCGCGAGCTCAGCAATAAGCCTGAGGTTCTGATCGCCAGCCAGCCCACCCGCGGTTTGGATATCGGTGCGGCTGAATATGTTCGCAAGCAGATCCTTGAGGCAAGAAATCAGGGCGCAGCTGTGTTGATGATTTCTGCTGACTTGGAAGAAGTTCTGCAGCTGTCTGACCGTATTGCTGTTATTTATGACGGCAAATTGATGGGTATCCTTCCTCGCGGCGCAGACACCATGCAGATTGGCGCCATGATGATGGGCCGGAAACAGGAGGAGGCAGAAGTATGAATCTGAACGCTAAAAAAGCGATGCCCCAGATTTTGGGTACCATCTGCATGATCCTCATTGCGCTGCTGCTGGGCGGCATTCTCGTGCTGCTGACGGGTAACAGCCCCATGGATGCATATGTAGCTATCGTCCGCGGTGCTTTCGGCTCTCCTCAGAAGATCTGCGAGCTCTTTGTTAAGCTGATTCCTATTTTGATTCTGGCATTCGGTGTGTCTATTGCCTTCCGTGCCCAGCTTTGGAATATCGGCGCGGGCGGCCAGTTTATTATGTCTTCCATCGCAGCAACGGCTGTGGCGCTTTATGTGCCCGTGCCTTTTGTGATCCGCATTCCCCTGTCTCTCATCTGCTCTATTGCGGCAGGTGCTTTGTGGGCGGGCATTGCAGGCTGGCTTAAGAACAAGTTCAACGCCAATGAGGTTATCACTACCCTCATGCTTACCTACATTGCCGATTATTTTCTGATGTATCTGGTAAACGGACCTATGCAGGATCCGGCTTCCGACCTGACGCAGTCCGCACTGATTCCTGAAGAAATGTATTTGACCCGACTGTTCGGTACCTATCGTCTGCACAGTGGTATTTTCATTCTCATCGCGGTCGTCATTCTGATGATCTTCTTCTGGCGCACTACCATCGGTTACAGAATCGACCTGACGGGTCAGGGTAAGAAAGTGGCCACTTATGCAGGTATCAATGTAAAGCGCACCGTTATGATCACCATGCTGATTTCCGGCGGTTTTGCAGGCCTTGCAGGTTGGATCGAAACCTTCGGTATCCAGTACCGTATTCTGACGGGTATCGCTGCAGACTACGGCAATATTGCTACCATTATCGCTTTGCTGGGTTCCTTGAATGTTTACGGCATTATTGCCTCTGCAGCCTTCTTTGCGATCCTGCTCTGCGGCGGTTCCAGCATGCAGCGCATGACGGAAGTGCCTTATTCTGTGGTGAATGTTATCCAGGGCCTGATCATCATCCTGGTCATTGCCCGCACTGCCTTCAGTGAATCTTTGTTCAAGCTATTCAAGAGCAGAAAGGAGAAGGAACATGTTAAGTGAGATTCTGAGCGCCGGTTTTCTGATTAGTCTTCTGGCCGGCATGATCCGTCTGGCTACGCCTATTCTTCTTCCTGCTTTGGGACAGCTCTATACGCAGCGCGCAGGTATTTTGAATCTGGGTGTAGAAGGTACCATGCTGATGGGTGCGATCTGCGCTTTTGCCACCACTTGCGCTACCAACAATAATCTGGGACTTGGCTTGCTGGCCGGTTTGGTCGGCGGTATGCTGTACAGCCTGCTCATGGCATGGCTCAGCGTGACCATGCGTGCCAACCAGGTAATTGCCGGTATCGGCATGAATATTCTGGCCACCGGTCTTGCCGCTTATATCTACCGTGTTATTTTCGGTATCCGCGCTCTTCCTGCCAAGGTGGAAACCTTCCAGGCTGTGAATATTCCCGGTCTGGCTGATATTCCTTTTGTGGGACCTGTGTTCTTCCAGCATAATATTCTGGTTTACTTTGCTTTCATCATGGTTCCCATTACCTGGTTTATTCTTGAGCGCACTACCTTCGGCCTGAAGATAAAGTCCGTGGGTGAACATCCCCGCGCAGCTGACTCCAAGGGTATCAATGTTCTCGGCATCCGCTATGCAGCCGTTCTGATCGGCGGCGCTTATGCCGGTATTGGCGGTGCATTTATGGCCATCGCTTACCTCAATACCTTTACCGAAAGCCTCATCGGTGGCTTTGGCTACATTGCCGTTTCCGTAGTGGTCTTTGCCCGCTTTATGCCCGGCAGAGCCATGTGGGGGTCCTTGCTTTTCGGCTTGACCTCTGCGCTGCAGCTTCGTCTGCAGGCACAGGGTATCGGCATCCCCAGCCAGCTGCTCTTGATGCTGCCTTACTTCATGACCATCGTTGCGCTGATTTTTGCATCCAAGAATGCAGAATTCCCCAGTGCATATACGATTCCCTATTCTAGAATGGAACGATGAAACGAATTGTTTTGATTTGCTTGCTGCTGGCTGCCTTGATGGCGCTCAGCGGATGCGCTTCCAAAGAGATGCCTCAGACGCAGGAACATGCGTTGGAACGAATGGTAGCCTATGCGGAAGCGGTGGACTATTCCTATGAAGAGCCCGAAAAGATTTACGAATTCCTCTGTCAGGATTTCCGCGATCAGATGGATGAAAAAGCTTTTTGCGAGGCGTTTGCCAAGGAGAGAACCTATCCCTATCTGACACCTCTCTATATCAGTAAACCCGAGATCACCCTATCGGAAGACGGACTTTCCGGCACCGCAGTTTATTTGCGGGCTGCTCGCCTCGTTGGTATGACTTATGAGGTATCCTTTGTCTACGAGAATGGAGATTATTACATTCGGGATTGGGAAGAGTTTTTAGACGGCAGCTATCTTGAAAAATTTGAAGATGTGCCCTATTCTCTGGATTGGTACTATAGCGAAGATGTTCACAAAAACTGAACGAACTGATAAAAAACAGCCAACACGAGTTGGCTGTTTTTTTTGCGCAATTTGCTGTCATTAGTTATGGCCTCGATGTTAGGCGGGGGAACTATTAGCGGCGCAGCGCGCGAAATTTTAAAGCTAGAAGGGGTGTGGCAAGAAGCGTTGTTCTGTGACTGGGGAAAGCAAGGTTGGTTCAGGGGAAAAGCAAACAAAAAGAACTCTCAAAGCCTTGCGGCTCTAAGAGTTCTCGTTGGCGCAGAAGGAGGGATTTGAACCCTCGCGCAGGTTTTTAAGCTGCCTACTCCCTTAGCAGGGGAGCCCCTTCGGCCACTTGGGTACTTCTGCAAACATATTTAATTGGCGGAGAGAGTGGGATTCGAACCCACGGATGCTCGCACATCGCCGGTTTTCAAGACCGGTGCTTTCAACCACTCAGCCATCTCTCCCTGCGAAAAAGCATCTATTCCCAAGCGCATGAAAAATCTTACCACAAGCAGGCCGTTCTTGTCAACTAAAAAGAGGGAAAAATAAAATAAAAAAATTTTAAAAAAATTGAAAAAAGGGGTTGCAAAATGAGGAAAGGTATGCTATTCTAACTAAGCTGACTTCGAGAGAGACAGTCATCCGGGTGTGGCGAAGTTTGGTATCGCGCTTGAATGGGGTTCAAGAGGCCTTGAGTTCGAATCTCAACACTCGGACCAAAATAACGGCAATCGCTTAGCGGTTGCCGTTATTTTATTTTCTAATCCTGTCGTGGAAGAGAAGTTCTTCTTTTCGGCTACAAGGTCTTGTGTTTTTTTCTTTCCCTATTTGCTTTTTTCTGCAGATGTGCTACAATAGAAATGCCGAAGAGTATTCTTTGCACTTCAACTAACGGAGGTTACTGTTATGAAATATCCTAAAACCGGTAATGAAGTATTTGTCGGCTTCTCTATTTCCGACACTATGTTTTCCGGTCTCGGCAAGGGCACCGTTACCCGTGAACCCGTTTCTGCCGACTATCTGAAAGACCTTTTCTCCAAGTACGGTGTTATCGTTTCCGCAAAGCCTGAGCACAAGAAGCTTCTGGAAATGGTAAACGATGTATACGGTCTGGATCTGGAAATTCCTGAAAGCATGAAGATCATTCAGCTTTCCGAAAAGAATCGCCGTCTGGTGCTTATCACCGTTCAGGGTCTGCGCCGCGTAAACGGTTCTCTGCTGCCCGAATATAGCGAAGAAGAACTGAGCGAAGCTACTTTCGGTTTCGTGAAGTATTATGTACAGGGCCGTCACTATGACGAACTGGTGGCAGAAAACGCACAGCTGAAGAAGGATCTGGAAACCGAGATCGCTTGGCACGATAGAGAAAACGACATCTAAGTGAAAAGGGGAGGCGCGTCGGGTATGAAAGTTCTTGTTCTTACAGGCAGCCCTCACAGACGCGGGTCCACCGATTTTCTGGCAAGCGAATTTATCCGCGGTGCGGAGGAAGCAGGCCATGAGGTGATCCGTTTTGATGCGGCATTTTCCAATATTCGTCCTTGCCTTGCTTGCGATGCTTGCCGTGAAAGCGGTGTTTGCGTGCAGAAGGATGATATGGCCAAGGTGCTTGATGCGCTCTTGGAGGCGGATCTTGTTGCACTGGTGACACCCCTTTATTATTACGGGATCTCCGCGCAGCTTAAAGCGGTGATCGATCGGTTTTATGCCAGGGATGCAGCGATCCATGAAAAGCGCCATAAGGCGGTGCTGCTTTCGGCGGCGGCTGCCACGGAAGACTGGACTATGGAAGCGCTGGAATGCCACTTTAAAATCATCTGCCGTTATCTCCGCTGGGAAGAATGCGGAAAGGTGCTGGCAGAAGGCTGTGGCAGTGTGGAATTGACAAAGGCTTCCGAATATCCCCGGAAGGCATATGAACTGGGCCTTGGTTTATAAAGAAAAGGACGGTGCCAAGCACCGTCCTTTTTAACTTGTTATTGTAATTTGGGGATATGGATGATAATATATTTTCACCAAAGAAAAGGAGGTGCGGATATGGCATTGGAAATTGGTGTTGGCGAAATTGTTCTGCGGCTTCTGGGCGCGATGCTCATTGGTATCATCATCGGTACGGAGCGTGAATATACCCATCGTCCTGCCGGTATGCGCACCCACATGCTGGTAGCCATCGGTGCCTGCGCAGTGATGGTAACGGGTCAGCTGATCTTTTGTGAGTATTATCCTTATGGAGCTATGCCCGATCCCACTCGTATGGCAGCGCAGGTGATTACAGGTGTAGGCTTCCTTGGTGCAGGTACTATTTTGCGGGAAGGTTTTTCCGTAAAGGGACTTACCACGGCGGCCAGTATCTGGTCGGTGGCATGTCTCGGCATCGCTGTGGGCGGTGGTTACTATGTGCTGGCGGCTGTGGGTACGGTGTGCATTTTGGTAACGCTGACGCTTTTTGACCTACTGCAGAAGAAGATGCTTCGCATCAGCAAGGAAACCTACTATATTAACGTGACTTGCGAAGATGTTCCATCTGTAATCAATGCAGTGGATAGCTTGGTAAGAAAGTGTGAGGGAACTACCATCAGCGGTATGGAAGTGAATATGGAAGACCATGGCCATATTTCCATCCGTTTTGCGCTGGTTTTTGCAGGGCGTGATGTGTGCCGCCGTGCACCGGAATTTGTGGCAGAGCTGAGCAAGGAAGAAAGCGTGCTAACGGTGAGCCTTTCTGCGGCTTCAGCCGAATAAAAGAATGAAAAGAAAAGCAGACCTTCGGGTCTGCTTTTTTTGCTGTCTGCAACGGGAACTTTCCTCTCTCAGAATCATAAACTGGAAAGAATGAAAGGATGGGTGATGTTGTATGCAGCAAGGGTATATACCCGGGAAGATTGAAGAGTTTGTGCGCGTACATCCCGGGCGCGGCGTATTGCGAGTGCAGGTGGGCACAGGGCGGGGAACTTTCCCGGTAAAAGGTGCACTGGTGCGGGTTTCCAAAATTATCGGTGGTGCGCTGCAGGAGTTTTACCGTGGCTTTACCGATGAGTCGGGGATTCTTGATGGGATGATTTTGCCTGCGCGGCCGGGTGGCCTTTCTCAAAATTCTGTGACAGCAGGAGAAAGCGGGACAGATTACATCGTGTCGGTGGAACAGGGCGATTATTTGCCTGAGAACGGACAGCAGATCACCATTTACGATGGGGTAGAAACGCTGCTGACGGTATCCTTGGTGCCGCGGCTCAGAGAGGAGGGGTAAGATGCCTTATCCTGTTGTGCCGGAGACCATCATTGTGCATCTCGGCCAGCCAAATGAATGGGCGGCAAATGTAGAAGTGCCTTTTGCTGACTATATTAAAAATGTGGCTTCCAGCGAGATTTATCCCACGTGGCCGGAAAATGCACTGCGGGCTAATATTTATGCCCAGATATCTTATGCGCTGAACCGCGTTTTCACTGAGTATTACCGTAGCCGTGGCTACGATTTTGATATTACATCCTCTACTCGCTACGATCAGGCTTATGTGCAGGGACGGGATATTTTTGAAAATGTAAGCCGCATTGTGGATGAGATCTTTAATGATTATATCGTGCGGCAGGGCAGCATTGAACCGTTGTTTGCTCAGTTTTGCGATGGCATACGCACCACCTGCAACGGACTTTCTCAATGGGGTAGTGTGGATCTTGCGCAAAATGGGCTTACACCGTATGAGATTTTGCAATATTACTATGGGGATGATATTAATCTTGTGTTCAATGCGCCGGTGGGTGGTGTGACACCATCTTATCCAGGCGTGCCGTTGCGGCGAGGTGCTTTTGGAGAAGATGTGCGCATCATTCAAAATCAACTCAACCGAATTGGAAAAAACTTTCCTGCGATTCCGCGGATTACCGAGGTGAACGGTGCATTTAACGCAGAAACTGAGACGGCAGTTCGTGCTTTTCAGCGGATTTTCAACTTAGCTGAAGATGGAGTTGTGGGCAAAGCTACCTGGTATAAAATCAAGGAGCTTTTTAACGGTGTGAAAAAGCTTTCCGATATTACCAGCGAGGGTCTTACCATCAGCGAAGCGCAGAGAGTGTATCCCCGTGTGCTGCAGCTGGGAGACAGCGGCCTGGGTGTGCGGACGGTGCAATATTACCTGGCCTTTTTGGGATATATCTGGACGCAGCTTGCACCCATCTCCATTACGGGAACCTTTGATGAATCCACCCGAAACGCGGTTTTGACCTTCCAGCAGCGAAGTGGATTAAAAGTGGATGGCATTGTGGGCCGGGAAACCTGGAACAGACTGCAGTGGGCATATAATGCTACGCTTGCCAATCTTCCACTCGACTATCAGGCTTTTGCCGAAGATATTTATCCCGGACGCTTCTTAGCTCTGGGGGATAGCGGCAGCGAGGTGCGAAAAATTCAGGAGTATCTTGTTATCATCAGCCAAAGTGACAGGGCTGTGCCGGCAGTAGAAGTGACGGGGACCTTTGATATGGCTACTGAAAATGCGGTAAAAGCGCTGCAGCGGCAGCTTGGCTATACCCCAAACGGTGTGGTAGGCCCGATTTTATGGAGCGAGATCGTGAGCCGCGGACGCGGGTATTGAAAAAGCAGTGTGGAAACACACTGCTTTTATTTGTTATGCCGATAAGTCTATCGTTTTTTTCGCACATATGGGAAATGGGGTCGTGATATTATTATAAAAACAACGGTTTTGATACAGAGAAGGAGAGAAGCATGAAGCGGTTTTTCGTGGGGATCGATATTGGTTCTACTTGCGCTAAGACGGTGGTGCTGGATGCGGAGAAAACCATTGTGTATCGCAATGTGCAGCCTACGGGCTGGAGCAGTGTGGACACTGCACAGACCATTCTTGCCCAGCTGGCGGCAGAGGGGGTCGCTCCAGATAACGCGGCTATCGTTGCTACGGGTTATGGGCGAATCAGCGTGCCCTATGCCGATAAATGCGTGACGGAAATTACCTGTCATGGTCGCGGCGCGGCTTTTCTCCACGGCAGCGATACTATCACTGTGATCGATATTGGTGGACAGGATACCAAGCTGATCGCTGTGGAAAATGGAATGGTTTCCGATTTCGTTATGAATGACAAGTGCTCTGCTGGTACTGGCCGTTTTCTTGAGATCATGGGCAACACCCTTTCTCTGCGGCCGGATGAGCTCTGCGCGCTTGCTGCCCGTGGGGGCAATACATCCATCAGCTCCATGTGCACGGTTTTTGCAGAGTCGGAAGTTATCAGCCTTATTGGACGGGGTGAAAGTAAGGAAAACATTGCCTTTGCGGTGGTGGATTCCATTGTGAAAAAAGTGGTATCCCAGGCAAGTCGTCTGCAGTTGGGAAAAGCTGTTTGCCTGACGGGCGGTCTTTGCTCCATGCCGTATCTTTGCGCATCCCTCTCCTGTGAGTTGGGGGTAGAGGTGCTTTCTCATGCCGATGGACGCTATGCCGGCGCGGTAGGCGCGGCTCTCAGTGCCATGAATATCCGAAAATAAGTGAATTTCACTTAAAATACATAAGGAGGAAAAGTAAATGTCTGATTATGTAAAAATGTGGGAAGATCTGGGGATGGATCTGGAGACCCATGACCTGCTGTGCCAGGTGCTGCCTACCGCTGTAGGCGATGTATTCCTGACCCAGGAAAACCGCCCCAACGCCATGGATTTCTGGGATCTGGTAATTTCCGAAGTACATGGCATTCGCCCCAAGGAACTCATCGAAGCACAGAAGGAAGGCCGCAAGGTATTCGGCACTTTCTGCGTGTATGTTCCCGATGAAGTGGTAGTAGCAGCCAACGGTATCGTCACCGGCCTTTGTGGCGGCTCTCAGTTCTGGGTGCCCGGCGGCGAAGCAGTGCTTCCCAAGAGCACCTGCCCCCTGATCAAGGCTTCTGTAGGCGCACGCCTGGGCAAGACCTGTCCCTTCTTCCGTATTGCTGATATGTATGTAGGTGAAACTACTTGCGATGGCAAGAAGAAGGCCTATGAGATCCTTGGGGAAGACGTTCCTATGTACATCATGGACGTTCCTCAGATGAAGCGCGAAAAGGACATCCTCAAGTGGAAGGATGAAATTGCCGAATTCGCAAAGACTGTGGAAGAATTCACCGGCAACAAGATCACCCCCGAAAAGCTGGCAGATGCCATCAAGCTCATCAACGAAAAGCGCAAGGCTCTGGCCCGCGTTTATGAATGCCGCAAGAGCGAATGCCTGCCTATTTCCGGCCGTGACGCTCTGCTGATGACCCAGATCTCTTTCTTCGATGATCCCGCTCGCTGCGCTCAGATGTGCAACCGTCTGGCGGACGAACTGGAACAGCGCATCAAGGACGGCGTAAGCGTTGTTCCTGCAGGCACCAAGCGTATCCTCATCACTGGTACTCCTCTGGCTGTGCCCAACTGGAAGCTGCACAACATCGTGGAAACCAGCGGCGGCGCCGTTGTTTGCGAAGAAATGTGCACCGGTACCCGTTATTTCGAAAATCTGGTGGACGAAAGCAAGACCACGCTGGACGAACAGTTCATGGCGCTTTCCGAACGCTACATGAAGACCAACTGTGCTTGCTTTACCCCCAATACCGGCCGCATTGATGACCTCAAGCGCATGGTGAAGGAATACAAGGTAGACGGCGTGATTGACTGCAGCCTGAAGTTCTGCTGCCTGTATGATACCGAAAAGTTCAGCGTGGCACGCGCACTGAAGGAAGAAGGCGTTCCTGTACTGAGCCTTGAAACCGACTATGCCGATACCGATGCAGAACAGCTGCGCACCCGCATCGGCGCATTCATTGAAATGCTCAATGGCTGAGAACGATATTCGCTACTATATCCTCTTTGCAAACTATGAACACGGCCTTGCTTTGCGGGACCTTCTGTTAAAAGACGGTATCAAAAACCGCATTGCACCTGCACCCCGCGCCATTCAGGGGAAACTTTCCTGTGGAATGTCACTGCTGCTGGAACCGCAGGATGTGGAAGCGGCCAAGGCTTGCATTGAGCGAAATCAAGCGGAATATTACGATATTGTCCCCCTTGCGGGGCAGATCAAATCCCATCGGGATAAATATTGCTGAAAAAAGAGGACGGTTTGCCGTCCTCTTTTTTGTTGACAAAAAGCAGGTGGAGGAATAAAATTAATATACCCCCAGGGGGTATATGGAGGTGCACTATGGATGAGAAAATTTTGCAGGAAAATGAATGCTGCTGTCGTATGAAGGCAGAGCCTCGCTCGGCTGAAGCGGTGCGCAAGCTGGAAAACCGCATTAACCGCATGATCGGTCAGCTGGGCGGCATCCGCACCATGGTGCAGGAGAACCGTTATTGCGGTGATATTCTCGTGCAGGTGGCGGCGGTAGAGAGTGCGCTGCAGAATCTGGGATATATTATTTTGGAAGAGCATATGGCCTCCTGTGTCAGCACGGAGATCCGCGCAGGCAACGAAGAGATTATTGCTGAGACCATGGAGCTTGTAAAAAAGCTGAAATAACGAGGTGAGCCATGAGCGAAAAGAAATTTGACGTGACGGGCATGACCTGCGCTGCCTGCAGTGCCCATGTGGAAAAGGCGGTAAAGAGCGTGGAGGGCGTGCAGAACGTTTCGGTGAGCCTTCTTACCAATTCCATGCTGGTGGATTTTGCAGCCCCTGCCACGGCGGCAGCTATTGAAAGCGCAGTTTCCAAAGCGGGTTACGGCGCCAAGGCTGCGGGTGGAGAAGAGAAAAAGGCGGCCAAGGAAGCCTTGGAAGATAGGGAAACACCCCGTTTGAAAAAACGGCTTATAGTATCTCTTTGCTTTTTGTTGCCGATGATGTATGTCTCCATGGGAGGCGTGATGTGGGGCTGGCCTTTGCCTGCGGGCATGACGGAAAATCCTCTGATCATCGGCCTTTTTGAGCTGCTTTTGACGGCGGCTGTGATGGTGGTGAACCAGAAGTTCTTTATCAGCGGTTTCCAGAGCGCCATTCACGGCGGCGCCAATATGGACACCCTGGTGGCACTGGGCAGCAGCGCGGCTTTTGCGTACAGCACGGCGGTGCTTTTTGCCATGTGCGGCGAGGCTTGGAATGGCGATACGGCGGCAGCACACCATTATCTCCATGAGTTTTATTTTGAGTCTGCGGCGATGATTTTGACCCTCATCACCGTGGGAAAAATGCTGGAAGCCCGCAGCAAAGGGAAAACCACGAATGCCATCAAAGCGCTGATGGATCTTGCGCCTAAAACTGCCACGGTGCTTCGGGAGGGACAAGAGGTGACAGTAGGCGTGGAGGAAGTCCGTGCAGGTGATCTCTTTGCGGTGCGGCCCGGGGAAAGTATTCCTGTAGACGGGGAAGTGGTGGATGGCGAAAGCGCGGTGAACGAATCTGCCCTGACGGGGGAAAGCATCCCTGTTGATAAAGAGGCAGGCAGCGCTGTCAGCGCAGGAACCATCAATCAGAACGGATTTTTGACCTGCCGCGCCACCCGCGTGGGGGCGGATACCACCCTGAACCAAATCGTTGCTATGGTGGAAAATGCGGCAGCTACCAAAGCGCCCATTGCCAAAATTGCCGATAAAGTTTCGGGTGTGTTCGTGCCTGTGGTCATCGCCATCGCGGTGGTGGCGGGGGGCGCGTGGCTCCTTGCAGGTGAGACCTTTGGCTTTGCGCTGGCGCGCGCCATCAGCGTGCTGGTGATCAGCTGCCCCT
>JAZQUM010000028.1:0-2457 GCA_045631305.1 Oscillospiraceae bacterium | reverse complement strand
ACGAGATGGCAGAGCTTGAGGAAATGGGATACCTCGAGCAGCCTCACGCATCCGCGGGACGCGTTCCCAGCGAGCTTGGTTACCGTTTTTACGTTGACGCGCTCATCGAGCGTTACGCAATGACAACCAATGAGATTGCGCAAATAAATGCTTTGCTCAAAGCAAAAATGGGGGAACTCGACCAAATTCTTTTGGCGGCTTCCAATCTCGCATCGGCTATGACCAATTACACAGGTATTGCCATCAAGCCCAAGCTTCATTCTGTCACCGTTGAAAAATTCGAGACGATCTATCTGGATCCCGACCATGTCATTTTGGTGGCGGTCGATTCTGACGGAAACGTCAAGAGCAAGCATTTGCATTCCGAAACACAAGCATTTTCGCAAGCGGCGGTTACAAAATTGGCACGCGTACTCAACTCCACGCTTGTCGGTCTTTCTGCCGAGCAAATTACGCTGCCCATTATGATGCGTATCGAGCAAGAAATGGGCATTGACAGCGCCATTGTGGGCAACGTTATCAAGGTTATTTATGATCTTCTTAACGAATCCGACCATGGAGAGATGCGCGTCAGTGGTATTGATAGACTTTTGCAATATCCCGAATACAGCGACGTTACACAGCTGCAAGGCTTGCTTGGTACCCTTGAAAAGAAAGAGGATATCCTAAACCTCGTTTCACAAAGTGAAACGGAAGACGTAAGCGTTCTCATCGGATCCGAAAGTCAGGTTAAGGTGATGAACAATTCCGCGCTGGTGTTCAAGCCCATCGTTAAGGATGGTAAAACACTGGGAGCTATTGGTATTTTGGGACCGAGACGTATGGACTACGCAAAGGTTTTGGCAACCCTTGAAGGGCTCAGTGGCAACATATCCAATATGATACACGCGAACAAACAACTAAACGGAGGAGAACCCGATGGAGGAAATGAAGACCGCGGCGAATGAGGGACAAGTAAAGACCGAAGCGCCCAAGGCAGATAAAAAGAAGGCAAAGAAGCCCGAGGCAGAAATTGCAGAGCTTACCAAAAAGTTGGAAGCCAAAACTGCCGAGTGTGAGGAATGTAACGATAGATATATGCGTATGATGGCGGAGTACGATAACTTCCGCAAGAGAAGCGCAAAAGAGAAAGAGGGCGTTTGGGCAGATGCTTACAGCGATTGTATTGCGCAGCTGCTGCCAATCCTTGATAATCTTGAGCGCGCAAGCAAGTCCAATAACGTTGAAGCCGTTACCAAGGGACTTGAAATGACAGTAAAAGCTTTTGACGAAGCTATGGAAAAAATGGGTGTCAAAGAGATTGAATGTAAAACATTTGACCCCAATCTCCACAATGCGGTTATGCACGTGGAGGATGAGCAGTATGGCGACGGTGAGATCGTAGAGGTCTTCCAAAAAGGCTACTGTAAGGGTGACAAGGTCATCCGCTATGCGATGGTCAAGGTTGCAAATTGACCGCGCACCAAATTTGTTTAAAATTAACTTTATATAATTGGAGGAAATTATTATGGGAAAAATTATTGGTATCGACTTAGGTACAACTAACTCCTGCGTAGCAGTTTACGAGGGCGCTGAGCCTATCGTTATCCCCAATCCCGAGGGTGCAAGAACCACTCCTTCCGTTGTTGCATTTTCCAAAACGGGCGAGAGAATGGTAGGACAGGTTGCAAAAAGACAGGCAATTACAAACCCCGACCGCACCATCATTTCCATCAAGCGTGAAATGGGCACGGGCTACAAAAAAGACATCGACGGCAAAAACTATACACCTCAAGAGTTCTCTGCAATGATTCTGCAAAAGCTGAAGGCAGATGCTGAGAGCTACCTTGGCACAACCGTAAATCAAGCGGTTATCACTGTTCCTGCATACTTCTCCGACGCACAACGTCAAGCAACCAAGGATGCCGGTAAGATCGCAGGTCTTGAGGTCAAGCGTATCATCAACGAGCCCACCGCAGCAGCTCTCGCTTACGGTCTGGATAAGGAGACCGATCAGAAGATCATGGTCTACGACCTGGGTGGCGGTACTTTCGATGTTTCCGTTCTGGAGATCGGTGACGGCGTTATCGAAGTTCTTGCAACTGCAGGTAACAACCGTCTGGGCGGCGACGACTTCGATGAGTGCATCATGAAGTATCTGGTCGCTGAGTTCAAGAAGGCTGAGGGCATTGACCTGACCGGCGACAAGGTCGCTATGCAGCGTCTGAAGGAAGCTGCTGAGAAGGCAAAGATCGAGCTTTCCGGCATGACCAGCACCGCTGTGAACCTTCCTTATATCACCGCTGATGCTACCGGCCCCAAGCACCTGGATGTGACTCTGAGCCGTGCAAAGTTTGATGAGATGACTGCAGACCTGGTGGAGCGTACCCTGAAGCCTGTTCGTCAGGCAATGAGCGACGCAGGTGTCAGCGCAAGCCAGCTGGATAAGGTTCTGCTGGTTGGCGGTTCTACCCGTAT
>JAZQUM010000027.1:0-20313 GCA_045631305.1 Oscillospiraceae bacterium | reverse complement strand
CTACGGTATCGCAATCTCCGCTCTGGGTATGCTCTCCTTCGTAGCTACCACCGTTTCCATCGACGCATTCGGCCCCATCGCCGACAACGCAGGCGGTCTGGCAGAATCCTGCCACCTGCCCGCAGACGTTCGCGTGATCACCGACAAGCTGGACTCCGTTGGTAACACCACCGCTGCTATCGGTAAGGGCTTCGCAATCGGTTCCGCTGCATTTGCTACCGTATCCCTGATCACCGCTTACGTTGGCGGTTATTCCTCCGGCGAACCCGTTCTGAACATGGCTTCCTTCGTAGTAGTAGCCGGCGGCATCATCGGCGGTGCTCTGGTTGAATACTTCTCCGCAATGCTCACCGACAACACCATCGACGCTGCTAAGCTCATGGCTAACGAAGGTGACAAGCTCCTCTCCATCCCCGGCGTTCTGGAAGGCACTGTTAAGCCCGACTACAACAAGATGATCTCCACCGCTACCAGCGTAGCTCTGAAGAAGATGGTATTCCCCTCTATGCTGGCACTCCTCATCCCCGTAGTTGGCGGCTTCCTCTTCGGCGTAGAATTCGTTGGCGGTATCCTGGTTGGTGCTACCATCTGCGCTATTCCCCGTGCTATCTACATGGGTAACTCCGGCGGCGCATTCGACAACGCTAAGAAGTACGTTGAATCCGGCGCTCTGAAGGGCCACGGCAAGGGCTCCGCTGCTCACAAGGCAGCCGTTACCGGCGACACCGTAGGCGACACCCGTAAGGACGTTGTCGGCGTTGCACTGGACATCTTCATCAAGGCTATGTCCACCGTTGCTAACACCCTGGTTTCCGTGATCAACAGCTTCACCCTCATCGGCTAATCCCACATTTCAAGAGAGGACGGCACCCGCCGTCCTCTCTTTTTTTGCTTTATTTTGCTTTTTCACCCATTTTGCATATTTCTGCGATTGACTTTGTATATTTATTGAAGTATACTCGTAATGTTACATATAATGGTTTGGTATGCGCCAAGCCGAAAATAAAAAGGAGTTATACACATGAAAAAGTTTCTTTCTCTCGTTCTGGCACTGATCATGGTGCTCTCTCTGGTAGCTTGCGGCTCCAGCAGCGATGATACCGCTACTGAAGAAGGCAATGAACTGGGTCTCGTAACTGCAGGCACCCTCACTATGTCCACCAACGCTGCATTCCCTCCCTACGAAATGGTTGCTGACGACGGTTCCTTCGAAGGCATCGACGTAGAAATCGCTGAAGCTATCGCTGCAAAGCTGGGTCTGGAACTCCAGATCGACGACATGGGCTTTGACGCTGCTCTGCAGGCTGCTCAGGACGGCAAGAGCGACATCGTTCTCGCAGGCGTTACCGTTACCGACGAACGTCTGGCAGTTATGAACTTCTCCGACACCTATGCTAACGGCGTTCAGGTCGTTATCGTTAAGGAAGGTTCCGAAGTTACTCTGGACAACATGGGCGAATACATGATCGGCACCCAGCAGGGCACCACCGGTTACATCTATTGCTCCGACACCGTTGAAAACGGCGGCTTCGGCGAAGATCACGTTACCCCCTATGACAACGGTGCTTCCGCAGTTCAGGCTCTGATCAACGGCCAGGTTGACTGCGTTGTTATCGACAATGCTCCTGCTCAGGAATTCGTTAAGGCTAACCCCGGTCTGGTAATTCTGGATACCGAATTCGCTAACGAAGAATATGCAATCGGTATGGCTAAGGACAACACCGCTCTTCTGGAAGCAGTTAACGGCGCTATCGCTGAACTGAAGGAAGAAGGCAAGCTGCAGGAAATCATCGACAAGTACATTCCCGCTGCTTAATCTCAACTGTGAAAAGCTGAAGGAGGGAGGCATAGCCCCCCTCCTTTGGTTCTCTTACTGAGAAAGGAGGCTCTCCATTGAATTGGGCTCAACTCTACGCTGATATTTCCGCTGAATTGACCGCCGGCGGCAGCGTTTCTATGTGGGAAGAATTTTTCTTCCAGTTTTATCGCGCTTTCTGCGAGGGCGGCCGCTGGAAACTCTATCTGGACGGCATCCTCTCCACCATTCAGGTCACCATTCTTGCCCTGATTCTGGGTGTTATACTGGGCGTTGTGGTTGCCGTGATCCGCACCATGCACGATCAGCAGCGTCCTGATGTGAAAAATCCCGTTCTGGGCATTCTCAATGCCCTCTGCCAGGTCTACACCACCGTCATCCGCGGTACCCCCATGATGGTACAGCTGCTGATTCTGGGCTTCGTTGTCTTTGCCAACAGCCGCAACTTCACCATGGTCGGTGTATTCGGTCTGGGCCTTAACTCCGGCGCCTACGTTGCCGAAATCGTTCGCGGCGGTCTCATGGGCGTGGATATCGGTCAGCGCGAAGCAGGCCGCTCCCTTGGTCTCAATTATTTTGACACCATGCGCTTTATCATCATTCCTCAGGCATTCAAGAACATTCTTCCCTCTCTGGGCAATGAATTCATCACCCTCTTCAAGGATACCGCGCTGATCAGCGTGATCGGCGGTAAGGAACTGGTATACGCTGCCAAGGCCGTAGGTTCCAAGACTTACAGCGTCATGTTCCCCTACATCGGCATTGCCGTGGTATACCTGCTGCTGGTGATGCTCTTCACCTATCTGCAGGGCAGACTGGAAAGGAGGTTGCGCGCAAGTGATCGACGTTAAAAATCTTTCCAAGTCCTTTGGCAGCCATCAGGTTCTCAAAGATATCACCGAGCACATCTCCCACGGTGAAAAAGTGGTTATCATCGGGCCCTCCGGCTCCGGTAAGTCCACTTTCCTGCGCTGCATGAACCTGCTGGAGTTCCCTTCCGCAGGTACTATCACCTTTGACGGCACCGAGATCACCAACCCCAAGGTAAACATTGACTCCATCCGCCGCCAGATGGGCATGGTTTTCCAGCACTTCAACCTCTTCCCCAACATGACCATCCGCAAGAACATCACTCTTGCTCCTGTTCGTACCGGTCTTATGAAGCAGGATGAAGCCAATGCTGAAGCTGAACGCCTTTTGAAGATCGTGGATCTTTCCGAAAAGATCGACGCTTATCCCGCGCAGCTCTCCGGTGGCCAGAAGCAGCGTATCGCTATCGTTCGCGCTTTGGCCATGAAGCCCAAGCTGATGCTCTTCGATGAACCCACCTCCGCTCTCGACCCCGAAATGGTAGGCGAAGTTCTGGAAGTTATGAAGCAGCTGGCTGATAACGGCATGACCATGGTAGTAGTTACCCATGAAATGGGCTTTGCCCGCGAAGTGGGCAGCCGCGTGCTCTTTATGGATGAAGGCCGCATCACCGAACAGGGTACTCCTGACGAGATCTTCTCCAATCCCAAGAGCGAACGTCTAAAAACCTTCCTTGCCAAGGTTCTCTAAACAAAAAAGAAAAGCACCGACTAAAAGTCGGTGCTTTTTATTTTCAGGTTTTGGCATCAATTTTATTGCCGCATTTGGGGCAGGTAATACGGATCTTTCCCTTACCCTTAGGCACTCTGCAAATGGTTTTGCAGTTTTTACACGTGAAATACTTGTGCTCTGTATCCTGCCGGCGCTGCTTGAAATTACGCCCTTTATTCTTTACCTGCCACACAAGGCGCAGATAGGCGCTGTTTTCATCCCGCCGCTTGGCAAGATTTTTGGAGAAAATGCGAAACAGCACAATCACCCAAACGGCCATGCCTGCCGCGCTGATCACAGTGGATTTTACAAAAATGCTGATCACATCAAGAATGATGCACAGCCACAGCATAGCAACACCAAGCTGGTCAAAACCATTTCTTCCGTACATAAAGCGCGAGAGCGCGTTTCCGATTTTTCTGAAAAAGCCCATAGAATGCCCCTGTTTGATAGATTGCTACCATCATAATACAAAAATAGCTTTTCGTAAAGAGATGCCGGAAGTTTTAACAAACTATACACATCTTTTCCCCTCTGCCCCCTTGCAAATTTCTCCTTGTGTGGTATCATAGGTCATGTTAGCACTCTACCAAACCGAGTGCTAACACAGTTGTCAAAGGAGGCACTTTATTATGGCAAAAAAACAGTTTAAAGCAGAGTCCAAGCGCCTCTTGGACCTGATGATCAACTCTATCTATACGCATAAAGAGATCTTCTTGCGCGAGATCATTTCCAACGCCAGCGACGCGATGGATAAGCTCTCCTACATGGCGCAGACCGATGATTCCATCGGTCTCAACCGCAGCGATTTCAAGATCACTCTCACCGTGGATAAGACAAACCGCACCCTGACCGTTACAGATAATGGCATCGGCATGGACAAGGAAGATCTGGAAAATAATCTTGGCGTCATCGCATCCTCGGGTTCTTACCGCTTCCGCAAGGAAATGGACGAAAGCAGCGATGTGGATATCATCGGCCAGTTCGGTGTTGGCTTCTACTCTGCCTTCATGGTGGCTGATTCCATCACCGTCAACACCAGAAAGCCGGGCGCAGACAGCGCATGGCGCTGGCAGTCCTCCGGCGCTGACGGCTACACCGTAACTGAATGCGAAAAGGACAGCGTCGGCACCGAGATCGTGATGCACATCAAAGCCGATACCGAAGATGATTCCTTCAGCGACTATCTGGATGCACGCAAGCTCTATACCCTCATCAAGAAATATTCCGACTACATCCGATATCCTATTCGCATGGAAATGCCCAAAATGCGCAAGAAGGACGGCTGCCCTGAGGACAAGCCCGAGTGGGAAGAATATTTCGAAGAAGAAACCGTCAACTCCATGGTGCCCCTCTGGCAGCGCAAGAAGAGCGAGGTTTCTCAGGAAGAATACAACGATTTCTACAAGGGCCGCTTTGGCGACTACATGGATCCCCAGTCTGTGATCTCCGTTTCTGCCGAAGGCGCCGTCACCTACAAGGCGCTGCTCTTCGTTCCCTCCAAGGCTCCTATGGATTATTACACCACCGAGTTCAAACCCGGTCTCCAGCTCTATTCCTCCGGTGTCATGATCATGGACCAGTGCGAAGACCTGCTGCCTCCCCACTTCAATTTTGTCCGCGGTGTGGTGGATTCCCCCGACCTCTCTTTGAATATCTCCCGCGAGCTGCTGCAGCATGACCGCCAGCTGAAGGTCATTGCCAACAATCTGGAAAAGAAGATCAAGGGCGAGCTGGAACGTATGCTCCGCGATGACCGCGAAGGTTACGAAAAGTTCTATGGCAGCTTTGGCCGCGTGCTGAAGCTGGGCATTGTGGAAAACTTCGGCGCCAAGAAGGAATTTTTGCAGGACCTGCTGCTTTTCTACTCCTCTACCGAAAAGAAGCTGGTGAGCCTGCGCGAATATGCTGACCGTTGCAGCGAAAGCCAGAAGTTCATCTACGTGGCTTCCGGCGAAAGTACCGCTGCCATCGATAAGCTGCCTCAAACCGAAATTCTGAAAGACAAGGGCATCGAGATCCTTTACCTTACCGATAAAGTGGACGAATTCCTGCTGGAAGCTTTGCAGAATTACGCAGACAAGCCCTTCCGCTCTGCTCTGGATGACGATCTGGGTCTGGAAGAAGAAAAGAAGGAAGAAGCAGAAGAACAGGCAGAAGCTGCCAAGCCCGCGCTGGAATTTATCAAGGCAGCTTTGGGCGATGCCGTTACCTCTGTGGTAGCCTCCAAAAAGCTCAAGAGCCATCCCGTCTGCCTTTCCAGCGGCGAAGGTCTCACCTTTGAAATGGAAAAGTATTTCGCTGTGGCGCAGCCTGAGCTGCAGCTCAAGGCCAACCGCATTCTGGAGATCAACACCAACCACCCCATTTTCGCTGCTTTGGAAAAAACCATGAAGGAAGACGAGGAAAAGGCCAAGAAGATGGCCACCGTCCTCTTCACTCAGGCCCAGCTCATCGCAGGCTTCACCCCCGATGATCCCAGCGGCTACACCGATCTTCTCTGCAGCCTTATGATCTGATAGAAAAGGAGGCTTTGCCCTGAGGCAAAGCGTCCTTTCTTCTTGCCAAACCCCTGTGGGTTTGGTAGAATGAAGTAAACTGAAAAGTATGCGGTCTGCGGCAAAATCCGCCTGCAGACCCCCTGAAAAATATAAAGGACAGGTGATTGCCATGATCAAGATCTCGCCCTCTATCCTCTCTGCTGACTTTGCCAATCTGGCCCGTGATATCGACCGTATTTCCACGGCAGACTATGTGCATGTGGACGTAATGGACGGTCTTTTTGTTCCCAATATCTCCATCGGTATCCCCGTGGTGAAGTGCATCCGCCCCACCACCGAGCTGCCCCTTGACGTGCATCTCATGATCGAGCGCCCCGTGCGCTATGTAGAAGCCTTCTGCGACGCAGGCGCTGACATCGTCACCTGCCACGTGGAAGCTGACACCGAAGAAAACATCCACGAAGCCATCCGCAAGATCCATGCCAAGGGCAAGAAGGCAGGCATCGTGCTTAAGCCCGCCACCCCCGCTGAAGCAGCCCTCCCTTTCCTGAAAGAAGTGGAAATGATCCTGGTGATGACCGTGGAACCCGGCTTTGGCGGCCAGAGCTTTATGGCTGACCAGATGCCCAAAGTCACTGCCATCCGCAAGATGATCGACGCAGAAAACCCCACCTGCGAACTGGAAGTGGACGGCGGCGTGGATCCCGTCACTTGCAAGACCTGCATTGAAGCAGGCGCAAACGTTCTGGTAGCCGGCAGCGCCGTTTACAAGGCAGAGGATATCCCCGCACGCATCGCCGCTCTGCGGGGCTAAAACGGGGGCGTAACCATGGAATATTTTCCCGTTCCTCTTGAAAAACTGGTAGAACAGTTTGCCCGCCTGCCCGGTATCGGCGGCAAGTCCGCTCAGCGCCTTGCTTTCCACGTGCTGAGCCTGACGGAAGCCGAAGCGCAGGAATTTGCCGACGCCATCGTCAGCGCCAAGAAAAATGTCACCTGCTGTCCCGTTTGCCAGAATCTTACCGCAGGCGGTCTTTGTAGCATTTGCGCCTCCCCCAAGCGGGATACCGCCACCGTCTGCGTGGTGGCTGACCCCCGCGACGTAATGGCTATCGAGCGCTCCCGTGAGTACAACGGTCTTTACCATGTGCTTCACGGCGTCATCTCTCCCATGAACCATGTGGGCCCCGACGATCTGGAGATCAAATCGTTGCTGGAGCGCGTCAGCAAGGGCGATATCACCGAAATTATCATGGCCACCAACCCCGACACCGAAGGGGAAGCCACCGCCATGTATCTTGCCCGCCTGCTGAAACCCTTTGATGTGCGTGTCACCCGTCTGGCTTACGGTATCCCCGTGGGCGGTCATCTGGAATTTGCCGATGACGCCACCCTGATCCGCGCCTTGGAAGGCCGCCGCGATATTTAAACGAAAAAGACTTGGTACGAAAGTACCAAGTCTTTTTTATGCAAGATAATAAGCCGCCAAAAGATCCACTACCGTGCCGTAGCTCTGCATGCCGTTCTTTTGGCCGTAAGTTTTCAGCATGGTATCATAAACCTTATTGGAGACCTTGTCCACCACACCGTCTTCAAACTGATCCCAGTAGGCATTGTTATAGCGGATATCCGCCAGGGCCGCTTCAGGAAGCTGCTCATAAACCGCTTTCCATGCTTCGGGGTCTGCGCGGTAGAGGGCATTACTGAGATGGATATAACCCAAAAGATAGCCCGAATAGCGGTAGGCCGCGTCCTCACTTTTGATGGCCGCCATAATGCCCGTAAAGTTGCACTCCTGCTCGGAGGCAATGGAGCGCTGGTGACCCAGTTCGTGGGCAATGGTCACAGGGAGGAAAGCGGCAGGCGCATCCACATTGAGGTTGGATTCCCCCAGGAAGGCAAAGTACACACCCGTAAAGCCCATGCGGCTCATAATGCGACCAAATGTCATGGCCTTGGGCACACGGTCCTCATAGGCAAGGCAGGGAAATTCCTGCGAAATATTGTCATAGACCGAAACGCTTTTTTCGAAGATCTCATTTTGATCCTCCGCAAAAAGGCCGTTTTCATCCCGCGCCACCAAGTCTGCCGTTTCCCAAAGGCCTTGGACAAAAATGGTACCCAAAGTCTGCAATTCCTCCACCGTCACCATGCGGGCGGTAAGGCCGCTTCGATCCTGAAAGGTATCGGTGTAGTAATTCACGCCCCAGAAAAGGCAGAAGAGCGCGTACACAGAAAGGCCGAAAGAAACAAGCCCCATGATAAATCCGTAAGCCGCGTGGCCCTTCCCGCCTTTGCGCATAGCCAGCACAAAGCAGACAAAGCCCACTACAACAGCCATCACCGCAATGGCAATGACAAGCTCCATCATGGAAAACGGCACTGCGTAGCTTACTTGGCTGATGGCATCCTTCACAGGCCCCGTCACCTTTTGGGCAAGGAAATTCATCAGGCTGCGATTCCCCTTTGTCAGGTGAAAAAGAAGGATGACGGCAAGAGCCGTCATCAAAGAAATATGCACTTTTTTATGGCGTTTCAAAAACATCATTTCATCCCCGGGATCGGTTCGTCATTGTAGGCCATGGTAAACTGACCTGCAGCAACAAGGGTATCTGCAGAATCAAAAACTTCCACATCCACGAAGGCGAGGCTCTTGCCTGCTTTCACGGTTTTGCCGCGAGCGGTCATCTTCCCCTCGGGCACGCCAATACGCATATAGTTCATTTGCGCATTTACCGTAACCGCGCGGCGCTCACCTGCACTTATGGCCGCAATACCTGCAGCAGTATCGGCAAGGGTGAAAATCACACCACCGTGGGGAAATCCCCAGCGGTTGCAAAGCTCCTTGCGCATTTCCACTTCCAGAAGGGAGCTGCCGTTGCTGGCCTCCCTCACTTTGGTACCCACAAGGTAGTTGAAATCACGGCAGGTATTGATAAAATCTTTGAATTTTTCTTCGCTAAGCGCCATTTTCTACTCCTTATTCCGCTGCCCGAAGCAGTTCTTTGGTGTATTCATGCTGCGGGTCATTGAAAATCTGCTCCACGGTACCCTGTTCCACGATCTCGCCGCTGCGCAACACCAAAACTCTGTCACAAAGCTGATAAACCACATTCAGATCGTGGGAAATGAAAAGGTAGGAAAGGTCCAGTTCTTCGCGCAGATCGGAAAGAAGCCGCAGAATGCGGGCCTGAATGGTCACATCCAATGCGCTGACGGGCTCATCGGCAATGAGAAAACGGGGACGCTGGATCAAAGCTGCCGCAATGCTCACTCTCTGGCGCTGACCACCGGAAAGCTCCTTGGGACGGGCATAGTAGCACTCCTCGGGAAGCCCCACCTTGGAAAGCATATCCAGCACGCGGCGCTTGCGCTCTTCTGCGCCGTACTTGCCGTAAATCAGCAAAGGTTCTTCCACAATGCGGAACACCCGCATGGCAGGATTCAAGCTGCTGTAAGGATCCTGAAAAATCATCTGGGGGCGGGGCGTATGGTGGATAATCTCCCCTTCATAGCCCTCCAGCATGCCCAGAATGGCTTTGGCAAGGGTGCTTTTCCCCGCACCCGATTCCCCCACCAGCGCCACGATCTCACCGCGGTTCACCGTGAAGGAAACATCGCGCAACACCTGCTGCACCGCCTTTTTGCCCAGCACACCGCCGGTGGAGTAAAACGTATTAAGTTTTTTTACTTCGAGCACCGGTTGATTTGCCATCTGTTCCTCACTTTTTTCCAAACCGCTTGTCCCTTGTGGGGATGGCGGCAATCAATTCTTTCGTATAATCATGCTGCGGGTCGCGGAGAATCTGCTCCGTTTCCCCCTCTTCCACGATCTTTCCCAACTGCATTACCGCTACACGGCTGCAAAGCTTACGCACCACATGGAGATTGTGGGAAATGAAGAGGATGCTCATGCCATATTGCTTGTTGAGCTTTTTCAAAAGTTCCAGGATCTGACCTTGCAGCGTCACATCCAGCGCGGTGGTGGGTTCATCCGCCACCAGAAGAGAAGGCTTGGAGATAATGGCTGCGGCGATCATCACACGCTGCAGCATACCGCCGGAAAGTTCGAAGGGATACTTGTTGTAAAGCTCCTCCACCCGGTCCAGTTCAGCGATCTCCATGGCTTCCAGCGCGGCGGCGCGGCGCTCTGCAGCGCTCATTTTCGTGTGCAGGCGAAGGCTTTCTTCCACCTGCTTGCCGATCTTCTGCAGAGGGTCCAGCGCGCTCATGGGCTCCTGAAAGATCACGCCGATCTTTTCACCCTGAAGGCGGCGGAAATCTTCACCCTTCAAGCGCAGCATATCCTCGCCGTCCAGCAGAATTTCGCCGCTACAATCCGCGATTTCGCGGTCCAGCAAGCCCGAGATGGACATGGCAGTCACGCTCTTGCCCGAGCCGGATTCGCCCACCAGGCCCAAAATTTCGCCATCAGGCAACGTCAGATCAATGCCTGCCACTGCCTCGCGGTCTCTTGCATGAAATTTAATATGGAGATCACGGATCTCAACCATACTTTACTCCTTATATGCCCGCTGCAGACCTTCACCCAAAAGGCCCACGCCCAGAATCAGCAGCACGATCATACCGCCCACGCACAGCATGTACCACGGCGCGAGGGTAATATAGGACTGAGAGTCGGAGAGCATGTAGCCAAGGCTGGATTCAGGGGGCTGCACACCGATATTCAAAAAGCTCATACCTGCCTCAGCAAGAACGGCATTGTTGAAGCCGATGATCATGGCAGGCAGCAGCGCGGGGAAAGTGTTGGGCAGAATGTGGCGGAACATGATCCGCCCATGAGAGGCCCCCATCAAGCGGGCGCTCTGCACATAGTTCATTTCTCTTAAGCGGGCAAATTCACTGCGGGTAATGCGGGCAAAGCTGGGAACAAACACAATGCCCAGCGCCAAGATCATCTTGTCCCTGCCAAAACCCAGCACGCTGATCAGCACCAGCGCCAGCAAAATGCCGGGGAAAGCCGCAAGGGTATCGTTGATGCGCATCAGCGCCTCATCTACCCAGCCGCCGAAATACCCCGTCAGGGCGCCTATGATGCCGCCCACCACCACGCCGATCAGCACGGTACAAACCGCAACCAAAAGCGTGGTGCTGCCGCCCTTAAGGGCGCGGGAGAAAATATCGCGGCCGAAATTATCCGTGCCGAAAAGATGGCGCAGAGAGGGCCCGGCAAAAATCTCGGTGGGGTTCATGCCGTTGGGGTCAAAGGGTGTCCAAAAAAGCCCCAGAAGCAGCAACGCCAGCATCAAGCCGGACAAAATCATGCCGGCTTTCAAATAAGCATTTTTCTTCATATTTCCCACCTCACTGCAGCCGCAGGCGCGGGTCAATGCGCTGGTTGATGAGATCTGCCCCATAGTTCATCACCATCACCACAAAAGAGATGATAACGATGATAGCCTGGGCTGTGGGCTGATCCTGATTGGAAATGCCTGCCAGCAGCAATCTCCCAAGGCCGGGGATACCAAAGACCTGCTCCACTACGATACTGTTTGCCACAATATCGGCAAAGGTCATGGCAAGGAAAGTGACTACCGGCAGAAGAGAATTTTTCAACACATGGCCCCAGAGAATACCTGCGGGGCTACCGCCGCGGCTATAAGCCGTGCGTACATAGTTTTCCTTCATTTGGGAGGCAATAGTGCTTCGCAAAAGGCGCACCGTCATGGCGATGCGGGGAATGGCAATAGCAATAGCCGGGAAAAGCAGATATACCATGTGGGCCGCAGGATCTTCTCCGAAAGAAACATAGTTTCCGGGAATAAACCATTTTAAAAGGGTGCCGAAAAGATAGCTGATGATAATGCCCATGAAAAAGGGCGGAATGGACATGAGGATCTGATTTGCGGTGGTGATCACGCCGTCTACTTTTCTCGCAGCGCGGGAGGCAAACAAAATGCCCAGAGGCATGGAGAACACCACAATAAACAAAAAGGCCAAACCGCTGAGCCGCAGCGTCACGGGCAGCTTTTCCGCTACCAGTTCGGAAACGGGCATGCTGTAAGAATAAGAAGTGCCCATATCCCCTGTCACAAAAGCCTTGAGCCAGTTCCAGTAGCGAAGCAGCCACGGATCATCCAGCCCCAGTTGGGCACGCAGGGCCGCAATACGCTCCGGTGTTGCCTGGGTTCCCAAAAGCTTGGTGGTAGGATCACCGGGCAGGATCTGGAAGGCCACAAAAACGAGAAAGGAGACGATCAGCATGGTCAAAAGCAGCATCAGACCTTTCTTAGCCGCATATTTCACAGCGCTCGCCTCCTTCCATTTTTATTGTTTTAGCTTACATAGTGGATCAAGGAAAGATCCATTGCATACATGGGATAGAACTCGAAGCCCGCAAGATTCTTCTTGACGGCCACAAGGTCTGCCATATCCTGAATATAGACATTGGCTGCCGTTTCAGCAAGAATGGTCTCTGCCTCGCGGTAGAGATTTACCTGCTCTTCGGCATCGCTTGCTGCCATAGCGCGTGCAAGTACATCGTCATATTCAGCGTTATTATAGTTGATAAAGTTATCGGATGCTTCAGAATCAAAGCGCTCCAGCATAGCACGGGCGGTGAGATAGGTTGCATCCACGCCAACGATGGTAGCCTCGAAATCGCGGCCTACATAAACATCATTGATCCAGGTGGTCCAGGTCACAGGTTCGATCACTACATCAACGCCGATAGCGTAGTACAGTTCCTTGGCTACCTGTGCGGTATCCATATGGGGCTGATAGTTATCAGGCACCTTAATGGTAAGCGTGAAGCCATCGGGATAGCCTGCCTGAGAGAGCAGTTCCTTTGCCTTCTCCACATCATAGGGATAAAGGTCTACCAGTTCAGGGATGAAATACTTATCAAAAGCAGGATACATGCTGCTACCAACAGCCGTGCCGTGGCCGCCGGCAATGAAATCCATCACCATCTGACGGTCCATGCCATAGCAAAGGGCCTGACGTACCAGCGGATCGTTCAGAGGTGCTGCAGCGTTATTAAGGTAAATGGCCTGTACCAGATTCATGGTGCCTTCCAATGCATAATAATCACTGCCCAACTGTGCCACCTGTGCGGTGGTCAGATGCGCGCATACATCGATCACGCCATTCTGCAGAGACATCATCATAACGTCTGCATTTTCCATTACCTTATAGGTAACCTTGTCAAGATACGCGCCTTCGCCCCAATATTCACCGAACTTTTCCAGAACGATATTATCCTGAACAGCACGGGATACAAAGCGGAAGGGGCCGGTACCTACAGGCTGGGTTTCCAGTTCTGCATAGTCCTTGGGAATAATGGCACAGGTCAGGTATGCCAAAAATTCATTATTGGGCTGATCAATGGTGATCACCACGGTTTTTTCGTCAACTGCTTCTACGGATTGGACACAAGAAAGCGCCGGCACCAGAGCTTCTCCCTCTGATGTGTCGGCGCAGCGTTCGATAGAGTATACAACGTCCTCTACGGTCACAGCTTCGCCATTGTGGAACTGGATACCTTCACGAAGAATGAAAGTATATTTCGTTCCGTCAACAGAATAGTCTTCAGCAACCGCAGGGATAAGTTCACCGCTGGAGGTAGGTTTTACCAAACCTTCAAATACGTTGAACAAGACCTCTTTAGTTCCTGCCTCTACGGTTTTATGGGGGTCAAGACTATCTTCCAGGTCCTGAGCAATGCCCACGGTAATTTCACCGCCGTGAACAAGCTCTCCGGTAGTAGCATTGTTGCTTTCGTTTCCGGTCTGCTCTTCCGTGCTGCCGCCTCCGCAAGCGCAGAGTACAGTGCTCATCATAGCCACCAGAAGGAAAATACTGAGGATCTTCTTTGTCATTTCTTCTCCTTTCGATGCTTTTCGCATCAAACAACAATTTTCCTACCAATATTCAATTGTTTCCTAACTTTTTCAAGTTAAGCCAATTTATTATAAGCCTTTCGCTTCTTTTTGGCAACAAAAAAATGAGCGGCGAACCGCTCATTTTTTATTTATTCTTCCGACGTATTTCCCTTGTCTGCACATTTACCTTTCGTGTAATCTTCAAGGGCAACGGATTTGCCTTTCTTCTTTAGTCGGTACTCCACATAGGACTGGAAGGCTGCATAGCAGCAGGCAAAAACAGGCACACCAAAGAACATACCGGCAATGCCGAAGAATCCGCCGCCTATCAGAATAGCAACAATAACCGAGAAGCTGGAAATACCGGTGGAATCACCAAGGATCTTAGGGCCAAGGATATTTCCGTCAAACTGCTGGAGCGCGAAAACAAAAATAATGAAGTAAAGGCACTTGAGAGGGCTCACGATCAAAATAAGCAGCGCGCAGGGAATAGCCCCCAGGAAGGGGCCGAAGAAGGGAATCACATTGGTCACACCAACAACCAGACTCACCAGCGGCGCATAGGGCATATTCAGAATGGAAGTGCCCATATAGCAGATAAAGCCGATAATCAAAGAGTCCAGCAATTTTCCGCGGACAAAGCCACCGAAAATGGAGTTGATACGCTCAGCGCACTTCAAAATCAAAGCTGTAGCCTCCTCTTTAAAGAGAGCACAAATGGCACGGCGAGCATTGGCAAGGCAGCTTTCTTTGGTACAAAGCAAATAGATGGAAACGATCACACCAACGATCAGATCCATGGCAAAGGTAATAACGCTCCAGATACCATCGGTCACCATGGTCAGAAGCTGCTGCGCCTGAGGCATAACCTGAGTAACCCAGGACTTCAGATCGCCAAAGTAACCATCCATCAGATCCAGCGTCCAGAGTTCCAGCTCGGGGTTGTTTTCCAAAAGGTGGGTGATCCAGCCATAAACGGTGTTGTAATAATCTTCCCCGTTGCTGACCAGCACTTTGGCGCTTTCTACCAGCTGAGGGATCAGAATGTGGAAAAAGAGATACACGCACAGACCTGTAATCGCCATGGCAATTGTCACACTCAATGCGCGGATACCCTTATTTTTAAACTCTTCCGTTTTCAGGTAGCGGCGAAAAATCGGTCTGAGCACATATTCTTCCAGTTTATTCACCAGCGGTGCCAAAAGAAAGGCAATGAACACACCGTAAAGGATAGGCATAGAGATCTCCAAAAGCCGCTGCGCAAAAAGGATCAACGTAGCAGTGGAGAAAAAGGTGTCGTAAATCACGAGGATACCGCACACAGTTAACAGCGCCGTAAGACCCCAGGCAACATATTTTTTCATAGTCTGTCCGCACCTGCCTTTCTTCCAATTTCTTCTGTATTATATCATAACCATTTTACTTCCCGATTGCAATAGTTCTTTGCCTGTGCTATAATGCCTTGCGAAGATATGCGCCTTGTACGACGTAGTATCAACCTATTTTCATGTGTGTTTTCGGGCAATTTTAAGAAAGGCATCGTCATGGCTAAATCTCTTCTTTTTATTGTCAATCCCCGAGCCGGCAAAAAGAAATCTGCCGCCCCGCTTTTTGAAGCAGTTTCTGTATTCTCTTCCGCAGGCTACGTTGTTTTCGTTCATCAGACGCAGGAACAGGGAGATGCAACAGAATATGTAGCGCAGAACGGCGCAAAGTTTGATGCTATCGCCTGCTGCGGTGGCGACGGAACGCTGAATGAGACCATTAACGGTATGATGCAGCTTTCTGAACAGCCCCCCCTTTGCTATCTTCCCGCCGGCAGCACCAACGATTTTGCTTCCAGCCTTCACCTCAGCTTCGACCCCGAAACAGCAGCGCAGGCTGTGGTACGCAATACCCCCCGCAAACTGGATATCGGCAAGTTTAACCACCGTCTTTTCGCGTATATCGCCTCTTTCGGCGCTTTCACCCGCGCCTCTTACTCCGCGCCCCAAAGCACTAAAAATGTGCTGGGCCATCTGGCCTACATTCTGGAAGGCGTAAAAGATCTGGACTCCCTGCGGCCTTACCGCGTCAAGGTAGAGGCTGACGGCGAGGTTTTTGAAGGAGAGTACCTGTTCGGTTCTGTCACCAACTCCACCTCTGTGGGCGGCCTTATGAAAATCAACCCCGCCTTTGTGGATATGGGCGACGGTAAGTTTGAGCTGCTGCTAATCCCCCTGCCCAAAAACCTTACTGAACTGCAGGGCCTGCTGGATGCAGCGGTGCGGCAGAACTTCGCATCCCCTCACCTGATCTTCCGCCACGTGAGCCACGTGACGGTACAGGCTAAAGAAGACCTGCCTTGGTCTTTGGACGGGGAATATGCCCCCAGCGTTCCCGAAGTACATATCGATAACCTCCACGGCGCGTTGGATCTTTTTGTATAAACACAATAAAGAGCCTTTGTCTTTCGACAAAGGCTCTTTTTCTTTATTCTTTAGGCACCTGGCGCATAGAAAGGGAAATGCGTTTTTTCTTTTCTTCCACATCCAGCACCACCACTTTTACCACGTCACCCACGGAGACCACTTCGGAGGGATGCTTGATAAAACGGTTGCAGACCTGAGAAATATGCACAAGGCCGTCCTGATGCACACCAATATCCACGAACACGCCAAAGTCGATGACATTTCGCACCGTGCCGGTAAGCACCATACCTGCCTTAAGGTCCTTCATTTCCAGAACATCGGTGCGAAGGATAGGAGCAGGCAGTTCATCGCGGGGGTCGCGACCGGGCTTGAGAAGTTCTTTTACCACGTCCTGCAGCGTAGGGATGCCGCAGCCGCATGCTTCAGCAAGGGCACTTTCCCCCCGCTCTTTCACGCGCTGGGCAAGATCACCGATCTTGCCTGCAGCCACATCTGCCATGGCATAGCCGCAAATTTCCAGCAGCTTTTCTGCAGCCACATAGGATTCAGGATGCACACCGGTATTATCCAGCACAGCACGGCTTTCGGGCACACGCAAGAAGCCCGCGCACTGCTCAAAGGCCTTGGGACCCAGCTTGGGCACCTTCAAAAGCTGCTTGCGGGTGGAGAAGGCACCGTTTTCTTCACGGTACTTCACAATGTTTTTTGCCGTGGTGGAGTTGAGACCTGCTACATGGCTAAGGAGGGACGGGGATGCGGTATTCACATCCACACCAACAGCGTTTACGCAGTCTTCCACCACGCCGCCAAGGGTCTCATCCAGCCGCTTCTGAGGCATATCGTGCTGATACTGACCCACACCGATGGCCTTGGGATCGATCTTCACCAGTTCTGCCAGAGGATCCTGCAAGCGGCGGGCAATGGACACAGCAGAGCGGAGGTTCACATCAAATTCAGGGAATTCTTCCGCTGCCAGCTTGGAAGCAGAATAAACAGAAGCACCTGCCTCGTTGACGATCATATAGCTGACACCACTGAGATCGCGGAGCATTTCCACAGTCATAGCTTCCGTTTCGCGGGAGGCAGTACCGTTGCCGATGGCAATGTGCTCTACCTTGTGCTTGCGAATCATAGCGGAAAGCTTTGTGATGGATTCCTTCTTGTGGCGCTCACTGAAGGTGGGATATACCACAGCGGTATCCAGCACCTTACCCGTACCGTCTACCACAGCCACCTTACAGCCGTGAGAATAGCCGGGGTCAAGGCCCATGGTCACGTGACCCTTCACAGGAGGCTGCATCAGAAGAGGCTTCAGGTTGAGACCAAACATGCGGATAGCACCTTCGCTAGCCGTATCGGTAAGGGTTGCGCGCAGCTCATTTTCAAGAGAGGGAGAAAGCAGACGGTCGTAGGCATCTTCGCACACCGCTTTCACAAATTCCATGGCGGGGCTGCCGGGCACCACCACCGCGCGGCGGATGGCGGGAATAGCCAGTTCGCGGTCAAGGGCGGCGGAAACTTTCAGCCACTCTTCCTTTTCGCCGCGGTTGATGGCAAGGATCTGGTGGCCGGAAAGCTTGCCCAGAGGCTGGTCAAACTCATAGTAAAGACGATAGACGCTGTCTTCTTCCTTGGTGGCAGTAGAGCGCAGATGACCCGAGCGCATAGCCAGTTCACGCAGCGTTTTGCGGATGGCGGCATCGTCGGAGATCATTTCGGCAATGATATCGTTGGCGCCGGCCAAAGCAGCTTCCACGCTTTCCACACCCTTTTCCGCATCCACATAGTCGCGGGCCAACTCTTCAGGGGACGGCATATTCCGTTCCTGAGCAAAAATGGCCAGAGCCAGCGGTTCCAGACCCTTTTCCTTTGCCATGGTGGCGCGGGTGCGGCGCTTTTGCTTATAAGGACGATATAAGTCTTCCACTTCAGCAAGCGTCACAGCCTCGTCAATAGCGCGGGAGAGCTCTTCGGTGAGCTTTCCCTGATTTTCGATGGAATTTTTCACCTCTTCGCGGCGCTTATCCAGATTGCGAAGATAGGTAAGGCGGTCAGCGAGGGTGCGCAGCAGGGTGTCATCCATGGAGCCGTGGAGTTCCTTGCGGTAGCGAGCAATAAAGGGGATGGTATTCCCCTCATCGATCATATCGATAACATTTTTTACATGGGTCTCGCTGCGCTGAAGTTCGCGGGCGAGAATCTGAAGAATGCTTTCCATAGTGTTCCTTTCATAAAAAGGGCGGCCGCGTCAAAGCGTGGCCGCTCTTTCGTGGGTCATATTATTTGTGGTAGAGGCTCTTGGTCTCGTACTTGGGTTCGCAGGTCACGTTGATGCCCAGACGCTTATAAAGCTTGATATCCTCATCGGAAATGATGACGGAGAAGTGAGCATTGGCACCCCGCAGCTTGGAGAGCTGCTCCTGCGCAAGCTTTGCCACAGGATCGTTAAGTCCGCTCATAGAAAGGGTAATGAGCACCTCGTCGGAATGGAGGCGGGGATTTTTGTGACCCAGATTGTTGGTCTTCAAAAGGCTGACGGGTTCCATGACCTGGCTGGCGATCAGATCCAGATCGGCATCGATGCCGCCAAGGGTCTTGAGAGCATTGAGCAGCAAGGATGCAGACGCCCCCAGAAGGGACGAGGTCTTGCCCGTGATAAGGCGACCATCAGGCAGCATCATAGCACCCGCAGGCGCACCCGTAGCTTCTGCCTTTTCAAGAGCCGCTTTCACCGCAGGGAACGTGTCGGTGGTGACACCTGCCTGCTGCATCAGAATCTCGATCTTGCGTACGGCAGTTTCATCGCCGGAACCCTTGAGGATCTGCTCCTGCGCAATATAGTAGCGGCGCAGGATCTCCATGCGGCTGGCTTCACAGCAAGCTTCATCATCTTCAATGGCAAAACCTGCCATGTTAACACCCATATCTGTGGGGGACTTATAGGGAGATTCACCCTGAATGCGCTGGAACATGGTGTTGAGCACGGGGAAAATTTCCACGTCGCGGTTATAGTTTACAGTAGTGGTACCGTAAGCATCCAGATGGAAAGGGTCGATCATGTTAACATCGTTAAGATCTGCGGTAGCAGCTTCGTAAGCGAGGTTCACAGGGTGCTTCAAGGGCAGATTCCAGATGGGGAAGGTCTCATACTTGGCATAACCTGCGGAAATTCCGCGCTTATGATCGTGATAAAGCTGGCTCAGGCAGGTCGCCATCTTGCCGCTGCCGGGACCGGGGGCGGTGATGACCACCAGAGAGCGGCTGGTTTCAATATAATCGTTCTTGCCCAGACCTTCTTCGCATACAATGCGGGCAATATCGTGGGGATAGCCGGGAATGGGATAGTGGCGGTAAGTGCGGATACCCAAAGCCGTGAGGCGCTTGATGAAGGCGCATACGGAGGGCTGACCTGCATACTGGGTGATAACCACAGAGCCTACATAAAGGCCCATGCTGCGGAACACGTCCATCAAACGCAGCACATCGTCATCGTAAGAGATGCCGAGGTCACCGCGGACCTTATTCTTCTCAATGTCACCTGCGCCGATGACGATAACGATCTCCACATCGTCCTTCAGGGTCTGGAGCATACGGATCTTACTGTCAGGCTGGAAACCGGGCAGCACACGGGAGGCATGATAGTCGTCAAAAAGCTTGCCGCCAAACTCAAGATAGAGCTTGCCGCCAAACTTCTCGATGCGCTCCTTAATGCGTTCAGACTGCATCGCAAGATATTTTTCGTTGTCAAAACCCAGCTTTGCCATAAATTCACCTCTCGGTTTCCCGCAAATAGACATAATGCGGAATTATACAATATCACTTTCTATAATAAAAGAAATTCCGCCAAGATGGAAGAGTTCATTTTCGCCAAAAATATACTGCATTTGTTGGGCGAAATGAAGAATTCTCCCGGTTTTTCATTTTATTCTTCCCAGTCCATTGCAATCCCACACAAAATGCTGTAAAATACTTTCGTGAATTATCCCCACAAAAAAGCCGAAACCCATGTGGGGTTCGGCTTTTCTTTTTCTTGAGAATCAATCCTTGATGCCGGCAATAGCCTTAGCCAAAGCCTTCTTGCCTTCGATGTTGCCCTGACGGGAAATCATGATGCGCTGAGCCTGAGGAGAGCCTGCACCGTGCATGGATTCCGTGCGGTA
>JAZQUM010000026.1:0-11045 GCA_045631305.1 Oscillospiraceae bacterium | reverse complement strand
CCGGGGTCCCAGCCGCAGGAGATGAGGGCTACCTTACCGCCCTTGCGGCTGGCAGCGTCTACAGCGGCGAAATGTTCGGGAATGCGGCTGTGGTTATCGAAAGAGTCCACCACGTTGAAATGCTCAGCAAGAGCGGGGGTCATTTTGGGCAGGTCCGTTGCGCTGCCGCCGCAGAGGAAGAGAACATCCACTTCGTCCTTCCATGCCATGAGGTCGCTGTCTGCAACCACCTTGGCGGTGGGGGTGGCGATTTTAAGGGATGCGGGATCGCGGCGGGTGAACACCGCTACCAGTTCCATATCTCCCGTGCGGGCGATGGCGTCTTCCACGCCGCGGCCCAGATTACCGTAACCGTAAATTGCTGCTTTCATACTTGGCTGCTCCTTTGCAGAAAAATCAACGGGAAAACATTTTCCCCATATTAAGGTGATTATAGCACCGCAGAAAAGAGGGCGCAAGCGGACAAAAGAAAAAGAGGAGGAAAATCCCCCTCTTTTTTTCAATATGCAAATTTTTGCCGACGCCGTATTTTTGTTCCGAATCAAGGCAGACGAACGAAGGCGTATCGGGTATACGCCGAGTGAGGATAACGCAGAGTCGGGACAAAAAGCCAAGTTCCCTAGCTTTTGCGGCCGCGCAGCTTCATGCAATACTGAGTGCAGAGCTTGTCGGTGCATTCAGAACACTTCAACGCCATATTGCTGCCTTCCCAGAAGCGCTCGGGGTAGATCATGACGCAAAGCTCCCACACCAGCCAGACAGCCACAGAGAAAAGAAGAAGGCTCAGAGAATAAAAGCCGTGGACAAAAATCAGCGGGGTGAACATCATGAGATGGTCCCAGTTGAAAATGCGGCAGGTAGTGCAGCACTTATTTTTCATGATCAAACGGAAGGGACACCAGATAAGCACGCAGATGAGGTCGCACACATAGAAAAGAACGCTCACCAGCAAGAGGTGCGCATCCTGCAGCACACCGAAAAGCTTCAAAAAGCCAAGGGCTGCAATCAGAAGCGTCCAGATGAGGAACACCTTGTAGGCCGCGCGGGTGGTGGCGGCAATATGGTCCTTCAGGGCGGAGAAATTGATCTTTTCCAGCACAGGGCGGAAGCGGAAGCTCATGTGCTTGTGGCTGCCCAGCGCCACATCCTTGGCGGGGATCAGCTGGAAGAGCATATCCATCATCCAGATCAGCCACAAAAGGTGGAAGATAGAGAATTTTTCAAAAAAGGCAAAGCCCTGCAGAATATCAAAAGTTTCAGGCCGCAGGAAATACAGCGCAAAAGCGCCGACAAGCACCATGCAGCGGCCCACCAAACGGGCCATATATACCTTGCGGATATGGGACATCTTGTGTTTTTCTTTCAAAAGTTGTGCCTCCCATCATAAACTTTCCTTTTGGATTATACCATATCCGCAGCAAAAGGCAAACATTTCTCCCCCCGCCCTTGCGCCGCAAGGCAGAAAGGGGTATACTGGAGGGAGAAAATTTTCCCAAAGGAAAGGCGTGACCCCCATTATGAACCGCGTGAAAACATACATCCAAAAAAGCCTTGTCGTGTCCCTGGGCTGTGCCATCTCCATTTTCGGGCTGGTGCTGGCCATTCGCGCAGGTTTCGGCGCCTCCACCTTCACCACCATGCTGGACGGCCTTGCCAACACCCTCTCCATCACCATGGGGCAGGCCAGCTGGATCGTAAACGCCGCCATTTTCCTTTTCTGCATCATTTATGACCGCCGTCAGGTGCACATCGGCACGGTGATCGTGCTGATCCTCACGGGGGTATTTATCGATTATTTCACCGCCATTCTGGTTTATCCTGAAAGCCGCGCACTCTGCTTTTTGCTGATGCTGCTGGGCATTGCCATTATGGGTTTTGGCTCTGCAGTGCAGGCCTTCCCCCAGTTTGGCCGCGGCGCATACGAGGCCTTCACCTTCGCCTTTGTGGATAAAAACGGCTGGCCGGTGCAGCGCGTGCGCATTGTTCTGGATATTATCATGGTGGTAACGGGCGTGCTCCTTGGGGGCAAGGCCGGTCTTTGCACCATTGCCACCATTCCCATCTGCGGCCCCGTGATTCAGGTGAGCCTTAAGTGGCTGAAAAAAGTCTTTGGCGACTGGGCAACAGCATAAAAAAAGAGAGCCTTGCGGCTCTCTCTTTTTTTATGCTTATTTTGCGCTGCGGCGGGCGGCTTCCACCGTGTGCCCCATGAGAAGGCTCACGGTAACAGCACCCACACCGTCCATCACGGGGGCGTAGGCTGCGGCCTTTTCCGCGGCGGCAGCTTCTTCCACGTCGCCAACGAAAACGCCGTCAATAACGCTGATGCCCGCGTCCACAATATACGCGCCTTCACGGATATGGTCACGGCCGATGGCATTTGCCTTTCCGATGCCCACCACCAGAATTTCCGCCTCGCGGCAAACATCTGCCAAATTTTCACTCTTGGAGTGGCAGAGGGTGACGGTGGCATTCTTTTCCAGAAGCAGCATGGCGGCAGGCTTGCCCACAGTCATACTGCGGCCCAGCACAACGGCCCGCTTGCCGGCAAGAGCAACACCGTAATATTCCAGAATCTTCACGCAGGCATCCGACGTGCAGGGTGCAAACCCCTCATGGGTGCCGGTAAAAATGCCGGTCAAAGAACCGGGGGTCATGCCGTCCACATCCTTTTTGGGGTCCAGCACGGCGGCAACGGCGCTTTCGCGGACATTTGCAGGGAAGGGACGCATGGTGATGACACCGTGGACGGTTTCATCGGCATTGAGCTTTTCAATAGCGGCGATCACACCGGCTTCATCTACCCCTTCGGGCAGCACCACGGTGGAAACTTTCACACCCGTAGCTTCGCCCAGAGCATAGATGCCTGCTTCATAAGCCTTGGCTTCTGCCACATCCCCGATGCGGAGAATGGCAAGACCGGGGACGATGCCCGTTTTGCGCAGAAGGTCTGCCGCTTCTGTTTTATACTGTTCTCTCAGGGCTTCTGCCACAGCAGCGCCGCTCCACATGGTTGCCATACGCGATCTCCTTTAGTTTTCTTCCAAAGCCCGCAGGCAGGCATTAAGATACACCACGTGAGACGCGGCGGTAACAGCGCTGCGGAGCATTTCCTTTTCCACCGAGGACGTAACACCGATATCCTCCACTGTTTCTTTAAGGCCGAAGCGGTGATAGAGAATATTTTCCATTTCCTCGCAGAAATAATTGTAGGCCACCTCATCGGTATACACCGCCTTCTGGCGGGTGAAAAGGGCAGAAATCGCCGTCAGCGGGGCCACAGATTTCAGAATGGAAATGGGGATCAGATGGGCGATCTGACTTGCGCTGTACTGCTTTTTCACAGGGTTTTCCAAAAGGCCCTGCTTAACATAGTTGCGGGTCATAGAGCCCGTAAGCTCGCCAATGCCCAAAGGCGCAATGATCTGGTTCACATATTTGGTTGTCTGCTCCAGATAGAGACCCACATCGGGGATCTCATGAAAGCGCGGGAGACGAAACGCGCGCATGGAGCGGGAAAGCTCGTCTCTAATCATCTTATCCATGGCGTTATGATATACCTTTTACTGCGGCAAGTCAACACCACCTCTGCACAGGTTTTTTAAAAACCTTTGACAGCATTATCAAAATGTAGTATGCTGTGGCTATCCCATTTTATGATTGCAAGGTGTTCCTATGAGAATTATGACCGACACTTCCTCCATGCTCTCCCCCACGCTGGGTGAAGCCGAAGGCATCCGCGTGGTGCCTGTCAGCATCTGCATGGAAGGTGAAACCTTCCGCGACTATGTGGATATCAACGCCGAAGAACTGGTGGAGCGCATCGCTATGGGCGGCGTGCCCAGCACCTCTCAGCCCGCTGTAGGGGATATGCTGGAGGCCTTTGAAGAAAGCGAAGACGAGACCCTCTTTTTCACCGTGGGCGACGGACTTTCCGGCGCGTATCAGACGGCGGAGGGCGCCCGCATGCTGCTCTCTGACCCCAAGCGCGTCCGCGTTATCGACTCCCGCTCTCTGGCAGGCCCGCTGCGCTATCTTGCCCGCAAATCTGCGCGGCTGGCTAAGCTGGGCCACTCCATCGACGAGGTGGTTCTCTCTTTGCAAAAGAGCATCGATACCTCCCTTTCCTTTGTGATTCCCGCAGACTTTGAATTTTTAAAGCGCAGCGGCCGCGTGACGGGCGTGGTGGCCCGGGTGGGCGGCGCGCTGAAACTGCTGCCTGTTCTCACCCAGACGGAGGACTGCAAACGCATCCGTCCTGCAGGGATAAAGCGCTCCTGGCGGGGCGCGCTGGAGCTCATCTGCGACCGCATGGCAGCTTTGGGTGTGGGCGAAAACCACCTCATCACCGTCTGCCACACAGGGACCTCCCAGCTTGCGCAGGAAGCCCTTGCCCACGTGCGCGCCGTCTTCCCCCACGCGGAGACGGAAACCTCCATCCTGCCCCCCTCCCTCATCACCCACGGCGGCCCCGGCTGCCTTGTGATCCAGTCTGTTCTGAAGTAAGGAGCATAGCATGAAATTGATCCTCGCCCTTGCGGTGGCTTATCTTCTGGGGTCTGTACCCTTCGCGTTGGTCATCGGCAAGGTATTTTACAAAACCGACGTGCGTGAGCACGGCAGCGGCAATCTTGGCGGCGGCAACACAGGCCGCGTGCTGGGGAAAAAGGCGGGCCTTGCCGTTATGACGCTGGACATATTGAAGGTGACCTGCTCTATGCTCATGGCAAAGCTCCTCTGCGGCACGGAAAGCGCCGCGGTATATGCCGCTGTGGCAGCCGCGGTGGGCCATTGCTGGCCTGTTTTTGCCCGCTTCCGCGGCGGCAAGGCGGTAGCCACGCTGTACGGCTTCTGCTTTGGCCTCTGGGTGCTTTTAGGCTACGGGCCCTTCGTTTTCTTCCTGCCGCTTCTGGTTTTCCTTTCGGTGCTCTACCTCACCAAAATCATTTCCCTTTCCAGCATGATCTCTTCCGTTGCGGTGACAGTGCAGTTTATTTTCGCCGCTTCCAACACCGTCATTGCCGCAGGTGTTTTCTTCACCCTTCTTATCATCGTGCGCCACAGCAAAAATATCCGCCGCATGGCAGCAGGCAACGAAAACAAGATTTCATGGATGTAAAAAAACGGAACCCGTTTGGGTTCCGTTTTTTATTTGCGTTTGGGTCGCAACTGCACCGCGTAAGTCCAAAGGGGCAAAAGATAGAGATAGCAGGCAGTCAAAATCGCCTTGGTGGGCGCGCCTACGGAAGCAAGGGGCACAGCGCCTGCCACTGACCAGGGGATCAAAGGGGCGATGACCACCGCCGTATTTTCCAGGAAGATCGCCATGCGGTCCTGATCTTCCACTTCGCTGTGGCAAAGCTGATGGGTCAGCATGGTGGCAAGGGTCTGGTTGCAGGAAACAAGAGAAGTGACCACGGCGGTAAAAAGGACGCTTCCGTACGGGGTAATCTTTTTGGAAAGGGTGCGGATGTGGCTTTGAATGCCCTTTAAAAAGCCTGTAGCCCGGAAAATGCCTGCGTAAGTAGAGGAAAGGCAGACGATGAAAAAGCCGTTTTTCATAGAGAGAATGCCGCCGCCGGTGAGAAGGGCGGCAAGGGCCGCATCTTCTGCTTCATAGCCCAAAAGCAGCATTTTAAAAAGGACGGCAAGGGGCACGCTCTGCACCGTCACAGCCAGCACCGCCGCGGCGAGAATACTCACCAGCATGGTGATCTTCACGGGAACTTTCAAAAGGGAAAAGACCACGATGACTGCCGCAGGAAGGATCAGCCACGGGGAAAAGACGAAGTGATCTGCAAAAACCCCACAGACCTCTGCCCCTCCCTCCCCTGCGCTGCCGCTGCCCAAAAGGAAGTAAATCAGACAAGTCATGGCAAAGGGCACAGCGGACGTGCGCACCATAGCGCGGATGTTGCGATAGATATCCGTTTCGGTAAGGGCGCAGACAAGAAGGGCGCTGGTAGACATGGGAGAGCAGCGGTCCCCAAAGTAAGAGCCAGCCAGCACTGCCCCGCCCCAAAGGACGGGAGAAATGCCCATGGAAGTTGCCACCGCGCCGCAGATGACGCCAACGGTGGCCGCCGTGCCAAAGGCGGTGCCCGTAAGGGAGGAAACGCCGCAGCAAAGAAGGAAGGTCATAAGCACCATGGTGCGGGGAGCGAAGAACCTTGCGCAATGGTACACGATGAAGGGAATGGTGCCCGAAGCGCGCCACGCAGCGGTGATCATGCCGATGAGAAGAAAGGTGATGAGGATATGGCGCACCGTTTTCACACCCGATAAGATCATGCCCCACAGCGCCTTGGGGGTGTGCTTTTTCCACAGAGCATAGGCGGAAAAGAGGGCAAGGCCAAAAATGAGAGCCCAAAGAACGGGGATATTCCAGAGAATGCAGCCAAGAAGGGCCGCAGTAAAAAGCAGCAGAACAACACTTTCCAGCATAAGCCACCTCGCAGTAAACTTACCTCCATTATAACACCAAACCAAAAAACCTCCACCCCTTTTTGGGGGTGGAGGCTTCTTGGTGAATAAGACTTAACTCAGCACCATGCGGTCGTTGACAGCACCACCGCTGGCCTGGGTGAAGAGGCTTAAAAGCTGCTCCACGGTGAGATTCTTCTTCTCTTCACCGCTGACATCCACAATGATCTTCCCCTCGTGCATCATGATAAGGCGGTTGCCGTGGGCAATGGCGTCTTTCATGTTGTGGGTGATCATCAAATTCGTTACATGGGGCCTTCCACCAGCGATACCAGCAGCATCAGCGCGAAAACCACAACACCAGCAAACTGGACAACAAAGCCCGCCTTGCCATAACCCTTGCGCCGCAGCGCAACGGAAGCGGCAATGCCCAGCGCCAGCACAGGAGCAATGAGATAGCCCAGCTGATGGCTGATGGAGCTATCCGTGCCCACAATGTCGGAAAGGATGCCGAAAATGGTGAAAAGGGGCACGCCGATAACGCCCACAGCGATATTCAAGAGGGCATGGAAACGATAGCTCATATTCTTTTCCACGTCTTCTTCACGCTTTACGAAAATCAAAATCACCAGCAGGGCAAGGAGCGCGATGATGGTCAGGGGCAGCACCACTCTGCCGCTCATCATGGCGATGTGGGAAAAGACCAGGGTGTTTTCAACGGGAGTGGGGTATTCCCATTCCAGGATCTCCACATCCCACTCGGCCTTGAGCGCTTCGTCTTCCAGCTCATAGCCTTCGGCATCGTAATACACCAGTTCGGGGGCAAAATCGCGGTCACCGAAATAGTCAGAGTCCTGTGGATCCCCCATGAGATACTCAGGATACATGTGGGTGATGATCTGCACCTTGCCGCCTTCGTCTTCATAAACGGTGAACCAGGTCTCATCATCGCCATCGTAAATGCGGCTGGTATTATCGGCATAGCTTTCGTTGCCTGTAAACTCCGCGTGATACACGCCTTCCAGCGTTTTCACTTCTCCCTGCACCGAATAGGTGATGGAGTAAGGAAACTCCCCTTGGGTAATGGCGGGCTTTTTGGCAATGCCGCAGATGACCACCGTAATAAGCATCATAATAACGGCAACGATGAAAACCATTTTCGTCAGGTGCAATCTTTTATTTTTCATGGATGACCTCCTTAAAAGGTATTACGAAAAAGACCCGAAACCAAAGGCTTCGGGCCTCTTACTGCGCAAGAATTTATTCTGCAGCTTTCTCTTCTGCCACAGTTTCTTCTGCAGCGGCAGCAGCAACGGTGGTGTTGCCCACGTATTTTGCCTTGCCGAAGCCCAGAATCAGGCTGACGATGAAGGGGAAGAAGAACAGCAGCACGCCCACACCGGCAGACTTGCCGAAGGACTTGGCAACGCGGATATCCAGCTTGATGCTCAGGACCAGCACCGTGATGCTGCAGGCCAGAGCCAGCAGGGAAAGAACGATCTGCTCACTGCTGCCCACAAACTGCATCACTGCAAGGCACACCAGATAAAGCCAGAAAGCCTTGATGTTCCACGCGAAGGAGAAACGCGCATAGCTTCTCACAACGGGGACAAATGCCATCCAGCCGCGCTTGCCTGCCTTTTTGTACATCTTATAGTAGCCCAGAGCAGAAAGGAAGTACCACAGGATACCACCAAATGCAAGAATCATAGCCACAATGCCAAGGGCAGCGCCGCCAAACAGCAGAACAGAGGGATCAACGCCTGCCAATTCCTGGCTCAATACATCCAGATCCATTATATTTTCCTCCTAAAAACATTCTTTACAGAAACGTTGGCTTGATTTTAGCAAAAGAAAGGATGCAGAAAGGGGGCAAATGCGAAAAATATCTGAAAAAACAGATTTTTCCCGCATTTTAAAAGTGGAAGCGGCGCTTAAGCTCCGTGCGAGCACGGTGATCGCCGATAATGAGGGTCCCCAAAAAGAGGGCGCAGGACAAAATCAGGGGCAAAAAGGCAAAGATGGCGTTATGCTCCATCTCTATGCAGAAAAGATGCACGGGGATAAGGCTGATGAGCACCATCCAAAGCTGCCACATCATATAGCTCTGCCAGCTGCGGCGGTTGAAGATCATGCACCCGCCAATGGCAATATCCACCGCCACAATGCCCGCCGGCAGCACATAGTCCACCGACCAGCCGCGATACCCCAGCGCCATATCTGCCGCCACAGCGGAAAGAACTGCCACAAGGGAGAGCAGGAAGATCTTGCTGCGGTACCCCGATTTGCCCAGCACCGCGTAGCGCAGCACAAGGTAAAAATACCCCAGCCCCAGGCCGATGACGATGCTCCACCAGATCTTCCACTGCAAAAGGATGTTCAGCGCCACCAGCACCCCTTCGGCGCAAAGGGCGCAGAAGAGATAAATGTTAGCGGCAAGCTTCAGCTTTTGCATTTTGATGCGCACATCGGGATACATATTTTCCACGGCGTCCGTGGGGCGCAGGATGGAGCGGCACAAAGGGCAAAGCTCCGTTTCATCCAGCACTTCTATTTTGCAATTCACACATTCAGCCATAATTCACTCCGTTGCTTTCCAGTTCCACCGCCAGACCGTCAGCGCTTAATCGGCGGAAAAAGCCCCGCTGCACAGACATGTCGGTAAGATCGTAGGTGAAGGTGAAAACCAAAGTCTCCTCATAAGAGCAGACCGTGCAGCGGATGTGCTGGCCCATGGAAATGGCCAGAAAGGCGTGGAACTGCTCGATATAAGGGCGGTAAAGATCGGCAACGTCGATTTTGCCGATGTTGGTGAGCGTTGAGGTATTGGCCAGGGCTGCACGGGCGTAAACAAAGCGCATGGCCGGCTTTTTCAAAGGCAGGGGCACAAGGCGCAGCAGCAGATTTCGCTGGTTGGAAACATTGTAGGAAAAGATTTTTTCCAGATGCTCACGCTCCATCTGGGTGCGCAGAGAGGTTTTCACCTGCTCCACCACTTCTTCAAAAGTGCATGCTTCTTTGTGGGCGCAGAACTCTGCCGACACCATAACGAAAAAGTTCCGCGTGGTGTTGGAGGCGAAGTAGGGCCGCAGATTCACCGGTACCGCCACACGGATGGGCTCACTCACCTTGCGGCAGTTAAGATGCTCGCTGTAAATGCCCCAGATATAGGCCGCCACCAGATATTCATTGATGCTGGTGCCATATCGGCGGCAGACTTCCTTCAGCTGCGGGATGTTCATATACCCGTGCATCACTCCCACTTCCCCCACAGGAAGCTTCTCGCCTTTTAAAAGATAGGCGCGGCGGGTCTTGTACTGCTTTTTGACCCGCTTGCGGTAATGCTTCAAAAAGCTATCTTCCAGATTCATGGAGGTGCCGCAGGAAAGCCCCTCCGGGGCGTTGAGCTGGGGGTGGGCAAGGCGCAGATACTGATATGTCAGCTCCCGCAGGAAGTTTACCCCGCCCATGCCGTCGGTCAGCACGTGGAAAACTTCCAGATTGATGCGGCACTTATAATACGTCACCCGGAAAAGGTAGCTGTGGTTTTGATTGGCACGAATAAACTGGCAGGGAAAGGTATCCTCTTGCTGCACTCTGGGGGCACTCTTGCCGTTTTCTTCAAAATAGTGCCAGAAAAAGCCGCGGCGCAGCCGCATATTGAAGCCATCAAACTTGGGCAGCACCGTGTCCAGCGCCTTTTGCAGCAGCGCTTCGTCCACCGCTTCTTTCAGCGTGACGCTGATGCGGTAGACATTGGTCATCTGCTCGCCGGCGATCACCGGGAACAAATGGGCCGTATTATCCAGCTTATCCCACTTCAGCTCCCGGCGGGAAGGGTTCGTTTTCTTTTCGGTGGAGGGCATCTCCGTGGTCTTTCTTCTCATAGCGCTCTTTCTCTCCCGAAGGAGGGTTCGTTTCTTGCCCCTACTATATCACGCCCCACGCACGCGGTCAACACAACCGCTTGGCAGGTTTTTAAAAACCTGTAGAATTTTGCTGATGCTCTCCGCCGCCGTGAAAAATCTGGAAAAAGAACAGCAGAACTGAAAAAACACCCGAAGGCTATGGCCTTCGGGTGTTTCTTTATGAAAGGGTTGCCTTTCTTGATCTCATCATTTTTCATCAATAAAACAACTGCCTTTTGTTTTTCGTTTATTTTCATACATGGCGTCATCCGCCCGCTTAAACACATCGGTAAAGTTCGCGTCTTTCGCAGGATCGAATTTTGCAAATCCCCATGCAATACGAACAGGGATTTTCACATCCCCTTCTTCAACAAACGTGTTCGCACAATCGGCTTCAAATTGCATAAACAGTTTTTCCCGATTCTCAAAGTCGTTATTTTGAAGAATTGCCACAAACTCGTCCCCACCAATTCTGAACACGGGGCTTCTTTTGAAAACTACCGAGATAATTCTCGCAGAAGTTACGATGAGCTTATTGCCGACCTCGTGTCCATACTTGTCATTCGTTTCTTTGAGGTCGTTCAAATCAAGCACTACGATGCCATACTCCGGAACTTCGCCTGCCATTTCTTTTTCGAACTTTTCTACCCACACCGTATATGCTGTTGTATTTCGAAGACTTGTTAGCGAATCACGATTAGCAGTAATTCGTAA